>DAIMIK010000049.1:0-16482 GCA_036722795.1 Acidimicrobiales bacterium | reverse complement strand
GGCAGAGCCGGCCCCCCGGCCGGCAGGACCACACCGATCGGCCGAGAGGCCGGCTGGAACAGAGCGTTGAGACGAAGGGCGGCCCGGTGGGGCGCCCTTCGTTCTTTCCCTAGACTGTGCATCGTGACTGAACCCCTCGTCCCCTCGGTCGGCTGGGGCGTACTCCACCTGTTCTGCAAACTGGGGGACGCCCCGTCCCGGGCGGGCCCGCCACGCTGCGACGCCCAGGCGGTCATCCAGGCAGTCAAGGGAGCCCAGGCCGATGGCGTCCAGGTGGTGGCAATGGCCATGCTAGGACACAAGGCCGACCTCGGCTTCATGGCCCTCGGTGCCGACCTGTGGCGCCTTCGCCGGCTCCAATCGGACCTGCAGGCCGCAGGGCTGGAGGTGGTCGACTCCTACGTCTCCCTGACCGAGGTCTCCGAGTACGCCGATGGCGTCCCCGACGAGATGAAGCAGATCCGGCTCTATCCCTCACTTCCTCCCGAGGGGAAGACCGCGTTCTGTTTCTACCCGATGTCCAAACGACGCGGGGACGTCGAAGGGGCCAATTGGTTCTCGCTCCCGTTCGAGGAGCGCAAGGCCGTGATGTACGGGCACGGTTCCGCCGGCCGGAAGTTCGCCGGCCGGATCGTGCAGGTGATCACCGGCTCGACCGGCATCGATGACTGGGAGTGGGGTGTGACCCTCTTCGGCGTGCACCCCGACGACCTCAAGGAGTGCGTCTACACCATGCGCTTCGACGAAGGCTCCGCCCGGTTTGCCGAGTTTGGCCCGTTCCTGACCGGTATGGTCGCCCCCGTCGAGACTGTTCTGGCCCAGGTCGTTCCCGATGCGTGAGCACGACGGGTGAAGACGATGGGTGACGCCGATGCGTGAGACCACGGCGGGGGGCGATCTCGACGCACTGCGCCGGGAGCTCGCCGACATCGGTCCGCTGGTGGTGGCCTTCAGCGGAGGAACAGACTCGTCCTTCGTCGCCTGGGTGGCCACAGAAACCCTGGGTGCGGACCAAGTGCACTGCGTGACCGCGGTCTCCCCGTCGCTGGCGCCCGAGGAGCTGGGCGACTGCCGCGCCCTCGCCTCGGAATGGGGGCTGCGATTCACCGAGGTTCATACCGGCGAGCTGGCCGACCCGGCCTACTCTGCCAACGACGGCTCGCGCTGCTACCACTGCAAGATGGCGCTGTTGGATGCGCTGGTGCCGATCTCCGAGCAGGAGCACAGCGGCCGGGGATCGACCGTGGTCCTCGGTGTGAACCTCGACGACCTGGGTGACCACCGACCGGGGCAACAGGCGGCATCGGAGCGTGGGGCCCTCTTCCCCCTGGTCAGCGCCGGTTTCACCAAGGCCGACGTGCGGGCGTGGTCCAAGCAGCTCGGCCTCCGGACGTGGGACAAGCCGGCGGCGGCCTGCCTGGCCTCCCGGGTTCCCTACGGGACGCCGGTCACCCTGGGCACGTTGCGCTCGGTGGCCGAGGCCGAGTCGGGTCTGCGGTCGCTGGGCTTCCGCCAACTGCGGGTGCGCCACTACGGGGACACCGCCCGTATCGAGGTCCCGGCGGAGGACCTGGCCATGGTGGTGGCCCGCCGGGACGAGGTCACCGGCACCGTGCACCGGGCCGGCTACCGGTATGTCACCCTTGACCTCGATGGGTTCCGTTCCGGGAACCTCAATGCCGCACTCGTGGCGGCGTCAGGAGCAGGCCGGTGATCGGTGTGAGAGTGAAGTTGACCTTCCCCGAGGAGTTGGTGCGGGAGCCGATCATCGCCCGGATGATCAAAGAGCTCGACATCGTGCCGAACATCCGGCGCGCCGATGTCGGTGAGCGCAACGGCTGGATCATCTGCGAGCTCGATGGCGACGCCCCCACCGTCGATGGGGCGGTCGAGTGGCTCCGGGGTGAGGGAGTCCAGGTCGACCTGCTGGGAGATGTCGTCGAGAGTTGACGGTGGGCCCCGATCGCGACTCCGGCGGGTCGCAACATCGGCAGGGGCATCGGCATCGGCCGGGGGCAAGTGGGTAATCCGTGGCCGATGATCCGACGTCCGGGCGCCTGGGGCCGCCAACCGCCGCAATTGGGACGAGCGAGTGCCGAGCCACGTGGCCTCCCGCTTCTACGACATCGACCGATGGATGGAGCGCCGGCCCGGCCCCCGCCCCCGTGAGGTCGGCGCCCTGGGAGACGTGACCGCGCTGGACCTGGTGCACCTGCAGTGCCACTTCGGCCTCGACACCTTGGCCTGGGCCGACGGCGGCGCCCGGGTCACCGGCGTCGACTTCTCGCCGGTGGCGGTCCGGACCGCGAGAGTCCTCGCCGCCCGGGCCGGGCTCGCCGAACGGGCGTCGTTCGTATGCGCAACCGTCCAGGACGCGGCCGAGGCACTTGGTCACCGGACGTTCGGCATCGTCTACGTGAGCCTCGGCGCCCTCTGCTGGCTGCCGAGCGTCGAGCAGTGGGCGGGCCAGGTGGCCGCCCTCACCCGGCCGGGTGGTCGCCTCTACCTCCACGACAGCCATCCCCTCTCCTGGTCCCTGGCCGACGAGGCGCCGGTGATCACCCACACCTACTTCGAGGAGCCCGAGCCGTTCGTCGACGACTCGGGGCAGACCTATTCCGACGCGGACCGACCGTTGGCCAACACGCGCACCTATGAGTGGAATCACAGCATCGGCGAGGTGGTCACCGCCGTCGTCGGCCACGGCCTGCGCATCGACGTCCTGACCGAGCACGACTGGACCGTGCACCAGCGGTTCCCCTGGCTCGTCGAATCAACCCCCGGGCACTGGACGACGCCGGAGGACCGACCCCGCATGCCACTCACCTACACCCTGGTCGCCAGCCGGTTGCCCTGAGCCTCCGAGAATGCCGACCAAGGGCGTGCCCCGGCCCGGCACGTCGTCAGGTGGCCGGGGGGTCCTCGGAGGTCCGGATCGTCCATCCCGCGCCGGACACCTTGCGGGGCTCGTAGAAGAGGCAGCCGTCCGGGCAGGCGAAGGGAAGCTGCTGGTTGGCACCGACCCGGCACCGCTCGAGCTTCTCCTCGTGAGCGGTGGTCTGCATGATGTAATGACGGCAATCCTCGAGAACGGTCACGCTCCATTGTGCCCGAACTCGGCCGGTACGCGGTGGCGGTGCGGTAGCGTCGGGTCCGTGGAACCCGTTCCCTCCACCAAACAGCTCCTGCGGTGGAGCGAGGCGCTGGCCGGCATCGCCCGCACCGGCCTCGGATTCACCGAGTCCCTCTACGAGCAGGAGCGCTTCGAAGAGATCCTGCGTGTTGCCGCCGACATCCGGACCGCGGCGGAGGAGGGCACCGAAGGGGCTCAGGACGTGGAGGGCCTGGTCGAGGAGTGGCTGGGGTCGGTCGGCAAGGGTGTGCCGGGCTACGTGACCCCGAAGGTGGCGGTGGGCGCCGCGGTGGGCAACGACAAGGGCGAGATCCTCTTGATACAGCGAGCCGACTCCGGCGTCTGGCTCTACCCCACCGGCTGGGCGGATGTCGGCTACTCGGCGTCCGAAGTGGTGGTCAAGGAGGTCGAGGAGGAGACCGGCATCGAGGTGGAGGTGGTCCGCCTGATCGCCGTGCTCGACGGCCTCCGGATCGGCATGAGCCGCATCCCTCTCTACAGCCTGGTCTTCCAGTGCAGGCCGGTCGGCGGCAAGCTCAAGGCCCATCCCCTCGAGTGCTCCGACGTGGGGTGGTTTCCGATGGACGACCTCCCCTTCCCGCTGGCCGGTGCCGAGCGATGGGGCGAACACGTCTTTTCCGCCCTGCGCGGCGACCCCGTCGAGGTGCTCTACGACACCGTCCGGTCGCCGATCTGGCGTGGCGATCCCCAGCGGACCTGAGCTCGTCGGGCAGCAGGTCCCCCCACCAACCCCGGCGTCTCGCTCAGGACCGGCCCGCCGCGGTCGGAGAGGACCGGGCAGGCCGATGCTGACTACACTCGCCACCTGTGACCCCTGAGCGCTCGGAACCCGTGGTGGACGCCGGCGGCGAGGCGGGCGGGCCGCCACCCTCCGGCGTCTCGGTGAGCGAGGCCGGCGTGGTGACCACCGAGCTGGTCGAGGCGTTCACCCGTCTGATGCCCCAGCTCTCGTCGTCCTCCCCGCCGCCCAGCCAGGTCGAACTGGCCGAGATCGTGACCTCCGAGACATCGGTGCTCTTCGTGGCCCGTGACGCCTCCGGTGCGATCGTGGGCTCGCTGACACTGGCTCTCTTCCGGGTTCCGACCGGCATCCGGGCCTGGATCGAGGATGTGGTGGTCGACGAGGCGGCACGGGGTACCGGTGCCGGAAAGTCGCTGGTGATGGCCGCCGTCGATCGGGCCGGTGCCGAAGGGGCCAAGTCGGTCGACCTCACGTCACGCCCCAGCCGAGAGGCGGCGAATCGCCTCTACCAACGCCTGGGCTTCGAGGAGCGCACGACCAACGTCTACCGCCGAACGCCAGAACCTCCAGATGGCGGGTACCGCCAGTGAACCTCTGGGTGCGAGTGAGACTCCGTCCACTGCCCATGGAGTAGGCATCTGCGTCTGCCCTCTGCCAGCACTCCTTGGATGGGCACCTACGTGCGACGAATCGAGCCAACGCCGATCAACCAACGGTCAGGACGTCAAACATCCCTGCGGCGTAGTGCCAGGGTTCATCGCAGACCAGCTCATAGCGGCCGGGAGCCAAGATCACCGTCGTCCACCCGGTGCTGCCTGGCACAATGCCACTGCCGGTGCCCGCAGCGCACGAGCGAGATGCCTCACCCAGGCTCTGGGACTCGTCGATCTTCCCGTCAATCCCCGTCGTCCTCGTCCCTGGGCCATCAGAAGGAAGCGGGAGCACCACCATCTCGTGCACGAGGGCGCCCTCGTTCAGCACGACGAAGGTGACCTGTCCAGCGGGCACCGTGGAGGGCGTCGTTCTCACCGTCGCCATCATCGGGGCTTGGCCCATCATCGAGTTGCCCGCATCGGCGACAGTGACATCCACGGTGGTGCCAGGAGGGCGGTGCGCCGGGCACGAGACGGCGCCCTGGGCGCCATTGAGCGGTGAGGGCTGTCCGTTGGCTAACAAGGCGACGAACGTGGCAGACCCGACCGCCAGGGCCACCACGGCGACGACCGATGCGATGGCCAGGCTGCGGGGTGCCGTGGGGTGCCCGGCGCTCACTCGTTCCCCTTGATCAGGTCCCGACGGCGCTTGTACTCCTCCTCCTCGATTTCACCCCGAGCCAAGCGTTCATCGAGGATACGCAGCGGATCTGGACTGGTCCCGCTGGGCGCCACGGGACGAGGGTCAGGGTGGCCTCCCCTCTGGCGGAGGAGAGTGACGATGATCCAGGCGAGCGCTCCCCAGAACACGAGCATGGCGACGATCATCAGGATCCATAGGCCCCAGTGCCCGCCGCCGTTCCCGTATCCGTAGTGCACCACGCCGGTGACCTCCCAGACATCCGGTTTCCCACATTCAGCATCGCCCGACCGGGACATCCTCGATAGAGGAGAAGGTCACCAGTAACCGGGCAGGATGAACCGGGACAAACGGTGAGCGGAGCGTGACGACCTGCCCCCTGTCAATGCCGGCTTGTGCGGGCGGCCGGGAACTGTATATCTTGAGGGCGACCAACCAGCGTCTACCGGTACTCGCGCGAGTCCTGAGCCAGTCCGATCTCGGTAGCATTTCCGTCCGTGACGTTGATGGACGGGTTTCGAGGCGCACCCATCGGCGGGTTCGCCTACGTGAAGAAGGACGGGACCCCGAACGCTGTTCCGGTCACTCCGTTCGTCGCGGATGACCGGATTGTGATCACCTCGACACTCACCTACGTCACGAAGGCAGCAGCGGTTCGCCGCGATCCCCGGGTCGCGTTGCTTGCAGGCGGTTCGCACGTGGCATCGACCGGGTCGGTGGTGGTCGATGAGACCCCGACATGGTTCAATCGGAACATTCGGGACGACGAGATCACGAAGTTCCCTCCCACCTGGCATTTCCTCGGCATTCCGTTTCATGAGTGTCTCTTCCCCTGGTACAGCGGGCATGTTCTCATCGACTTCGAGCCGGCCACGATCGAGCCAGCGCAGGGGGGCGATCGAGTGACGGTCGCCAGCCTCGACCACGAAGGGCGACTCCTGATCACGCCGCTCGCTGCAGAAGTCACCGAGGCGACAGACGGCATCACCACCAGTGGCGTCACTGACGGTCCAGCCGTGGTCCTCGTCCACGAGGAGCACGATGACATGGCCGATCTTCGTCAACTCGCCCTGGCGGGCATGGTGAGACGGGGCGTGTTCACCGTGTCGTCGCGAAGAGGATCACTTGCGCCGACTCCTACGGGCACGAGGGCGCAACTCCCGGCGATTCGATCGATGGCGAAGCTCGCCCGGGCGAATCGGGGACTCGTGTCCGATTGGCCTCATCTGCAGGCTTCGGAGGGACACCGCCGCAGCCCGTTCGGACCGATAACACGCAGGGATCCGAAGTCGATCTCCACCGGCCCGCCGAAATGGAGGACGACCTCGCTCGGCGCGACCACGACGACGGAGGACTGGTCGGGGACTCGTCCGTTCGAGCTGGGCATGCGCGCCCGCCGGTGCGGTGGGGCCGATCAGGAACAGCACCACCGCGACACAGCCACCCACCCAACTGACAAGGTGGTTCAACAGGCGTAGACCGCCGGGGCGCACACAGAGGGACCGCTCTCGAGTCGGAGCGATCGGACCGAGGGAGCAGATCGTTCACGGATGGTGGCGTGGATCGGCCGATCGGCCGTTCCCGTCCTGGCGCTCCGCCTCTTGGGCATCGAGCTCGGCGTCGATCTGTCGGGTGAGTGCTTCTTCGGATCGGACCCATTGGACGGCGACCGGGATCATGGCCAGCGCCATCAGGCTGTCTCCGACCACCCACATGATGGAACCGCCGATGTGCAGATCGCCGATCAGCGACGGGCCCCAGGTTCGTTGCACGTGGGCGTAGGCGGAGAACATCTCATGATTGGTGGAGGCCAGGACAAGGCCGCAGAATGTGTCCACAGGGACTGCCAGCATCAGATAGACGAGCCTGAGTGCGGGCGTGAGTGGGTGGCGGCTCGGCTCGATGGCCACCACCGGCCTCCAGAACAGATAGCCGACGAGGAGGAACGCCAGGTGCTCGTTGTCGTGAGCCAGATCATTGGTCAGCGTGAAGTTGTACAGGCTCGTGAGGTGGGCGACCGGGATGAACACGGTGTAGAGCACGAACCCGGTGATGGGGTGGCCGACCACCTCGGCTGCCGTGGAGTCGAGCACTCTGGTGACCACGCGGTGGGTGCCACCGGTCGTCGACCGGACCAGCAGTTCGGCGGGGGCGCCCATCGCGATCAGGGGCGCTGCCAGCATGATCAACAAGAGGTGCTGGATCATGTGGTCGTAGAAGAGCGTGTCGTCGTAGGCACCGAGCACGAGCTCGATGGCGAAGAAGACGAGGACCATGGCGCCGACGAACGCCGCGGTGCGCCTGGCGGACCACGGGTTCTCGGGATCAGCCCTACCGACTCGCCAGACTGCCCAGAGGTACAGGGCGGTGACTCCGCCGATGAGCACACTCGGCGTGAACGCGATTGCCGTCGCTCCGAGGTTGCCCCAGATGTCGGGCAGCGGGACATCTGCCAACAAGGCGAGCGACATGCTGTTCACCGCCTCCTGTTCGTGCCGGCCCGCACCGTGGATCTCATCCTACGACTCACGGAGCTCGAGCTCGTTCGGTTCTGTGGCAACCTCCGCGAGCGAGGGCGACAGGGCCAGGGTGGAGAGGAGGGCGATCCCGAATGTCGATCCCCTCTGCAGGAACGTGCTCTGTATCCCCGTGCTCTGGATCCCCACGCCCTGGCCACTGGCCACCGGACTCGACCGGTACGTCGGCCAGGATCACGCCGGTCAGCTGGGCCGTGACCATTCCGACGCCCATGCCGTGGACGAACAGCCAGGGCGCCATCACTCACGGGCTCATCGTCATGCCGAAGGAGAAGCCCAACCCGACGATGCCGACCACCTCGAGAGCCAGACCGAGCCGGGCCACTCCCCGCGCCCCGATCCTCCGCTCGATGTGGGGGGTGCCCCCTCCGATGAAGAATGCGCCAAGGGCCAGGGCCAATAGGAGCCACCCCGTGTCGAGGGCGCTGTACCCGAGTACCCCCGGCAGGAAGACCAGCAGGACGAAGAGCATGCCGAACTCGCCGAGTGCCGCCACCCGGACGGCCCCCTTTGCCGGAAGCGAAGCTGCGAATGCCGAACAGCCCGAGGTCGACGAGGACGGCACTCCCCTTTTGCCTGCGGGCTCGTCCGAGGATTACGAAGCCGACCAACGACACGATCGCCACGCCGAAGGCGAGGGGCGACGGGGACAGCCAGCCCGCAGGCCAGGTCATGCCCGCCACACGGGAGGCAGTCACCTGGTGCCACCAGGCGTACTGCTCGCCTTCGATGAGCGCGAACACCAGAGTCGACATGCCCAGGACGGCGAGCAGGTTTCCCCACCAGTCGATCGTGCGGGGCACGCCGGGGTCACGGGTCTCGGGAACGAGGAGGAAGGTGCTGGCAACGACGATGACCCCGATCGGCACGTTGATCAAGAACGCCCAATACGCCCAACGCCAGCGGCAGTCGGTGGTCGGCAACCGCCGAGCAGTGGCCCCAGGGCCGCCGCGCCACCGATTGTCGAGCCCCAGATGGCGAATGCCCTTGCCCGATCCTTGCCGTCGAACATGGCGTTGACGGTCGACAAGGTGGCAAAAAGGATCATGGCGCCACCGATCCCCTGGAGGAACCGCCCCAGGATGAGCACGCTTCCGTTCGGCGCCGCGGCTGCGATGAGGCTGGCTGCGACGAAGACGAGCGTCCTGGTGAGGAACAGTCGCCGCCGTCCCGTACGTCGCCGGTGTGACCCAGGGTGATCAGCAGCGAGGCGAAGACCAACGAGTAGATCGAGTTGAACCACTCCGTGGTGTTGGCGCCCACGTGCAACTCTCGGATGATCGTCGGAACCGCCACGTTCACGATCGTGGCGTCCACGATGATCATCGACACCCCGAGGGCGATGAAGGGCATCGCCAACCATCGCCGGCGCCCGACTCCGTGGCTGCGGCCTTTCGGTCGGACGATCCAGGAGCTGTCCGAGGGCGATCACCGTTCCGTGACATCGCTGCGAGAGCCTAGTGGCGCAGCATTGGGCCGCCCGGTTGTCTCAGGTCGGCACACGGGCCGGGGGCCCCGCCCCGAAAGGTCTCGGGACCTGCGATCGCGGACCACACCCACGGGCCGTCGGTTCTAGGTTGTGGTCGTGCGACCGTCCACCACCGGTGTGCCCTCGCCGGCGAGCCCGAATGCGCCAGGCGCAAGGCTGCTCCGGGCGTCGGGTCGGATGGAGGGAAGACGGAGATGACAGGCACCGACGATGGTTGGCTCCGCGAACGCCCTCCCGAGATGATCCACGCGGACGGCATGACCCTCGAGCGATCGCACGTCGACCATCTCGATGATCTGGTGTCCGCGGTGAACGCCAGCATCGACCAGCTCCAGCCCTGGATGCCGTGGGCCCAGCATCGGGCCACGCCCGAAACCATCGCCAATTTCCTTGGGCAGTCCGATGTCGACTGGGTCCATGGCGACCAGTTCCAGTTCGCCATGAGGTCCGACGGTGATGGAAGCGGTGGCGGTGATGGCAGCGGTGGAGGTGGCGGTGATGGCAGCAGTGGCGGCGGCGCTTCCGGGGACATCATCGGCTACTGCGGGCTGCACGCGCGCCTCGGCACCGGAGCACTGGAGATCGGCTACTGGGTGCGTTCCGACCGCACCGGGCACGGGGTGGCCACCGCTGCGGCGGGTGCGCTGGCCCGAGTGGCGCTGGCCTTGGCCGGAGTCGAGTGGGTAGAGATCCGATGCGATGCGGCAAATGCACGCAGTGCGGCGATTCCCCCGAAACTTGGCTTCCGGCTCGATCGAATCGAGAGCCGGCCACCCGAGGCCCCCGGCGAGACCGGTGACCTCATGGTGTGGGTGCTCTCGTCCGGCTCCACACTCTCGTCGAGGGGACCACCCGCCCACTCAGGCCTGCGGGCCTGCCGTCTCCTGAAGGACGATGCCGTTTCCGTCAGGGTCCTCGAAGGTCACGAATCGACCCCACGGCGCCTCTTGGACCTCGCCAGCGATGTCGACCCCCCGCTCCTTGAACAGGGCGATGTCGGCATCCACGTCGTTCGATTCCAGCACGGTTCCCTTGGACGAGCCCGGTGCCATGGACTCGAACCAGGTCACCAGGGTGATGGACGTCTCGGACCCACGTGGCCGGACCTGCACCCAACGCTGGGCGGGGCCCATGTCGGTGTCGGCGACCAGCTCGAACCCGAGCTTGTCCACGTAGAAGTCGCGGGACCGGCTCTGGTCGGAGACCGGCAACGAGAACAGCTGGAACTTGGAGACGGCCATGGCCATCAACGTAGGGAGTGGGCGGACCAGCGGTCAACCGCCCGGACCGATCCCCGTCAGTTGATCTTCAACAGGTCCACGACGAAGATCAGAGTGTCGTTGGGGGCGATGCCAGCGCCCGGCGAGTTCGCCCCGTAAGCCAGGTTCGGCGGGATGATCAGCTCGCGCCGACCGCCCACCTGCATTCCGACCACCCCTTGGTCCCACCCCGGGATGACCTGGCCCTGCCCGAGTACGAACGAGAACGGCTGGCCGCGGTCCCATGACGCGTCGAACTGCTGCTTCGAGGAGTAGGCGACGCCGACGTACTGCACGGTGACCTTGTCGCCCGGCTTCGCCGCCGGCCCAGCGCCGACGATCAGGTCCTTGGATTCGAGCTGGGTGGGAGGCGCGCCCGGGGGCACGGTCACTGTCGGCTTCGTGCCGAAGGTTCCGGCCGGGGACGGGTCCGGAACCGGAGTGATGGCCGCGGTGGTCGAGGAAGGTGTGCTGGCCGCACCGGTCGTCGGCGAGCTGGTCGGCGAGCTCGACCCCGAACTGCTGCACCCGGCCAGTCCGAGTGTGGAGGCCGACAGCACGACAAGTGACCAGTTGCGTAGGCGAGACATGGGGTGCGTTCCTTTCCGGTGCTGACAGTCGAGTAGGCCGAAGGGGGTGCGGCCATCCGTGCCGGGCAGACGGTAGTCGTCAGTGGGGGCGTGGGGGGCGCGGGTCCTCCGCGATCCGACAGCCCCTGCTCCTCTGATACACCCGCATGGGACCATGGACCCATGTTGTCGGACAGGCTGCAGCAGGTCACAGAGATCCTTCGCTCCGCGCTGGCCAGCTTCGAGCCGGAACGGTTCAGCGGACCGGATGCCGCCCGATTGCTCGAGATGTTTGCAGAGATCGAGAAGCTGGCATCCGGTGGGAAGCTCCTCTCGGCTCGGCGGGGGGAGTCCTCCAACGTATGGCGGCGGAAGGGCCACCGGTCGGCCGCCGCCCACATCGCCCAGGCAACGGGTACGGGGCTGGGCCCGGCGATCACCACCCTGGCGGCGGCCCGCCAACTGGGCTCCCTCCCCGCCACCGACGAAGCAGTGCGAAGAGGGCGCCTCTCGGAGGTTCAGGTCAAGGAGATCGCCGGAGCCGCCATCCTCCAGCCCGAGGCGGAGCAGGCGCTGGTCGATGCCGCAGGCAGCCAGCCGCTGAGCGTGTTGAAGCTGCGCTGCCGCCGGGTGAAGGCTGCCGGTCGGGATGAGCGCGCCGCCTACGACGCGATCCGGCGGGAGCGCTATCTGCGCAACTGGGTCGACGGTGACGGCGCAGTCCGATTCGATGCCCGACTGACCCCGGACGAAGGGGCCCGGCTGGCGGCCGCCGTCCGGGCGCAGACCGACCGGCTGGCCGGGGAGGCCCGGCGTGCCGGACTGGACGAACCTCGGAGGGCACTTGCCGCCGATGCCCTGATCCAACTGGCGTGCGGCCACGCTCCCGGAGACGCCTGCGATCCGCCGGCGACCCACGGCGTGGAGGGCAGAGAACCCGGCAGTGGGGAGCACCGGAACGGCCGCATTGGCCGCGAGGGCTCAGCCGGCCCGACGGAGGGCAGTCGCACCGTCAGGCCGGCCGGCTGCTCCCACGGCGGGCCGGCCACCATGGTCCATGTCCGGGTCGACCACGACGCGCTGGTGCGCGGGCACCTCGAAGGCGGCGAGATCTGCGAGATTCCCGGCATCGGACCGATTCCGGTGGATGTCGCCCGACGCTTGGCCGTCGACTCGATCCTGAGCGTTCTGGTCACCGATGGCGTCGATGTGACCGCTGTGGCACGCGCGGGACGGACCATTCCTGCCTCGATCCGGACGGCGCTCATCGAACGCGATCCGGTGTGCGTGGTGCCGGGCTGTGGTCTCCGCGAGGGGCTGGAGATCGACCATGTCGAGCCATTCGCCCAGGGGGGACCCACCAGGCTGGGGAACCTGGTACGACTTTGTCACTGGCACCACTACCTCAAGACGCATCAAAGGCACCGGCTGGAGCGCTCGGAGGAGGGCTGGGTCTGGCTCGGTCCCGGCGAAGCCACCGCTGTCCCTCCCCGGCGATCCGGGTAGGCCGCCCTACCCACGACGGGGCGCGCCGACGCGTCGTGGCCTAGTCGGGGATCTGGGTCGTCAGGCAGAACGGGTGCCCGGCCGGGTCGAGCAGGACCCTCCACCGGTCCGGGGCCGGCTGTTGGTCGGCACGGCGAGCACCGAGTCGAAGCGCCTCCGCTTCTGCCTCGCCCAGATCCTCCACCGCCACGTCGAGGTGCATCTGCTTGGGGCTCTCCCCGTCGGGCCAGGAAGGTGCCCGGTAGTCCGGTACCCGCGTGGTTGCCAGCCACATCCCTTCGAACTTCACGGCCACGAAGTCGTCGCTGGAGAACGCCACCTCGCCCCCGAGCAGTGCGGCCCAGAACGCCGCCAGAGCAGCCGGGTCAGCACAGTCCAGCGCTATGGATCCCAAACGAGGAGCCGCCATCGCCCCGATGCTATCGATCCGTCAGCCCGAGGTCGAGGGGAAGCTCGGGTCGACCAGCAGGGGTCGGAGCAACGTCGGGCACCGGGTCGGGGTGGGGGTCGGTCCTGGTCTCGCCACCGCACCGCTCAGGCCGGTTCGTCGCCGCCCCCTCCGTCCCTTCGGCTCTCCGATGGTCCTTCAGCCAGGTCGACCGATTCGACGCCGTCGTTCGGGGCGGGGCGGCCACCGGCCACCGCCCCGTATCCGTGCAAGCCCCCGCCGGCCGGGCCGCCCTTGCCTTCATGCTTGGAGTGCCACTGCGCCTCGGCACGGAAAGCGATATCCCGGAGGGACTTCCCGGTGCGCCGAGCGGCCAGGGCGACGTCATCGTGTTCGGCCTTGACCCGCGACGCACTGACCTTGACCCTGATCAACTGTCCGTCGATCACCACCGACTCGATCGAACGGGCTGCCGGCCACCGCTCGCCGACGACCATCCGGACACCTAGGGATCCGGTCGCCTCCCGAAGGACGCCCCGGAGTCGAGCCACCTGCGACGGGTCGCACAGCACCTGGACGACGAATCCCGGCCGGCCCTTCTTCATCACCACCGGGTTCAGCCACGCGTCGTGGGCACCCGCATCCAACAGGACCGCGATGGCATCGGCCAGTTGCTCGCCGGTGGCGTCGTCCACAGTCACCTCGAGGAGTGACACGGGCTGCCCGGCGTCTGCGTCGGCGTCGGCATCGGTGCCCGCACCGGTGCCCGGCAGACCACCTGTGTCGGCCACCAGGGGAGGGCCGGACGATCCGGCGCCGACCGCCGACCCGGTGCGCAGATCGGCCCGCACGCCGGTGACCACCTGGGTGCAGTTGGGGAGCTCCTCGAGCTCGCGGGAGCCGGCGCCGAACCCCTGTCCGGTGACCCTCATCGGAGGCATCGGGCCGTAGCCGGCCGACAGGGCAGCGAGCAGCGCGGCGCCGGTCGGTGTGGTCAGCTCCACCGGGATGTTCCGCCCCCAGGTCGGCACGCCCTCTAGCAGCGCCACCACGGCGGGCGCCGGATTGGGCAGCATGCCGTGGGCCGCCCTGACCATGCCGAGGCCGGTCGCCACCGGACTGGCCCGCACCTCGTCGATGCCGAGCACCTCGAGGGCGGCTGCCGTTCCCACCACGTCGATGATCGTGTCGTGGCCCCCCACCTCGTGGAAGTGGACTTGGTCCACCGGGCGCCGGTGCAGGCCGGATTCCACCTCCGCCAGCGCGGCGAACGTGGCGAGGGCCCGGGCGGCCACCCGCTCGGGGAGCCGGGCCTCCTCGACCAACCCGACGATGTGCAAGTAGGTGCGGACCACCACGTGGTCGTGCACGGTCACGATGGCTCGGGACGCGGCGATGCCACCCCGGAGCACCGGCTCCACATCGAGCGCCCATCCGCCGATGGGAAGGCGCTCCAGCAGGGCCAGCACCTCGTCGATGTCGGCACCCGCATCCACCAGGCTCCCCAGTGCCATGTCCCCGGCGATGCCGGCGAAGCAGTGGAACCAGGCGATGCGCCGGGCACCGTCCGGTGCCCATGCGGCGCTCAAGGCAGCATCCGTGCGACGGCACAGGCCGCCCCGAACCCGTTGTCGATGCCGACCACGGTGACCCCGGCGGCACAGGACGCATGCATGGCCAGCAGCGCGGTGACCCCCTCGAGAGCGGCGCCGTACCCGGTGCTGGTGGGGACGGCCACCACCGGAGCCGGCGTGATGCCCCCGATCAGGCTGGCCAGGGCCCCCTCCATCCCGGCCACCACCACCACCGCGTCGGCGTCGGCAAGCTCGTCGGCCGACGCCAGCAGGCGGTGCACACCCGCGACCCCGCAGTCCGCCAGGACTGCCGGGCGCAGTCCCAACGCAGCGAGCGTCGCCTCGCACTCGCGCGCCACCGGGAGGTCGGAGGTGCCGGCGGTCACTACCAACGTGCGCGCCAACCGGTGCGGCGCCGGTCGCCAGACCACGGCAGAGAGCTCCCCCCGGACCTGGTCGCCACCGGTGGCCGACCCGGTCACCGTGCGCACTCCCCCGGGGTGCTCGGCCATGACCATCGCCACCTGGGCGCCGTCGGCCCGGGTGAGGATCACCGGGCCGCCCCCGGCTGGCCGGACCCCCAGCTCCGGCGTTCCCCGCCCCGCCCCCTTGCCGGCGCGCCCCTCGCCGACGGGCATCTCCCCCTCGGCGAGCAGTTCGCCGACGATCGCCGCGCACTGCTCCGGCGTCTTCCCCTGCCCGTAGACGGCCTCCGGAAGGCCCAGGCGGAGCCCCCGGTGGTGGTCGACCTTGGCAAACCCCAGGTCGGCGAAGGGAAGCCGTCGCAGCCGCAGGACGGCCTCGTCGGCGGAGCATGCCCCGGAGCGCACATCGGCCAACAGTCCCTCCAGCATGAGTTCGTCCATGATGTTCACTATCCTGCCTGGGTATGGCCGCCGACGCATCCCCGGGCACGCCCTCGGCGTCACCCCTGCGCATCGGGTTCCTCGGCCCCGAAGGCACCTTCACCGAGGAGGCGCTCCTCAGCGAGGCCGACTACGCCTCCGGCGAGATCGTTCCCCTCGGATCGTTGGCTGAGGTCCTCGAGTCCCTACAGGAAGGCCAGGTGGACCTGGCGTTTGTCCCCCTTGAGAACGCCATCGAAGGAACGGTGCGGGACATCATCGACAGCCTGGTCTTCGAGTTCGACCTGCGCATCCAGCGGGAGGTGGTGTTGGACATCCACCTCCACCTCATGGCCCTGCCCGGGACAGACCTCGGCGACATCGAACGGGTGGCGTCCATACCGGTGGCCACCGCTCAGTGCCGCCGCTTCCTGACCGGGCGCCTCCCCTCCGCGGTGACCCTGGCCACCAACTCCACCGCCGATGCGGCTCGGCTGCTGGGCGAGTGGGACCCTGCGCTGACCTCGCGGCCCACTGCAGCCATTGCCCCGCGGTTGGCATCCAAGCTCTACCGGCTCGACATCTTGGCGGAGGACATCGAGGACCATGCGGACAACCAGACCCGCTTCGTCTCGCTGGCCAGGTCGGGCATCCCGGCGCCGACCGGGCACGACCGGACCAGCATCGCCTGCTTCCAGAGTGCCGACCATCCCGGAAGCCTCTATGCCATCCTCGGCCAGTTCGCCGCCCGCAACATCAACCTGAGCAAGCTCGAGTCACGACCCACCAAACAGGCGCTCGGCGACTACTGCTTCATCATCGACTTCGAGGGTCACATCGCTGATGCGGTGGTCAGCGACTGCCTCCGCGACCTCCACGCCGAACTCGCCGGGGTGAAGTTCCTGGGTTCTTACCCGGCCGCGGGGCCGGCCGGCCCGGCCATCCGCCGCGAGGTCGACACCGCCAACCGCCAGGCCGCCGAGTGGGTGGACGGGCTGAGGGCCGAAGTGCGGTCGGGCAGTAGCCCCGCGAGCCCTCCGAACGGCCCCTGACGGCGGCTACCCTGGCAATCGCTCGGAGGGATGGCAGAGCGGACAAATGCGCGGCTCTTGAAAAGCCGTGAGGT
>DAIMIK010000048.1:7955-17144 GCA_036722795.1 Acidimicrobiales bacterium | reverse complement strand
GTGCGGAGCTTTCCCCCACCCGAAGGGCGGGCGGGGCTTGTCCGCGTCATCAATGATCCCGCCGCCAGAGTGCGAAGCGTTGCAAGTCCATCCCCGGAATGTGCCTGTGACATGATAGTGGTCGAGATGGAAGCGGCCCGGGCCAAGGGTCGCAGCCACGATCCGCTCATCCGCCAGCAGCTGGCCGACATCATCGTCAACGAACGGGTGGCCCGCTACACCAACCTGCGGGCCATGGCCAAGATCGCCGCCGGCCAACTCCCCGGGCCGGAGATGTCACTGGCCAAGTTGTCGCTGACCGCCAACATGGTGCGCACCTACGAGGTGCTGTCCTCGATCCTCGGTCCCGCCCTGATCGCCGACACCGGTGCGTGGGGAACCTACGCGTGGTCCCAGTTCCTCCTCGGCGTCCCCGGCATGCGGATCGCCGGTGGATCGGACGAGGTCATGCGGAACATCATCGGCGAGCGGGTGCTCGGCCTGCCCAAGGACCCTGCCCCGAAGTAGCCGGGTGATCGGGCAACGGGAGGCCGGCCTCAGCGGACGGCCAGCCCGTCCACGTAGGACCACGATCGCCGGTGCACCGAGGTCAGTCCGAAGCCGGCCAGGGCCATGCGGTGGACCGGCGAGGGGTACCCCTTGTTCCGGTCGAAGTCGAAACCCGGGAAGCTCGACGAGAGGCCGCGCATCATCCGGTCGCGGGTGACCTTGGCCACGATCGACGCCGCCGCGACCGAGACGCAGGTGGTGTCGCCGCGCACCACGGTGCGGACCTCGGGGGATTCCGGCGCTGCCGACGGCAGTCGAGCCTCCCCGGCCGGCTCGGTCACGTAGTCGAACCCACCGTCCAACAGCACGACGTCCGGGGGTGCGGCGAGGCCGCCCAGCGCCCTCCGTGCCGCCAGCCGCAGTGCAGCGGTCATCCCCAGCCGATCGCACTCCTCGGGACCGGCATGGCCGACCGCCCAGTCCACACACCACCGGGTCACCAACGGATATAGGGCCTCCCGTCGATCCTCGGCCAACTCTTTGGAGTCACGAAGCCCGTCGGGGGGTGGCACGTCCGCGGCGAAGACCACCACCCCGACCGATGCCGGGCCGGCCCATGCGCCCCTTCCCACCTCGTCGATGCCGGCCACCCTGTCGAACCCTTCGCCCCTCAGGGCCCGCTCGAGGCGGTCGTCGGGCGGCAACCCCCGGGCGCCCGGGGCCTTCATCGTCGGTGCCGCGACGCAGGCGTCGCCTGGCCCCCGGCCGAGGCTGCATCCATCGAGACTGGGGCCACCACCGCGAACCTACCGTGTGCTCACTGCCCGAGCTGGGAGTACACCACCTTTCCCATGGCATTGCGGGGCAGTTCGTCGACCACCCGCACCAGGCGCGGGCGCTTGTACGGAGCGAGCCTGGCCGCGGTGAACTCGGCCAGATCCTCGATCGAGGGAGGGGGGCCGTCGGGCACGATCCAGGCCGTAACCACCTCGCCCCACTCCTCCGAAGGTGTTCCGGTCACCGCCACCTCGGCCACCCGAGGATGGCCGGCCAGCACGTCTTCGACCTCGCGCGGATAGACGTTGTAGCCGGCGGAGATGATCAGCTCCTTCGACCGCCCCCTGATGACGAGGTAGCCGTCGACGTCCTCGCCCAG
This sequence comes from Acidimicrobiales bacterium, assembly GCA_036722795.1. Lineage (GTDB taxonomy): Bacteria > Actinomycetota > Acidimicrobiia > Acidimicrobiales > RAAP-2 > Bog-756. The sequence goes on along the minus strand of DAIMIK010000048.1, from coordinate 15,499 downwards.
GTCGCCGGTGTGGAACCAGGAGGTCCCGCCGTCGGTGGCGGGCCGGAACGCGTCACGGTTGGCTGCCGGACGTTCCCAGTAGCCGTCGAAGACGTTGGGCCCGCGCACCAGGATCTCGTCCGTTCCGTCCACCAGGGCCTCCACCCCCGGGAGGGGGAACCCCACGGTGCCGGGTCGCCGGTCCCCGTCACAGGGGTTCGAGACGTTCATCAGCGTCTCGGTCATGCCGTAGCGCTCGAGGACCCGGGATCCGATGGCACTGCTCACCATGGCGTGCAGCTCCTCGGAGAGCGGGGCGGAACCCGAGACGCACAGCCGGAGCCGACGCAGCCCTGCCGCCCGGCCCGAACTGGCCAGCCGGTGGTACATGGTGGGCACCCCGAAGAAGAGCGTGGCGTGATGGTCCTGGGCCGCCGCCTCGACCGCCTCGGGGTCGAATCCGGGGAGCAGGACCGCCGACCCCCCGGCCGACAGGGTCCCGTAGACGCCGACACACAGTCCGTGAGCATGGAACAAGGGCAGGCAGTGGATGAGCCGATCCTCGGGGCCCCAGCGCCAGGCGATGGTGACCGACTCCGTGGCCGCCAGCAGATTCCGGTGGCGGAGCACCGCGCCCTTGGGCGCCCCGGTGGTGCCCGAGGTGTAGCAGATCAGCGCCGGGTCGTCGGGGCCCGCCGTGTCGAGGGGACCCGGGTCGGCGTCGTGGAGGTCGAGGTCCGAACCGACCACCACCATGGGGTCCCCCGAGGCGCGGCGCACCCACTCCGCCTGATCGGGACGATCGACGATGGCGGCCGCCGGGCGGATGTCGACGACAATGTGGGCGAGCTCCCGCTCCGAGTACGCGGCGTTGACCGGCACCACCACCAACCCGGCCCGAAGTGCCCCGACGTGGGCCACCACGGCGTCGATCGATGACCCAGGGGACCACACCACACGGTCGCCGGGTCGGAGGCCGGCACCCTGGAGACGGCCGGCGGCGCGGCGAGTCGCCGCATCGAACCGCCCGGCCGTCCACCACGCGCCACCCGGTCCCGTCGAGGCCGGTCGGTCCGGCTCCCACCACAGTCGGGCATCGGGTTCCGCCTCCCACCTGTGCGACCACGACCGGAGCAGGGTGCCCGAGGAGACCAGGTCGCCCGGTGTCAGCCGGTACCCGGGTGGCAGATGGTCTCTCCAGGGGCGCAGTGTGCTCTCCTTCCTCGATCGGGCTCGATCCAGGCCGACCTGGGCCGATCCGGCCGTCGCACCGGGCAACGACAGCGAGCAGATGGGCCGGACGCGCGAGCCCTAGTCTTAGCGGAAAGCCGTCCGGTGGTCGGGCTCCGTCGACCCAGAGATGCCGGCCGACGGTGGAGGCCCCCTTCCGGGTCTGCTACACCGGAGGCAGCAGATTCGTCCGGCACGGAGGTTCGGTGCTCGGCGGGCAGGCCGGCGGTCGCCAAGAGAGGGAGAAGCCATGGGACTGATGGACAAGGTGAAGGCGCAAGCGGAGATCGGCCTGGCCAAGGCCGGCGAGGCGACCAAAGCCGGACAGGCCAAGCTCGACGCTTCACAGGCCAAGCACAAAGCGGACGGCCTGCTCCATGACCTCGGTGCTGCCGTCTACGCCGACCATGTCGGCCGCGGCACCGACCAGTCGACGGCGGATGCCGAACGGATCGTGGGCGAACTGCAGGCCTATGAGGCGGAGTACGGCCCACTCGTTCCATGAGTCCGGCAGCTCCCCCGGAGGATGGCCGCTCCGGCGGCCAGGCATCTCGAGAGAAGGGCAATGCCACCGCTCGGCGGATCGCGGTCGTCCCCCACACCCACTGGGACCGCGAGTGGTACGACCCGTTCCAGACCTTCCGCCTCAAGCTGGTCCGGCTCATCGACGGACTGCTCGACCTGATGGAGCGGGACAGTTCGTACAGCCACTTCCTCCTCGACGGCCAGGTGGCCGTCATCGACGACTACCTCGAGATCCGGCCGGAGAACGAGGAGCGGTTGCGGGCACTGACCGTCGCCGGGCGGATCAGCGTCGGCCCGTGGTACATCCTCATGGACGAGTTCCTGGTGTCGGGCGAGACCCTCGTCCGGAACCTGCAGACCGGTATCCGGCGCGCCGGGGCCTTCGGCGGGGCAATGAACGTCGGGTACCTTCCCGACATGTTCGGCCACGTGGCCCAGATGCCCCAGCTTCTGGCCTCGGCCGGGTTCGAGGACGCTGTCGTGTGGCGGGGGGTGCCCTCGGCGGCGGACGGTTCGGCGTTCTGCTGGCGGTCCCCGGACGGCTCCAGCGTGCGGGCGGAGTACCTGGTTGCCGGGTACGGCAACGGCGCCGCCCTGCCCGAAGACGCCAAAGCCCTGGTGCGGCGTCTCCACGCCCAGGTGGAGGAGTTCGGCACCTTTCTGGACGCCGACGGCCCGATCCTCTTGATGAACGGTTCCGACCACCTCCGCCCCCAGCCGTGGCTCGGGCGCGTGGTCGCCGAGGCCAACCAGATCCAGGACGAGTTCGAGCTGGCCATCACCTCGCTGCCCGAGTACCTGGCCGGTGCATCCCGCGACCACCTGCCCGAGTGGCGTGGTGAGCTCCGGTCGGGATGGCGCTCGAACCTCCTGATGGGGGTCGCCTCCAACCGGGTCGACGTCAAGCAGGCGGCCGGCAGGGCCGAGCGGGCCCTCGAGCAGATGGCCGAGCCGCTCTCGGCGCTGTTCCTCCCGCCCGAGGCGTGGCCCGCCCCGTTCCTCGATCTGGCGTGGAAGCTGGTCATCCGCAACTCCGCCCACGACTCCATCTGCGCCTGCTCCGCCGACGACGTCGTCAACGCCGTGCTGCACCGCTACGCCGAGGCCCGCCACATCGGCGAGGGGCTGGCCGAGGAGGCCCTTGCCGCCGTGGCCAGGTCCATGTCATCCGCCGGTCCGGTCGTGGTCAACCCCTCGGCACGCGACCGCGGCGGGATGGTCGAGGTGGTCGTCCCGGCGGTGGGCGAGCCGGGCCCCGACGTCCAGGTGCTCACCGAACGGACCGGGCTGCCCGGCTCGATCACGCTCGACGGCGAGACGGTCCGTACCATGCTCGGGCTCATCCAGGGCGCCCGCATCGACGACGACAGCTACATCACCGACGTCACCCTGGCCGAGGACGAGACCGGACTCGACGTTACCATCGTGATCGGGAGCGAGGCCCGCGACGGCGTGCCCGTCGAAGAGGTCAAGCGGGAGCTGTACACCAGGTTGACGGCGCGACCGGACACCGAGGTCCGCGTGATCATCGACCAGCCCTCCGTTCGGCGGATCCTCGCCCGCCAGGATCCCGTGCCCGGATTCGGATGGTCCCGATTCGCTCCTTCGCGCCTCACCCATCCGGTGCGCGTGGACAGCCGGCCTGACGGTGGGATCACGCTGGCCAACGGTCTGGTGACCGTGGTCATCGACCCGGTGGACGGAACGTTCTCGCTCGACGGGGTACCGGGCTACGGACGGTTGATCGACAGCGGGGACCACGGGGACACCTACAACTACTCGCCCCCGGCCCAGGACACGGTGGTCGACGCTCCCGACTCGGTTGCGGTGGCCGTCGGGGCCGGCGGCCCGGTGCGGGCCACCGCGGTGGTCACCTCCACCTACACCTGGCCCGACCGGGTGGACGAAGCCAGCCGGTCGCGTGTGGGCAGCCACCGGGTCCCCGTGGAGACGACCGTCGAGATCCGGGCCGACGAAGCGGTGGTGCGGGTGCACACCCTCTTCTCGAACCCTTCCCGTGACCATCGGCTCCGGGTGCACCTGCCCCTGCGCGAGCCGTCGCCGACCGCACGGGCGGAGTGCGCCTTTGCCGTCGTGGAGCGGGGTCTGACCGCTGAGGGACGCTCTGACGAACTCGGGCTCCCGACCTTCCCCTCGAGACGGTTCGTGACCGCCGGCGGGCTCACCGTCGTCCACGAGGGCATGGTCGAGTACGAGTTGGTGGACGTCGACGAAGGGAGCGGCACCAGGCAGCCACAGGCCACGGCGCTGGCCCTCACCGTGCTGCGCTCCACCGGCATGCTGTCGCGGTTGGGGATGACCACCCGCCCGATGCCGGCCGGGCCCATGACCCACCTGGAGGGCCCGCAGCTGCTCGGGCCGGTCGAGGCACGGTATGCGCTGGCTCTGGGAGAGGTCGATCCCTTCCGGATGTCCGACGACGTCCTCGTCCCGCTGGCCACCACCGCCTCCTTCGGCGGGGGTGATCGGCCGGAGCGTGGGTCGGCCCTGACCGTGCGAGGCGCAGAGGTCTCCGCCGTACGGCGCGAGGCCGGACGCCTCGAGGTCCGGGTGTTCAACCCGCACCCGGCCCCCACCGTCGTCGAGGTCAAGGACCGATCCGGTTGGCTGGTCGACCTACGGGGCCGACCGGTCGCTCCCTTTGACGGGGCGTTCGACCTCCGGGTCCACGGCATCGCCACCGTCAGGCTCGCGGGAGAATGAGGGCGCCGGGTCCTTCTTCCTATCGCCCATCCCGTCGTCCCACCCGTCGTCCTCCCCGTCGTCGTCGGTGCCGGACCTGGCGGGATCGATCCGGAGGGAACTCGGGCCCTCGACCACCAACCGCTCACCCCGCTCGCGCAGATCATCGAGATCGCGCAGGACTTCGCCGAGGCGCTCCCACCGCAGGCTCCGCCCCCGTTCGGAACCGGGCTCGCTGCCGGGGCGGGTCAGTTTCCACACCTGCACCCGACCGATGTTCTTGAGGTTGCGGGTCCGTAGCCCCCGCGTGTCGAACCCGCTGCCATCCTCGTCGGCCAGCATGGAGCGGAACTCGTCGGAGACGAGGACCGTCCCCGGATTCGCCACGCCGACGAGGCGGTTGGCCAGATTGACCACGGGCCCGTAGTAGTCGCCTTCCTGGACCAGCACCGGGCCGGAGGCCAGCGCCACCCGGACGTCGGACAGCAGCTCGTCATCGGCGTACGCCTCGGCCAGGCTCAGGCCGATCTCTGCGGCACTGGTGGCCGTCTGGACGACGAACATGACCTCGTCGCCGATCATCTTGACCACCCGGCCGCCCAGGGCAACCACGGTGTCATGGGCCAGCTCCTCGAACCGGGCCACCACCGCGGCCAGCTCCTCGTCCCCCAGGTGCTGGCTGAGCAGGGTGAACCCGACCATGTCGGCGAAGCCCACCGCCATCACCGGGCTGATGCCCTCCCGGGGTCCGCGGGCCCGGTGCAGCATGGCCCGACGGGTAGCCGCCTGCAGGTGCCGGCGCCACACGTACTCAAGGAGTCGGCCCATGGCCGGAATCGAATCGCCCGCCCGACTGGCGAACTGGTCGGCGTCGATGATGCTGTCCCCCGACGAGTTCAGGATCGGGGTGGTGCCCGGGCCGGTCTCGGCCTCGGCGATGCGGGCCATGGACGAGCCGATCACCCTGGCCATCTGGACCGCCGAGTCCATGTCGGCCATCCCCATGGCCACCATGGCCTGGAACAGGCGGACCGCCCCGATGTCCATGTCGGTGAAGGCCCGCTCCTCGTCTCCGACGTCGAGGAACCCGAGGGCCCTCCAGAACCGTCGGGCATCCTCCACGGGGATGCCGGTCAGCTCGGCCACCTCGGTCTGGGTCATGCGCCGCCCGGCCGGCACCAGCATGCGGTCGACGACCAACAGGTCGAGGTCGTCGTCGGCCACGGCCCGGTCGACCTCCTCGTTGGTGCAGCCGAGGGCGACCAGCAGCGTGCGCACGCGGGCCAGCGCCTGGATGCGAGCCGGCCCGTCGACCACTCCTGCTCCGTTGCCATCAGCGTCCGCCACAGCCACACCCTAGGACCCCCCGCCTGCCGGGAGCACGTTGTGGTCTGCCACCTACACTGTCGCGGTGACAGCGCCCGACGACCGACTGCACGGAGGCCCGCTCCGGATCGGTCCGAGGGCGGTCCTCGTCCCCGTCAAAGCCTTCAGCCAGGCCAAGCGTCGTCTCCACCTCGCCCTCAGCGAACCACAACGCGCCGAGTTGGCCCGGGCCATGGCCGACCGGGTGGTCAGCGCCGCCCACCCCCTGCCGGTCGCGGTGGTGTGCGACGACAACGAGGTCGCCGAGTGGGCACGCGCCCGGAGCGCTCTCGTGGTGTGGGAGCCGGGGCGAGGCCTCAACGGCGCCGTCGAGGCCGGCGTCGACCACCTCCGCGCCGCCGGAGTGACCCAGGTCACCGTGGCCCACGCCGACCTGCCGCGAGCGTCCGACCTGGCCATGGTCGGTGAGGCCCCCGGCATCACCCTGGTGCCCGACCGCTACGGCAACGGGACCAATGTGATCGCGTTGCCGGCCGATGCCGGCTTCCAGTTCTCCTACGGTCCGGGCTCCTTCGCCCGCCACCGCGCCGAGGCGGAGCGGCTCGGCCTCCCGACCCGGGTGCTCGACCGCCCCGACCTGGCGTGGGACATCGACGAACCGGGCGACGTGATCCCCGTGGCGGTCCTGGGCCCGGCGGTCCCGTGACCCGGAGCGATCCCGACGCCGATGGTGACCCGGGCCCGAGCGGCCTGCCCGTCGGCGACCTGCTCCTCCCGGCAACCCTCTCGGTGGACCTTCCGGTCCCCGCCACCGCGTTGGCCGTCGGCGCCCATCCCGACGACATCGAGTTCGGATGCGGCGCCACGTTGGCCAAGTGGGCGGCCGCCGGCTGTCGGATCCACCATCTGGTGCTCACCGACGGGTCCAAGGGCAGCTGGGACCCCGATGCCGACCCGGCCGCACTGGCATTGCGGCGGATGGACGAGTGCCGAGCCGCGGCCGCCGTCATCGACGGTCAACGGACTGCCGGCGGGTCGGCGGCGAGGCCGAGCTCGGAGCCGGGCAACGGGCCGGTGCCGGACAGGGTTCTGTTCCTGCAACGGGTCGACGGCGAGTTGGTCGACGGCGTCGACGAGCGGCGGGAGGTGGCCCGGATCATCCGAACGGTGCGCCCCGAGGTACTGCTCGGGCACGATCCGTGGCGCCGTTACCGCCTGCACCCCGACCATCGGGCCGCCGGCTTCCTGACTGTCGATGCCGTCGTCGGCGCCCGCGACCCCCACTTCTTTTCCGAACTGGGAATCGCCCCGCACCGACCCGGGTCACTGCTGCTGTGGGAGGCAGACCTTCCGAACCACCTCGAAGCCGTGGCCGGCTTCGAATCCACCAAGATCGATGCCCTGCTCTGCCACCACAGCCAAGGCGAGAGCACCATGGGGCTGGGCGACGGCGAAGGCAACGACGGCGAAGCCAACGGGACACCGCGCCAGGGGACGGAGGCATTCGCCTCGAAGGTGCGACGCCAACTGGCCGGCCACGGAGCACTCGGCGGGCTGGGCTCCGCGGAGGCGTTCCACCTGATGAACGACCTCTGACGGAGCCACTACGCGTCGGTAGGGGCCCGAGGGCCCCTACCGACAACGCCTTGGCGGCTTTCCGACGCCGCTCAGAGCACCTACCTGGCTCGGCGCGCCGTGCGCCTGGCCGGGGCCTTCTTGGCCGGGGCCTTGCGGGCCGGGGCCTTCTTCACGGTGCGCTTGGCCGCACTCTTACGGGCCGG
>DAIMIK010000048.1:0-7855 GCA_036722795.1 Acidimicrobiales bacterium | reverse complement strand
CCTTGCGGGCCGGGGCCTTCTTCACGGTGCGCTTGGCCGCACTCTTACGGGCCGGGGCCTTGCGGGCCGGGGCCTTCTTCACGGTGCGCTTGGCCGCAGTCTTCTTGGCCGCAGTCTTGCGGGCCGGGGCCTTGCGGGCCGGTGCTTTCTTCACCGCCTTCTTGGCCGTGGCCTTGCGGGCGACCGTCTTCTTGGCCGGGGCCTTGCGGACCGTCCTCTTGGCTGCTGCCTTCTTTACTGCCATTAGTACTCCCTCCTTAGGGTTCAACGCGGATTTGAACGCCGAACCGGTGGCGAACCGGACACCCTTCGACGCCGGTATCGGTACCACTGCACCTGTCCTCGGATTTCGACCCACACGAGCACCACGGTCGGTCCGGTTGAATGTCCCGAAACCGATGACCGTCACTTTTCGTCCGGACCGAACCTCGGTGACGATCGTTTCGAACAGTGCATCAACTACGTCTTCGACAACATGGCGGGTCGACTGCGTCGACTCACTGACTGTTTTGACGAGTTGCGATCTGTTCACGATCACCTCCTCAGCGATACGTAACCACTACTAGCCAAATGGCATTTCTGCGCCAGGTCAAGCACCTTTGCGCGCGACACAGCTCTGTTCGGAGACGTAACGCATGACGGTCGACCTTCTACGCGTCGTCGGTTGCGATGCGCGGCGACGGCTTCCCGCAAAGACCATGGACAAAGAACCGTTTGTTTGCAACGATTATTTGCGACAGCCTCCCCATGCCGCGCTCGCGGGCTCATACGGCCGCCATCTCCAACCGACAACAAGCAGGCCGATGGCCGGAGGGATTTCCGTTGACAAATTATTTCTCATCAACACGTTCGCGACACGCCACAACGTCGCATCGCGCCGCGTTGCGCGCGTCTGCCGCGGCTGAACACGGTGTCTATCTCGGACACGACGAACGCGGATGGTGCCACGTTCCACCACAACAATCTGTGATGATCCTGGGCCCCCCGCGTTCGGGCAAGACAACCTCGCTGATCATTCCCAATGTGTTGTCCAGCAACGGACCGGTGCTCTCCACGTCGACCAAACCGGACGTGCTGGACGCGACCGTCGGCGCTCGTTCGGCTCTGGGCCGGTGCTTCCTCTTCGACCCGACGGGATCGGTCGGCTCGAGCCGTCCACTGCCTCCGCTGCGGTGGTCGCCGCTGCAGTCGTGCACCACATGGTTGGCATCGCTGTCCATGGCGCGGGCACTGGTCGAAGTCGGATCGGCATCCTCCGTGCGCAGTGCCCAACACGGCGAGGGATCCCACTGGAGCGAGCGGGCGCAGGCCCTGTTGGCACCGTTGCTGCATGCCGCGGGCCTGGCCGGGGTCGACATGCGCACCGTCCTCACCTGGGTCGACCGCCGCCGGGCACTGCCGGCACAGCAGATCCTGGCCGGAGAGCCCGGCAGCGCCACCGAGCTGGCGCGCAACCTGCTCGACGGGATCGTCGCCACGGACGAACGGGAGCTCAGCGGCATCTGGTCCACCGCCTCGGGCTCGCTGGGCGGATTCCGCTCCGACCAGGCCCTCGATGCCACGGTCAACCCCGACTTCGACCCGGTGGGGTTCGTGAACTCGTCGGACACCGTCTACATCGCCTCCCCCGCCCACCATCAAGCGCTGGTGGCGCCGATGGTGGTCGGCCTGATCGACGACGTCCGCCATGCCACCTACGCGCGTGGCGCCGAGCCGGCGCACCGTGGGCGAGGACCGGTCCTGTTGGCACTCGACGAGGTGACCAACATCGCGCCGATCCCGGACCTTCCGTCGATGATCAGCGAGGGGGGAGGCCAGGGCCTCGTGACCGTGGCGTGCTTTCAGGACCTGTCCCAGGCCAGGCACCGATGGCCGACCCAGGCGGAGGGGTTCCCCTCGCTCTTCGGAACCACCGTGGTCCTCCCCGGCATCGGGGACGTGAGAACCGTGGAAGCGCTGTCCGTCCTGGCCGGCGAAGAGGAGATCCCGACACGCACGGTCTCCCTCGGCCGCACGCTCACCGGTCACCCACTGATCGATCTGGCTTCCGGCGGGTCGCCCCAGGTCGGTGAGGCCGTCTCCACCCAGTGGCGGCGACGGCTCCCGCCCGATGTGATCGCGCGGGGTGCACCTGGGCATGCCCTTGCCTTCGACGAGCGCAATCGCCCGGCGTGGATTCCACTGGCGCCCTCCCATGACGTCGAACCGTGGCGTTCCCTGCGCGCCCTCGACTTCGTCCCCGACCACCGGCCACCGTTGCTCGACGGTCCGGCGCACGACGTCGGACCGGACCTCCGGCGCTGAGGTGATCCGGCCGCCAGCGTCAGCGAAGGAGATGGTGCGACTCCCTGTGAAGGTCCGACACGTCCGACGCCATCGGTCCGGAATGTTCGATCCGGCGGGCCAGGGTCCCGCGGCCCGGTCCGGCGGGACCGACGCCCGTGGGCACGCCGGCCCGGTCGAACGATGCGCCCGACAGGGCCTCGGGGTGCCTCTCCACCGCTCGGGCAATCGCAGCGGCGTCCCACCGGGGCTCGAAGGACCGGTCGCCGGCCCGACGCCGTTCGGAACGGCCGGTCGACCCGAGGCGGTCCCGACCGGAAGCGGGTGGGCCGGAAGCCTCCGCCATCGCGGTGGCCGCCGACTCGATCATCCGTGCCGTCGCCCCGCGCAGGGACGCGGCCGACACGACGGCGACCAGATCGCGCTGGGCCAGCGACCGGCGCATGGTGGAGAGTTCGTCGAGTCGCACGCTCACCCGGGCGCGGTCGATCACCGGTCCGGGGGCGGCTCTCGTCTCGAGCCCCACCACGCGGGTCAGATCGCCGAGGTCGAACCCGAATTCGGTGGCCCGCTGCTTCCACTCCGAACGCAACGCGTCGACCGTGCGGTCGCGGTCCTTGTCCGGTCGCGTGGCGTGGAACGCAGCGCGTCCCCACGGCCCGCGGCGGGCAGGGGCCGTTCGACGATGCACGTACTCGTCCATGTCCGCCGCCCGTTGGGAGAACAGGTGGCGGAGCCTCCCGTCGACACCGACGACATCGCCCAGCCCGGAGCGATGCACCTCCCACCCGGCCCCGAGTCGGTCGGTGATCTCGAACCGGAGGCGGGCGTGGTAGATCCCCTGGCCCGCCCGGAGGTGGGCGTGGACCCGCCGGCTGTCCACGGCTGACCACATCCCGTCCACGCCCTGGGCGACGTTTGCCACCACCAGGTGGGTGTGGAGGTGGGGATCGAGGGCCCTACTGGTCCGGTGTACGAACTCCCCCGCTGCCGCTCCTGTCGAAGGCAGCAGCGTGACCTGGCCACCCCGTGCCCTGCGCACGCCGATCGCCACCCGCTCGAGATACCCGAGCGCCTCGGCCACGGCCGCACCGTGGGCTGCTCCCACTTCGCCGGCGATCTCCCGAGGAGCGAGGAGGTGGAGCAGGCTCACCGATTTCGGTGCACAGAACGTCAGGTCGTATCCTGCAACGTTCCGGTCACCCCGGCGGGTGCGCAACGCCCTGGCCGAGGCCGGGTCGCACCCACCGAGCAACGCGGCGAAGGCCCCCGCCTCCACGGCTCCCTCCAGCCCGAGCGACGCGGCACCGCTCCCCGACCAGGTACCGCGCGCCTCGCCCGCCACCAGCGTCCCTTCGGCCCTCCCCGGGACGAGATCGTCGACGTAGTAGCCGTGGCCGCCCTCCCGCACCACATGCATCTTCAGCACTGCCTGTCCACCACGGCCGGAGACCTCCGGCCCCGATGGTACCGATTGAGCTAGTTACAATCAATTTCAGTAGTTTCCATGTTATTCCGTGCTCTGATAGCGGCGCAGGATCCGGGTGGCAGCAGCAGCGGCCAACGCCCGGTCCCCGGGTGGATCGATGACCTGCGCATCGGGGCCCAGGCGGAGCAGCAGTCGCTCCAGCCACGCATCACCGCCCACGAAGAGCTCCAGCTCGATGCGGCCGTCCACCGTCGTCACCGGTCCGGCGGAGGGAATCGACTCCACCAGCCAGGCCGACGCCGGATCGAGGGAGAGCCGCACCCGTCGCTGGTCGGGCCCGGGGACGAACGCGCCGAACGACACCGGCTGACCGGGTGGCTGCGGGCCGGGCCCGGTGGGCGCCGACCGACCGGGAGGGCCGTCAATCCCCCGGTCGGTCGACGCCCGGGGCTGGGTGCCGGCGGGTCGATCGGCACCTTCGACCGGTTCGGCTGCGCCGATGCGGTCCACCCGGAACCTGCGCACGTCCCCGGCGGTGGCACACCAGGCGTCGACGTACCAGTGGCCCTCGGAGGCGAACAGCCGCTCGGGCACGATCCTCCGGTCGGTGACCCGATCGGTGGAGGCCGAGTAGTAGGAGATGGTGAGCTGCCGGCCGGAATCGACCGCCGCTCGGACCACGGCCAGCAGGGGTGGTGCATCGAGCTCCACGTCGATCCCCGCGCCCCCGAGGGCGCGGTCGAGCTTGGCCAGTGCCCGCGAGAGCGCCCCGTCCTCGTCGCTCCCCGGAACGGCCAGCAGGGCGCGGGCCGATGCGGCCAGTGCGAATCCCTCGTGGGGGCTGAGGCGCCGCGGGCGGGCCAGCGCCGTGCCCGGCCGGGTCGACACGGTGGTGTCGGTGACCACGATCTCCATCAGCTGGTCGGGCGTGTACGGGGGCACCCCGCAGCACGCGGCCATCTCCAGCTCGGTGACCAGCGCTCCCGGTGTGAGATCGAACCGGGTGGCCACCTCGTCGATCGGCGCCTCGCCCTCCTGGGCCAACCAGGCCAGGATGGCCAGCAGCCGTCGCAGGCGGCCCGCAGTGTCCGGGGGCCTGCTCACCGTGCCTGCCCACTGCCTTCGGCGACGCAGGCGGCCAGACGCTCCACCACGGCGGCCCGCGCCCATGCCGGAGCCAGCACCTCGGCGTGGTCGAGGAGGTCCAGCACCCAGGAGATGAGGGCATCCTGGTCGGTGACCGACAGCCTCACCACCACCGCACCGTCCTCTCGGTGCTCGACCACGGACTCCGTCCCCAACTCGGCGATCACCCGGCCGGACTCCGCACCGTCGACCAGCACGTCCACCTCGAACTCGTCTCCCCCACCGAACCGCCACGGGTCGCGGGCGAACTCCGCATCGACATCGAAGCCGTCGGGCAGCTGCGAGGACGACGGATCGTCGACCTCCAGCGGACCGTCGAAGCGGTCGACCCGGAAGGTCCTCGCCTCCCCCCGGTCGCGGTCGAACCCGACCGCATACCAATGTCCCTTCCGGAATCGGATGCCGGCCAGGTCCATGTGACGTCGTTCCTCCCGATAGTCGAAGGCCACCACCGCGCTCTGCCGCAGAGCGTCGAAGAGCGCGGGAAGGGCAGGCAGCCCGTCCACCGACGGAAGGTCCACCAGCGGGGCGCCGCCGGTGCGGAGGGGTGACTCCCCGCCGACGCCCAGCTTCATCAGGGCGTCACGGCCGATAGGCTCGCCCAGGTGGACACCGGCGACGGCCAGGTTCAACGCAGCTTGCTCGTCCTCGTCCAGACCGAGGTCCGGAAGGTAGTAGGAGTCGGGATCGACGCGATATCCCAGCTGGTCCTCGCCGCCGATCGGGACCACCAGCACGGGGATGCCTTCGTCCCGCAACAGCCGCTTGTCGCGCTCGAAGGCCTGACGCCGGGCGTCGTGGCCCTCGGGGTACCCCGGTACCCGATGGGCGATCTCGCGCAGACTCAGCGGGCGCGGCGTATCGAGCAGCACCAGCAGCAGGTCGGTGACCCTCTCGAGCCGATCGGGGCGTGGCATCCTGATCAATCTAGAGCGCACACGGCCGGATTCTGAACGTGCACCCTGCAGCGCCGCCGTACGCCTGGGATCCCCACCTGGCCACCTGGGCGATCCTCACCTCCCTGACGGTGCTGGTGGTGGTGGGTCACCGGCGTCTCCTGGTCCGCAGTGGGCGACCGATCCGGTGGACACGGCGCCAGATCGGGGCCTTCGCCGGAGCCTGCGGGGCCTCGGTGGTGGCGCTCACCTGGCCGCTGGCCGACCTGGCCGCCCACTGGTCCCTCACCGCCCTGGTGGTCCAGCGGCTGATCCTCGTGCTGGCCGCGGCACCGATGCTCCTCTGTGGCCTGCCCTACGACGTCATCCAGTGGCTCACCCGCCCCGCGCCGGTGGACCATCTGCTGACCCGCCTCCAACGCCCCCCGGCGGCCATCGCCACCGTCACCGTCCTGCTGGTCGGCTCGATGACCACCTGGCTGGTGCAGGCCCAGTCGTCCTCCGCCCTCGCCCGGGGACTCCTCGACGTGGCCATGGTCGCCGCCGGCCTGGTGCTCTGGCTGCCGGTGCTCGGCGGGGTCCCGGGCATCCCCCGGTTGAAGCCGGTGGTGCGGTTGGCGTACCTGGTGGGCCAGGCGGTGATCCCCGCGTTCCTCTCGTTCGCCCTCATCCTCTCCGTCCATCCCCTCTACGGGGCGTTCGCCCACTCGGAGGCGGCCATCGGGCTGCGCCCCCTCAACGACCAGCAGATCGCCGGGTTCGTCTCCAAGCTCACCATGCTGTTGGTGCTGCTGAGCGTCGGAGCGGTGGCGCTGGCCCGGGCACCCCTGTCCGACGACGAGTCCGGGCAGGAGGAACCGTTGCTGTGGGCCGACGTGGAGCGGCAGTTCGAGCGGGCCGACCGCCGCCACGCCAAGGGAAGTCCCGGGCGCGCCGGGCAGCCCATGGGGCAGGCGCCATCGACCACCGGCGTCCCGGTTGACCCCGACCCGGAGGCCGCCGACGGATCGGATCGCTCGGAGCCCTCGTGGCCCGGCGTCGAACCGCCCGACAACGATCGACCCCGCTGAGGGTCACCATCGCCAGAACCCCACGTTGGGTCCGACGGATCCCTAGCATGGAGCGGTGACCCTCGAAGCTCCCGCAGCGCCGATCTTCCGTCGGCTGGTGACCGGAACCATCCGGGCCGGCATCGAGCAACTCGGCGGCCGGGCGGCGATGGTGGTCCGCTCGGTGTCCGCCATGCGACGCGGGGCGCTCTCGTTCGAGGACGGGGAGAGCATCCGGTTGGCCGCCGGCACCGCCCTGACCCTCCGGATCCCGATGGTGCTGGTGCTCGCCTCCAGTGGCGCCGACGTGTCCGAGGGTGTCGTCTCGTTGCACGGGTGGGGGCAGGCGGCCCGGGCGCTGACCAGGTGCTCGGGCACGGTGCCCGTCGTTGTGGTGGTGACCGGCCCTGCGATCTCGGGACCGGCGCTCCTCCTCGGTCTGGCCGACCTGGTGGTCATGACCAGTGATGCCTTCGCCTTCGTGTCCGGGCCTGCGATGGTCGAGGAGTTCACCGGGGTGCGCATCGGGATCCACCAGCTCGGCGGAACGGCCATGCACGCCCGCTCCAGCGGCCTGTGCACCATCGAGGCGGCCACCGAGTCGGACGCCCTCGCCCATGTGGACTACCTGTTGGGTCTCCTCCCGGCCCATGCCGACGAGTTGGCTCCCCTGGGCCCGGCCGACGATGCGCCTGAACGGGATGTCGGAGAGCTGCGGGACATCATCCCGGCCCGGGCCTCCGCCTCCTACGACGTGCGCCGGATTGCCGCGGCCCTGTGCGACGACCATGAGGTGACCGAGCTGTGGACCCGATGGTCGCCGCAGCTGGTGACCGCGCTCGGGCGGATCGCCGGCCGGACCGTCGGCTTCGTCGCCAATCAGCCCCAGGCCCTGGCCGGCACGCTGGACATCGCCGCATCACAGAAGGGCGCCCGTTTCGTCCGCTTCTGCGACGCCTTCAACCTGCCCCTGGTGACCCTGGTGGACACGCCGGGGTTCCTGCCGGGCAAGGACCTCGAGTGGAGAGGGATGATCCGCCACGGGGCCGAGC
>DAIMIK010000047.1:0-17151 GCA_036722795.1 Acidimicrobiales bacterium | reverse complement strand
GAGGGCATCGCCATCGCCAACGACTCCGAGTTCGGCCTCTACGACTACGTCTTCTCGGGAGACACCGCCCGGGCGTTCCGGGTGGCCAAACTGCTCCGGGCCGGCCATGTCGGCATCAACACCGCCCAGCGCAACATGGATGCGCCCTTCGGCGGGTTCAAGATGAGCGGCATCGGACGGGACGGTGGCGACTACAGCCTCGAGGCCTACTCGGAGCTGCAGTCCATCATCTGGGCCGGCTGAGCAAGGTCCCTCCTCCCGTGACCCGAGGAGGTCGGGAGGTCGGCAGGTGGCGGGCAGTGGACAGAGGCGAACCGGCCGGTCAGTCTCCTCCGAAGAACGGTGCGCCAAAGGCGAATACGCCGCCGTCACTGGCCACCAGCCAGTAGCCACCGGTCGATCGGTCGGCCGCCATCCCCACGACCGGCGCATTCAGCGGAATGCCACCCGCGCTGCCATGGAAGGCGGCATCGCCGAAGGCGAAGACGGCACCGTCGGAGGCGACGAACCAATAGCCACCGTCATCGGCTGAAGCGGCCATGCTATTCACCGGCTGGTTGAGTCTCATGGCACCGGTGGATCCATGGAAGGGGGCGCCGAAGGCGAACATGCCGCCGTCGGAGGCGACCAACCAGTAGCCACCGGTGGCATCGTCCGAAGCCATCCCGACCACTTGCGCATTGAGAGGACTGGCACCCATCGAGCCTTGGAATCTGGCGTCGCCGAACGCGAATACGCCGCCGTCACTGGCCACCAGCCAGTAGCCCTTGCCATCCGCGTTGGGGGCGATACCCACCACGGGCGCATTCAACCTGTGGCCGCCCATCGACCCGTAGAACCCGGCGTCGCCGAACGCGAAGATGCCACCGTCACCGGCCAGCAGCCAGTAGCCCTTGCCATCCGCCGTGGCCACCACGCGGGAGATGGGGGCCACCAGCGGTGCGCCGGCCATCGACCCGTAGTTGACCGCATCACCATGGGTGGAGACGGTTCCGTCCGCTCGGACCAACCAGTAGCCACCAGAATCCCCGGTGCTGGCCATGCCCACCACCGGGGCCACCCCGGTGCCGTTGGGCTCGCCCGGCACTGACGGCACGGCATAGGGGTAGGCGTACGGACCTCCCGTGGCTGTCACCGCTCCACCGGGACCGTAGGTCTGACCCGGGCAGTACACCGGGTCACCGGTAGGAACCCCGGCCGCTACAGGGCTCGGCGGCACCGGCACTCCCTCCCGGGAATTCTGGGTGACCTGACGGGCGTTGGCAAACGGTACGTCGCCGGAGGAATAACCGAACAGCTCGACCGTCCACGCCTGATTGGCGCTGCAGGTGACTCCCACACCCACATCGAGGTAGGACGCCCCCAGCTCATTCTGGCGGTGACCGGATGAGGACATGTAGTCCGCATTCATCCCGTCCGAACCGTCACCGGGCCAGAAGCCGAAGCCGGTGTTGCCGGAATTGGCGGCGAACACGCACACCTGGTTCGCCGGTCCGTTGCAAGCAGGGAGCGACGGGTCGACCACCGTCCCCGTGGCCGCAAGATGGGCGGACCACGCCTGAGCATCGGCCTGCAGCCCCGCATCGACCTGAAGTTGGGGAATCGGCACCCCCGGCGAGTTGCGGGCCGCCCGCTCCGCATTGATGCGAGCCACCAGATCCTGTGCATACAGAGCCTCGACTCCGGGCGCAGATTGAAATGCAGTGACTGTTCCCCGCGCTGACGGGGATGCGTTATGCAGTGGCGTCGAGCATCCGGTCAAGGCGAGGAGCACTGCCCCCGTCGCCACCATCGCGGTCATGCGACGGCGGCACTCCGAGCGCGTCGCAACCAAGCCGTTGGATGTCCTGGGTACCGATGCCCGCCTTGCGGGCCGCGTGCCCTCCAAGGTGCCGGCTTCGAATCGATTGTCGTACACCACGTGCTGTCCCTTCGATTTCGGTGCTCAGTCCTGCCTCCGAGTCGGGTGGACTCCGGTCACCACGGATGGCTGTCTCCTGTAGCTATCGGCAGGAATCGGCAAAAACTGTTGCCTCGTTCGGCTACAACAGGTGGGTGCCCGTGCCCGTGCCGACCGCCATCCCGTCCTCGTTCGTCGAATTGGCCGCCCGTGTCTCCAACTGGGGCCGCTGGGGACCGGAGGACCAGATCGGCACCCTCAACCTCATCGATGCAGCCGCCCGCCTGCGGGGGGCGGCAGCGGTGGTCGACGGGGCCGCCTTCGCCCTGGGGCTGCCCCTGTCGGCGGAAGAGGGCATCCAGATGGGCTTCATCCCCGGCAGGGTCAATCCGACCCGGACCATGATCTGCGTCAACAATCCGCTGAGTCCGGACCCCGAGTGGATCGCCTCCTCGGAGGACGTGGTCACCTTCTCCATGCAGTGTGCCACCCACTGGGACGGGCTGGCCCACGCCTCCTACGGGGCCGGGCCCGACGGGGGGAAGCTGTACAACGGGTTCCCGGCCTGGTCGGTCACCGAGGAGGGGGCCGCCAAGCTGGGCATCCACCTGATCCGGTCGCTGGTGACCCGGGGGTTGCTGCTCGACGTGCCACGGGCCAAGAGCCTGGAGATCCTCGACCCGGGCTACCCGGTCACCCCGGCGGACCTGGACGCGGCGTGCGAACTCGGTGGCCTCGCCGTCGAGCCCGGGGACGTGGTGCTGGTGCGCACGGGCCAGGCGGCCCACCTGGCACTGCCCGGCCGACCGGGGCTTGCCGGCGCAGAGCCGGTGCGGGACCTGGTGGCCTACACCTGGCCCACCCCGGGGCTGACCATGGCGACCGCAGAGTGGTTCCACGATCGGGACGTGGCCGCGGTGGCGACCGACACCATGGTCCTCGAGGTCTACCCGTGCGAGTCCGAGGACCTCTACCTCCCGGTGCACCTCCTGCACCTGGTCGAGATGGGGATGACCCAGGGGCAGAACTGGTTCCTCGACGAGTTGGCCGATGCCTGCGCGGCCGACGGTCGCTACGAGTTCCTCCTCGACGCCACCCCCCTGCCCTTCACCAAAGCCCTCGGATCGCCCGTCAACCCGGTGGCGCTGCGCTGACCGGTCGGTGGCGCTGCGCTGACCGGTCGGTGGCGCGTGAGCGAACGCGCGCGGGAGCCGGTACGAGCCGGGTATCGTTGTCTCGCGTGTTCTTGGGGTTGACATCATCAAGTGGCGGCGGATCCGATCGTACGGTCGTGAGCCTCGGAGCTGCTCCGGGGCCGGTCGTAGACCACCGGCGCCGCCGACGGCCCCTCCCCTCCCACTCGAGCCCGGAGCCGGCTCGACGCAGGACGACCGGCACCCCCGGAGGCTTCGAGTTGAATCCCCCGGCTCAGGGGTCCGTGCTACCGATCCGTATGTGGCCAGCCCCACCAGGAGCATAAGAGGTTATCGATCGTGGAAGGCGACCTCCAGCTCAGTTTCGGCATCAACCTCCGGAACCAGCGCAAGGCCCGGCACCTGAGTCAAGAGGCATTCGCAGACCTGCTGGGGGTGCACCGCACCTACATCGGGGGCCTCGAACGGGGCGAACGGAACGTCACGCTCCGGACGGTCGAGCGGCTGGCCGAGCGGCTCCACGTCTGCGCGTCCGATCTCCTGGTGGGCAGCTGAGCCCGGGCGTCACCCCGGCGCAGAAGCGAGCCCGGCCGTCCGTCGGCGGGCCCTCCTCACTTCTTCTGCTTCGCCCTCGTCTTCGGGTTCGGCCTGGTGGCGCCCTTGGCCGCCGCCTTCACCTCGGCAGTACGGGCCGATGCCGCCCCTCCTCCGACCACCGGTCCCGTCCGAGGGGGCGGCGCGTCCGAGCCGATCACCTTGGCGCCCTCGGGGGCGGCCCTGCCGGTGACCGCCCAGTGGAGCAGTCTGGCCTGGCTGTCGACCAACGAGGCGGTGCGGATTCCCCAGAACTCGAACCCGTAGCGGTGGCCGGCCACCTGGGCCAGCATGGCGATGAGCGTCCCGGCGACGGCCATGGGATCGGATCCGGCACGAGACCCGGTCCCATCGCCGTTGGTGGCGATGACCCGGGCCAGGGTGACCGTCACCGCGTTCAGGGCCCGTACCCGCAGGCCCTGGAAGCGCAGGTCTCCCTCGACCGTGGTCAGCTCGACCACTCGGAACACGGCCCGGTTCCGTTCCCAGTAGTCCATGAACCCTTCGACCACGGCCACCGCCGTGGGCCAGCTCGCCGCCTCCGACCAGTCACCGTCGACCAGCCCGGCCAGCACGCCCGCCCCTTCGACCAACTCCTCGGCCAGCACGGTGATGGCCGCCTCGACGTTCTCGAAGTACTGGTAGAACGTCGCCGGCGACGTTCCCGCCTGCCGCGCGATGTCGATGACTTTGATCGACCGCCACGGTGTGGCCACCAGCAGCTCGGCGGTGGACTCCAGCAAACGCTGGCGGGTCGCCCGCCCCCGGCGCCCGGGGACCCGGCCGTCCGTGGTGGCAATGAGCTCCGGGTCATCGGCGAGGGCCATGGTCGACCATGGTACCGACGGGCGGCCGGACATGACGGGGCGTCAGAAAGCCTGGCCCGGCACCGCGGCCCGGACCGTGCCGGCAGGACTCGGGGAGGGCTGCCGGCCCCCGGCAGCCCGGGGGCGAAACCCCTGCAGAGTAGGGTGAAAAGCCATGGCCAACGGTCCGGTGCCTCGCACCCTGACGCGCGCCCAGCAAGCCCGTCGACAGCGCGTGGTCGACGCCGCCATGTCACTCGGGCTGGACGGGGGCTACGAAGCCGTGCAGATGCGCGACGTGGCGGCCCGGGCCGACGTGGCCATGGGCACCGTCTACCGCTACTTCACCAGCAAGGACCATCTCCTGGCTGCCGCCCTGGTCCACTGGGTGGAGCAGTTGGACAGCCGGCTGGCCCAGCTACCCGCCCGGGGCGCCACCGCCGCGGAGCGGGTGATCGACGTCCTGGACCGGGCCCTGCGGGCCATGGGTCGTCAACCGAAGCTGGTCGGCGCCGTCTTCACCGCGCTGGCCTCTCCGGACCCGGCGGCCATCGACTGCCAGCAGCAGGTGACAGTCCTGATGGAAGGGATCATCACCCGGGCCATCGGGGAGCCACACCCGCCCAACCTGAGCGACAGGGCCCGCATCATCGGCCACGTGTGGTATTCGGCACTGGTCGGGTGGGTCAACGGTTGGAGCAACATGAGCCGGGTCCACGACGAGCTGGTCATCGCCACCGGGCTCCTGCTCCCCACCGACGTCTCCGAGGTCTGAGCGGGCTGCCGGCATCGCCGGAGGCCACCCGCCCACGAGGGTGACGCAAGAACCATCCACGGCCAGGGTACCGTCGGGCATGCCATCGGCCATCGAAGTCCACGGGCTCTCCAAGCACTTCGGCCCGGTGCGCGCCGTGGACGACCTGACCTTCGAGGTGCCGGAGGGGCGGGTGACCGGCTTCCTCGGGCCCAACGGATCGGGCAAGACCACGACGTTGCGGATGCTGCTCGGCCTGGTCTCGGCCTCCGGGGGCACCGCCACGTTCGGTGGGAAGCGTTACGTCGACCTCAAGGACCCGATCCGCCACGTGGGCGCCGTGCTGGAGGCGACCAGCTTCCATCCGTCGCGGCGGGCCGAGGACCACTTGAAATCGGTTGCCATCGGCGCGGGGATCCCGCTCTCCCGGGTCGCCGAGGCGCTCGATCTGGTCGGACTGTCCGAGGTGGCGCGTCGGCGCGTCGGCAAGTTCTCGCTCGGCATGCGCCAGCGACTGCAGCTGGCCACCGCCCTGCTCGGCGATCCCGAGATCCTCATCCTCGACGAGCCCGCCAACGGGCTCGACCCGCAGGGCATCCAGTGGCTGCGCACCTTCATCCGCTACCGGGCATCCCTCGGACACGCCGTCCTGGTGTCGTCCCACCTCCTGTCGGAGATGGAGGAGACCGTGGACGATGTGGTCATCGTGTCCGACGGGAAACTCGTGCTCCAGACCACGCTGGCCGAACTGGCCAGCCGCGCCGGCACCAGCACCGGCATGCGCATCAGGACTCCCGAGCCGGCCCGGCTGACCGCTGCGCTCGACGCCGTCCCGGTGGCCTGGCGCCAGGTGGGCGACCACACCCTGGTCATCGACGGGGCCACACCCGAATGGTTCGGGCCCTTCGCCGCCCAACACCGGATCGTCCTCTACGAGCTGGTCCACGAGCGGGGCAGCCTCGAAGACGTCTTCCTCGCACTGACCCACGGATTCGATGCCGCCGACCCCGCCAACATGGGCAATGGGCCGGCCGGCGCCGCCCCGATGCCGGGAGGCCCGACGTGATCGCCATCATCCGCTCGGAGTGGCTGAAGCTGCGGACCACCGCCGTGCCGTGGGTGCTCGCCGGCATCGCCCTGCTCATCAACGCGCTGCTGATCCTGGTGATCTTCCTGAGCCACGACAACGGCAACGGGCCCAACGGAGGCGGGGCGTTCGTCTCGCCCGGCTACACCGTGCCCCACACCACCCAGCAGCTCCGGAACCTGGTGGGATCCGGGTTCCAGGGCTACATCCTGGCCCTCCTGCTCGGGGTGCTCTGCATCACCACCGAGTTCCGGCACAAGACGGTGACCACCTCGTTTCTGGTCACGCCGCACCGACCGAGGTTCGTGGCCGGCAAGCTGATCTTCGCCGCCATCGCCGGTGCCGTGCTGGCGGTGATCATGCTAGTGGCCACCGTCATCGGCGGCGGGCTCACCCTGGCCGCCCGGGGCGGGTCGTTCTCCGACATGATCCACCAGCTCCCGGCGGTGGCGCCCGGCATGATCCTCGTCTTCGCCCTGTTCGCCATCCTCGGGGTCGGCATCGGCTCGGTCCTGACCAACCAGGTGGCGGCCCTCGTCGTGTGCCTGGGGTGGTTCATCATCCTGGAAGGCATCCTCGTCCAGCTCGTGCACAGCGCGGAGAAGTGGGTGCCCACCGGAGCCGCCACCGCCGCCTCCAACCTGACCAGGGGCCGGGGCTCCGACTTCGGGCTGTTCAACTGGTGGCAGGGCACCCTGTTGATGCTGGCCTACGGGCTGGTCTTCGCCGTGGTCGGCTCGATCATCCTGACCCGGCGCGACATCACCTGAGCCCGGCCGCACCTCCTGGCGCACAGCCGGCCGCACCGCTCGTCGTACCCGCTGTCGAGGCCCGGGCGAGGCCCGGGCGAGGCCCGGGCGAGGCCCGTAGGCTGACCCCATGGATGGCTTCCCCGACAACAGGCTGCCCGCGCACGGGCTCGACGCCGACGCGGTCCTCGACCAGATGGAGGCGCTGCGGGCCGACGACCGCGACTGGCGGGGCGGGCGGGTCTTCAGCCTGGTCTACAACGCCGGGGACGATGTCCTCGACCTCCTCGAGCGGGCGTCCAACCTCTACTCGGCCGAGAACGCCCTGAACACGATGGTCTTCCCCAGCCTGGGGTGGATGCAGAACGACATCGTCACCATCACCGCCGGGCTGCTGGGGGCCGACCGGGTGCCCGGCGACGAGCGCGGCGGGGTCGGCGGCTTCCTCACCTCGGGCGGCACCGAATCGCTTTTGCAGGCCACCAAGACGGCCCGCGACTGGGGGCGGGCGGAACGGGGCACCGCGCGCCCCAACATGGTGCTGGCCACCAGCGCCCACGCCTCCTTCGAGAAGGCGGCGCACTACTTCGACGTCGAGTCACGCCGGGTTCCGGTTCGCAGCGACTTCGCCGCCGACGTGGGCGCCATGGCCGACGCCATGGACGACGACACCGTGCTCGTCGTGGGTTCGGCGCCGTCCTACCCCCAGGGTGTCATCGATCCCATCCCCGAGCTGGCCGGCCTGGCTGCAGCGCGCGGCATCCTCTGCCACGTGGACGCCTGCCTCGGCGGTTTCCTCCTGCCGTTCCTGGGCCGGCTGGGGCACGTCACCAAACCGTGGGACCTCGCCGTGCCCGGGGTGACCTCGATCTCCGCCGATCTCCACAAGTACGGCTACGCCTCCAAGGGCGTCTCGGTCATCCTCTACCGGGACCGGGCCCTGGCCGGGCTGCAGCCGTTCATCACCACCAACTGGCTGGGCGGGCTCTACGGCTCGCCGTCGATGGCCGGGACCCGGCCGGCCGGCCCGATCGCCGCCGGATGGGCCGTGCTCCACTATCTGGGCGAGGACGGCTACCTCCGGCTGGCCGAGGACGCCCACCAGGCGGCCACCACCATCAAGTCGGCCATCGACCGGATACCGGGGCTGGCCATCCGCGGGGCTCCGGACGCCACCGTGTTCGCCTTCGGAGGGGCGCTCGAGGGTGCCGCCCCCGACACCTTCGCCCTGGGGGACGCACTCGCCGACCGCGGGGGCTGGTTCTTCGACCGCCAGTCCCCACCCGACAGCCTGCACGCCACCGTGCACGCCGGGCACCGGGCCGTCGCCGACGACCTGGTCGGCGACCTGGCCGCGGTGGCCGGCGAGCTGCTCGCCACGGGGGCTCGGGCCGAGGACCGGGGCACCACCTACGGCACGATCTGACAGCGCCGCCAGGACGATTGCCCGCAATCGGCGCCATCGTCTATACATGCGAGGTCGTCCTCCTGTCCGGGATCGCTCCGGCCGGTAGGGGAAGGCCCGGCCCGGCCGATCCGCGGTGCGGGACAGATCCCGCACCGGTCACCGCTTGCCATCACCCGGCGAAGGGACGGCCCGTTGCCATCGACGGACCGTGGCGGCTCGACAGCACACCGGCGGGGGGAAGGGGTGACGTGATGGATCGCAAATGGTGGACTCTCATCGCGGTGTGCACGGGGACCTTCATGCTCCTGTTGGACATCACGGTGGTCAACGTCGCCCTCCCGGACATCCAGCAGTCGCTCCACGCATCCTTCGCCGATCTCCAGTGGGTGATCGACGCCTACTCGCTCACTCTGGCCGCCTTCCTGCTCACCGCCGGGGTGATCGGCGACATGTTCGGCCGGCGAGGGGTGTTCGCCATCGGCCTCGGCATCTTCACCGTGTCATCGCTCCTGTGCGGGCTGTCCTCCTCGGCCCTGATGCTGAACCTGTCACGTGGGGCCCAGGGCGTGGGCGGGGCCATCATGTTCGCCACCGCGCTGGCCCTGATCGCCCAGGCGTTCTCCGGGAGGGAGCGGGGGACCGCATTCGGCATCTACGGCGCCGTGGTCGGGGGCGCCGTCGCCGTGGGCCCGCTGATCGGTGGGGCCATCACCAGCGGCATCGGGTGGCGGTGGATCTTCTTCGTCAACCTCCCCATCGGTGTGGTCGCCGTCATGATCACCCTGGCCAAGGTGAATGCGTCGAAGGACCCGACCGAACGGCGGATCGACTGGATCGGGTTCGTCTCCTTCTCCGCTTCCCTGTTCATGTTGGTGTTCGCCCTGGTACAGGGCAACGCCAGGGGATGGGGCAGCCCCTTCATCGTGGGGATGCTGGTCGGGTCGGGCGCGGCCATGGTCATCTTTCTGGCCGCCGAATGGCACCAGTTGGACCCTATGCTCGATCTCCGACTCTTCAAACGACCGGCCATGGTCGGGGTGTCCCTCGGCTCCTTCACCCTCTCCGCCTCCATCTTCGCCATGTTCCTCTACCTGACGCTCTACCTCCAGGAGGTGCTCGGCTACGGCCCTTTCGCCGCCGGGCTACGGTTCCTGCCCATCACCCTGCTGGCGTTCGTGGCGGCGCCGATCGCCGGAAAGCTCACGGTCCACGTCCAGTCGCGCTACCTGCTGGGAGTGGGTCTCTCCCTGGTGGCCCTCGGCTGCGCCCTGATGACCAACGTCCGGGCGGACTCCATGTGGACCGTGCTCCTGCCGGGCTTCATCCTGGCGGGGATCGGTGTGGGGATCACCAACCCGGTGCTGGCCTCGGTCACCGTGTCGGTGGTGCCGCCCGAGCGGAGCGGCATGTCCTCGGGCTCGGCGAGCACCTTCCGCCAGGTGGGGATCGCCACCGGTATCGCCGGACTGGGAGCGGTCTTCCTCGGCCAGATCCGCAGCAATACGTCCACCGCACTCGCCACCACACCCGTGGGCCGCCAGGTGCTGGCCCACGGCGGGTCGCGCCTGACTGCCGCCATCAGCGGGAGCGGGGTGCGCCAGGCCCTCGCATCGATCTCCGTGCCCGCCGTCCGCCACACGCTGCTCAGCGCCTACCAGACGGGCTTCACCTCCACCTTCGATCACCTCATGGTGATCGCCGCGGTCATCGCCGCCGTGGGCGCCCTCGGGTGCCTGACCTTGGTCCGCCAACGCGACTTCGTCCCGAGCTTCACCCCGGCAGCGGTCCCCGGCGGGCGACCCAGCGGGGAATCGCCGGGCCCGGTCGGGGCGCCGTCGGGCGAGGTCCCCTCGCCGGCTCAGGCCGGATAGCCGGCCTGCGGGTGGAGCGATCGCCGGTCCTTCGATGACGGTGCCCGGGACGCCGGCCGACCCCGCGCCCCAAGAGACGCGTCCCGGCCGATCGGGCGCGGGCCATCCCCGACGCCTCGAGATCCTGGTGGCACACCGACGGGCCATGGACGAGGGCTCCCCTGGCTACGTCGACCCGGCGACCGGCCTCTACGTGCTCACCGCGGCCATGCTGCGGGACCGCGGTGAGTGCTGCGGCTCGGGCTGCCGCCACTGCCCGTACCCGGAGTGACCGGCCCGGTCCCCACCCACCCGGCCCCGGCCCAGCAACGGGACGCCCGACCCTCGCCCACCCGGGCGCGCACCGCCTAGGGTGCACTCGGAGCTGTTCACCCAGGGAAGAGGTCGCCATGAAGACTCGACTGACCGAGATCCTGTCCATCGAGCATCCGGTGATGCTGGCCGGCATGGGCGGTGTGTCCTACGCGCCGTTGGTCACCGCCGTCTCCGAGGCCGGGGGCTTCGGCTGCCTGGGGGCGTCCACTATGGGCGACGAGCGCATGGTGGCGGAGATCGCCGCGGTGCGGGCGGCCACCGACAAGCCGTTCGGGGTCGACCTGCTGACCGCCATGCCCGGTGACATGGCCGGCCAGGTGGAGAAGATCATCGCGGGTGGTGCCTCTGTCTTCGTGGCCGGGCTGGGGGTGCCCGCCGAAGTGGTGGAGCTCTGCCACCGTCACGGCGTCCTGGTCGTCAACATGTGTGGCAAGGTCGACCACGCCCGTCGGGCCCTCGACGCCGGGTGCGACATCGTGGTGGCCCAGGGCACCGAGGCCGGGGGGCATACCGGCCAGGTGGCCACCATGCCCCTGGTTCCCCAGGTCGTCGACGCCGTGGGCGGCCAGATCCCCGTCGTGGCCGCCGGCGGGATCTTCGACGGCAGGGGCCTGGCCGCCGCGCTGGCCCTCGGCGCCGACGGCGTGTGGGTGGGGACGCGGTTCATCGCCACCCCCGAGGCCCGGGGCGTGGCCGGCTACAAGGACGCCCTGATCCGGACCGGCGAGGACGGGACCACCATCAGCCGTGCCTTCTCCGGCAAGACCATGCGGGTGGTCCGCAACCGGTACACCGCGTTCTTCGAGGAGCATCCCGACGAGCTGCGTCCCTTTCCGGACCAGCTCCTCCGGTCGATGGAGGACGGCGCCTTCCACCTGGGCGCCGGCGAGGACGCCCCCGACATCGACCTCGAACGCGAGTGCTACCCCACCGGCCAGGGGGTCGGCGCCATCCGGGCCCTGACGCCGGCCGCCGACCTGGTGGTCCAGATCGTGGACCAGGCCGAGCAGGTGCTCGCCCGCCTCGGCCGGCCGGCCGGGAGCTGAGACGCGGCCCGGGCCGCTCAGCCCGGTTCGAGCACCGACCGGTCTCCTGCACGCAGGCCGGCGATGATCCGCCGGTAGGCCCCGGCCGCGTCGTCGCCCATCGCGTCGGTCTCGAGCCAGCGCATCCCGTGCTCGCCGCGGTGGCGGTCGACGCCGTACAGGCCGAACCGGGGCTCGTACGATCCCCACTCGTAGTTGTCGACCAGCGACCAGTGCCAGTAGCCGTCGACCGGGACCCCGGCGTCGATCGCCTCCACCACCGAGGCGATGTTCTCGCGCAGGTAACGCGGGCGGTCCCATCCGTCGAGCCGGGCGAAGGACCGCCCGTCGCGGACCCGGTTGCACAGGCCGTTCTCGACCACCCAGAGCGGGAGGCCCGGGGCCAGGGCGTGCTGCACACCCAGCCAGCGGGCCAGTCCGCCCGGGTCCGGGGGGTCGTCCCACAGTTGGCGGGAGGGCAGCGGGTTCCGGCCCCCGGCGGTGCGGTGGCCCGGAAGGCGGAAGTGCCGGGCGACCATCGGGTCGTAGTAGTCGAGGCCCAGCACGTCGAGCGTGCGCTCGTGGGGGCTTTCGAAGACGGCGGCCAGCGCCCTGCGGGGCAGTGGGGGACGCCCACGGCGGCCGAAGCCCCCGACGCGACGGGCGGACAGGCCGTAGGGGGACCGCGCCGCGGTGATCCGGCGGAACAGCCGCTCCCCCGCCCCGTTCGACGGGAGCAACGAGTCGTGCTGCTCCCGGCGCCCGTCGATCCAGGCGTCGATGTCGCCCCGCTCGACCCCGGCGCTGCGGGCCAGCAGCAGGTCGGTCAGCATGCGGTCGTACGGGTAGGCGCTGAGGCAGCAGTTGTTGGTGGTGACCACCGCATCGTCGCGGGCCCGGTGGATGGCCTCGTAGCCCAGCACATGGGCGGTGAGCAGGTTGTCGATGGCGATGGACGCGTCATCGAAGGCAAGGAGGCGCCCCGGCGGGAACATGCCCAGCATCCACGACTCGACGGCCAACACGTTGATCTCGTTGATGGTGACCCATCGGCGCACCGACGGAGCCAGCGCCTCGACGATGGCCTCCACCCACCCCCGGTAGCGGTCGGGGGCATCGGGCCGGAGCCAGAAGTCCTCTCCCAGCCAGGCCGGGTGGGTGAAGTGGTGCAGCGTCACCAGGGGCTTCAGCCCACGGTCGACACAGCCGGCGACGATGCCGACATACCGGTCCAGGGCGCCCCGGTCGACCCCCCGCTCGTCGGGGAACACCCGGGCCCACTCGACCCCCAGCCGGAAGCTGTTGCAGCCCAGGGCGGCGGCCCGGTCGAGGGCCTCCTCCGGCCGCTCCCAGAAGCCCACGGCGTTGCCCGACGGCTGCACCCGCCCGACCTGCTCCCAGGCCAGCCAGTTGTTGGCCGCCTGTCCGGGGCCGTTGTAACCACCCTCGACCTGGAACCCGGCGGTGGCCACCCCGAAGAGGAACCCGTCGGAAAGCCCCCGGCCGTGGGCCCGAGCGGTCGCCCGTGGCTCTCCGTGTGAGGACAACGTCCCTGCCTTTCCCACTCGTCGTGCTCGCCGACGGCCGATGCCCGGGTAGAGGGCCCGTCGGTACCTGCCGGAAGGCGATGGTAGCTTGCGCCCCCGGACACACCCGTGTCCACCGCCCTCCCGTGACCACCGCTCTCCCGTGACCACCGCCCTCCCGTGACCACCGCCCTCCCGTGACCACCGCCCTCCCGTGACCAGGACCGTCGGCGACCCCGAGCGCATCCCCGTGGTCGTCGCCTCGGGCCAGGCGATCGAACGCACCGACCTGGTGACGCCGGTCGACCTGATGGAGCGGGCCGCTGACGCAGCTCTTGCCCAGGCGCCCCACCTCCGCGACCGGGTCGACCGGCTGTCGGTCGTCGACGTCGTGGGCCGCACCGGACCGGCCCTGGCCACCGAGCTCGCCCGCCGCCTGGGCGTCACGACCGCATCCCTCGAGGTGAGCACCGTCGGAGGGAACACGCCCCAGTGGCTGGTCAATCGGGCCGCCACCGACATCGCGGAGGGTGCCCTGTCGGTCACGGTGATCGCCGGGGCCGAGGCCATCCGCTCCTCGCGGGCCCGCCGGGCTGCCGACCTCCCCCGCTACCTCGGGGACACCGGACTGGCGCCGGACCCGGTGGTGGGTGACGACCTGCCTCCGA
This sequence comes from Acidimicrobiales bacterium, assembly GCA_036722795.1. Classification (GTDB taxonomy): domain Bacteria; phylum Actinomycetota; class Acidimicrobiia; order Acidimicrobiales; family RAAP-2; genus Bog-756. The sequence goes on along the minus strand of DAIMIK010000047.1, from coordinate 3,294 downwards.
CCGGGCCGGGCGAATCAGCCATCGGCCTGCTGGCTCCGGTGCACATCTACCCCTTGTTCGAGAGCGTGCTGGCCGCCCGTGCAGGCCACGATGCCCCCGGGCACCGACAGGCGATGGGGCGGCTCCTCGCCCCCTTCACCGACGTGGCCGCCCGGCATCCCTACGCCTGGTTCCCCGAGTCCCGCAGCGCCGAGTCGATCGCCACGCCGGCACCCGACAACCGCATCGTCTGTGAGCCCTACACCAAGCGGATGACCGCCTTCCTCGGATCCGACCAGGGTGCCGCACTGGTGGTGTGCTCGCTCGCCGCGGCAGCCCGAGCCGGGGTGGCCGACCGGGCCGTGTTCGTCTGGTCCGGGGCCGAGGTGGTCGACGTGCGGTTCCCGGTGGCCAGGCCCGACCCCGGTCGCTCGCCGGCCATCCATGCCGCCGGTCGGGCGCTCTTCGAGGCCGCATCGGCGGCCGGCGGAGGTGCGACCACCCTCGGCATCGACGACGTCGAGATCCTCGACATCTACTCGTGCTTCCCCTCGGCCGTCGAGCTGGCCCTCGACGCGCTGGGCATCGCGGAGAACGACCCCCGCGGCCTGACCGTCACCGGCGGGCTCCCCTACTTCGGAGGTCCGGGCAACAACTACACCACCCACGCCATCGCCACACTGTGCGACCTGCTCCGTGGATCGAGCGGCCAGGCAGGCAGCGGTCCGGGATCGACCCCCCGGTCGGGCCTGGTCACCGGGGTCGGGTGGTTCGTCACCAAGAACGCCCTCGGCCTCTACGGGTCCTCCCCGCCGCCGGGTGGGTTCCACCGTGGTGACACCATTGCTGCCCAGTCCCAGATCGACGCCTCGGCGGTCGAGGTGGCCCTCGGGGTCGACGCACCCACAGAGGCCACCGTGGTGGCCGCCACCGTGGTCCGCGACGGGGACGGCTCGCCGATCGGTGCGCCACTCTTCGCCCGCCTTCCCGATGGCCGCCGCATGGCCGTCGGGCCGTCCGACGACGGGGTCACCGAAGCCATGGGCGAACTCGACGCACCCGGCCTCGTCGGCCGGACGGTGGTCGTCCAGCCCGGCGAGCCGCGCTACCGTCTGCCCATCAGCTGACACCACACTGGGAGACCGCCATGTCCGAACTGCTTCGTGAACGCCAGGGTCACATCGAGATCCTCACCATCAACCGGCCCGAGGCGCGCAACGCCGTCAACGGCGCCGTCTCCCGGGGGCTCTCCGCCGCCTTCGACGAGCTCGAGGCCGACGACGACTGCTGGGTGGTGATCATCACCGGGGCCGGGGACAAGGCGTTCAGCGCCGGAATGGACCTCAAGGCCTTCGCTGCCGGCGAGGCGGCCGACATCATGGGGTCCCGAGGTGGCTTCGCCGGCATCGCCCAACGCGAGTTCGCCAAGCCGCTGATCGCCGCCGTCAACGGGTCCGCCCTGGCCGGCGGCTGCGAGATCATGCTCTCGTGCGATCTGGTGGTAGCCGTCGAGGAGGCCCGGTTCGGGATCCCCGAGGTCAAGCGCGGACTCATGGCCGCCGGCGGCGGGCTGATCCGGCTGCCCAAGCGGATCCCACCGGCCATCGCCCTCGAGTTGGCCCTCACCGGCGACCCGATCGACGCCCACCGGGCCCTCGCCCTCGGGCTGATCAACCGGGTGGTCCCGGCGGACAGGCTGATGGAGGAGGCGCTGGCCCTGGCCGGCACCATCGCCGAGAACGCCCCGCTGGCCGTGCGCGCCTCCAAGCGGGTCATGAAGCAGGCCGGCGAGCTCCCCGACGCCGAGGGCTGGGCCATCAGCAACGCGGCGATGCCCGGGGTGTTCGGCTCGGCCGACGCCATGGAGGGGCCCATCGCCTTCGCGGAGAAGCGCAAGCCCAACTGGTCCGGAAAGTAGGCGGCCGGCACCGTGCTCGCGCTCGCGCTCCTGGGCAGCGATGTGCCCCAGCTGTCCACCGGCATCGGTGGCCTCCGACTGATTCTCCATGTGACGGCCGCCGCCATCTGGGTCGGCGGGCAGCTCACCGTGACCGGGCTGCTCCCGACCATCCGCGGCCTGGGCGAGGACGCGCCCAAAAAGGTGGCCCGGGCCTTCGGCCGTCTGCTGTGGCCGGCTTACGCCCTGCTGGTGGTCACCGGCTTCTGGAACATCGCCGCCCTGACGGTCAAGGACGCCTCCTCGGCCTGGAAGGCCGTCCTCATCGTCAAGATCGTGGTGGTGGTCATCGCCGGGGTGGCGGTCTTCCTCCATCAGCGATCGACCTCCAAGGTCGGGCTGGCCGTCTGGGGGTCCATCGGGGGCGTGGCCTCGGTGGCCGCCCTCGGCCTCGGGGTGTTCCTGGCCGGTTGAGCTGCGCCCGAGGCGCCTCCGGGGTGTGGCCGGCCGGGGGCTGGGCCGCGAGTGGCGGTGGACAGGTCTAACCTGGTGTGAGCAGTCGACAAGGGAGAGTACGACCGTGCCATTCAGCCCCCCCGCAGAGATCTTCGGAGTAGACGGAATCATCATCCTGGTCGTCGTGGTGCTCGTTCTGTTCGGATCCACCCAGATCCCCAAGCTGGCCCGCTCGCTGGGCTCGGCCCAGAAGGAGTTCAAGAAGGGCCTCGACGAGGGCGCCTCCGATGACGGAGCAGGCACCAAGTCGCTGGCCGAGGCCTCACCCCCGGCCGCACCCCCGGCCGCGGTGAGCCCGCCGGCCCAACCGCCCGTCCAGTCGATCGTGGACGGGACGACGGGCACTTCGTCCTGACGTTCGGGGCACCGAGCCGATGAGCAGGGCCACCGGGCCGGGCCGGGCGCAGCCAGGGCGCCCTGCCGCCTCCGGGCGGCGCTGGCTCCCGTTCTGGGCCCTGCAGGCCTCCGAGGTGGCAGTGGCGATGGCCTTCGCCGACATCTCCGCGCACGTCAGCCGGGGCACCCTGTTGATCGTGGCCGCCGCAGTGCTGGCCGGACTGGCGGTGACTGCACGCGGGCCGCTCGGCATCCTCAGGATCTGTGGGCAGCGCCTCCACGTGCTCCTCGTGCTGGCCGCGTCCGCGGCCATCGCCGTCGCCCCGATCGTGCCCGCCTTCCGGCCCGACATCGAAGGGATCATCGTCGTCGAGTTCGGCGCCGTCGGGCTCATCCGCCTGGCCACCCTGACCCGCACCGCAGCCTCAGCGGCGGTGGCCGGCGGTGGGATGCCGGGGGCCCGGCCGGTGATCGACGCCACGGCCACGGTGACGCCCCCGGCCTACCCGGGTGGGCGCGCCGCGGCGGGGCGCGGGGCGGCCGGGCAGCGCACGGGGCCGGACCCC
>DAIMIK010000046.1:0-17273 GCA_036722795.1 Acidimicrobiales bacterium | reverse complement strand
GAGCGGTCGACCTTGGAGGGGTCCTTGCCCGAGAAGGCGCCGCCGCCGTGGCGGGCCATGCCCCCGTAGGTGTCCACGATGATCTTGCGACCGGTGAGACCGGTGTCGGCGTGTGGGCCCCCCAACTCGAACACGCCGGTCGGGTTGGCCAGGACGCGCAGGTCGCTCACGTCGAGCTCGGGTGGCAGCAGCGGGTTGATCACGTTGTCGCGGAGGTCGGGCAACAGGAGGGTCTCGAGATCCACGCCGGGGTCGTGCTGGGTCGAGATGAGCACCGTCTCGAGGGCCACCGGCCGGCCGTTCTCGTAGGTCACGCTGACCTGGGTCTTGCCATCGGGACGCAGGTAGGGCAGCACGCCGACCCGGCGGACCTGGGCCAGGCGCTGTGCCAGTCGGTGGGCCAGCCAGATGGGCAGCGGCATCAGGTCCGGGGTCTCGTCACAGGCGTAGCCGAACATCATCCCCTGGTCACCCGCGCCCTGGGCGTTGAGCAGGTCCTCCCCCCCGGTTCCGGCCCGGACCTCGAAGGCGTTGTCGACGCCCTGGCCGATGTTGGGCGACTGCTCGTCGATGGAGACGATGACACCGCAGGTGTTGCCGTCGATGCCGTAGGCGTCGTCGTCGTACCCGATGTCCCGGACCACCTGGCGGACCAGCTTGGGGATGTCGACATAGGTGGTGGTGGTGATCTCGCCGGCCACCAGCACCAGGCCGGTGGTCAGCAGCGTCTCGCAGGCCACCCGGCTGTTCGGGTCGTCGGTCAGCAGTGCATCGAGCACCGCATCCGAGATCTGATCGGCCATCTTGTCGGGGTGACCCTCGGTGACCGACTCGGACGTGAAGGTGTATCGGGTACTCACGGATGTATCCATTCTTGTTGGGGGCCTTGGCCCGTGGCGGCAGGCGACGGTGGTCGGCGCAGTGCGCAGGTGGAGCCCGGGCCCGAAACGGAGGGCCGGGTCATCGCGCCGACAACAGCGCGCACACCCTATCCAAAACGGCGTCCGCCACGGCATCCTTGCCCCGCAGGGACACCTCGGTGGTCGATCCGTCGGCGCCGAGGATGGTGACCTCGTTGGTGTCGTGGTCGAATCCGACGCCCGCGGCTGCCACGTCGTTGGCCACCATGAGATCGACCCCTTTGCCGACAAGTTTCGCCTGGGCCCGCTCGGAGACCCTGTCGGTCTCGGCGGCGAACCCGACCAGCACCTGCCCCTCCCGTCGGCGCTGTCCCAGCTCGGAGAGGATGTCCGATGTCGGCTCGAGGATCAGGTCGGGAACGCCGTCGGTCTTGTGGAGCTTGGACCCGTGAGCCACCTTGGGCCGGAAGTCGGCCACGGCCGCGGCCATGATGACCACGCCGGCACCCTCGGAGTGCAACAGCACCGCCGCCTCCATGTCGGCCGCGGTCTCCACCGGGACCACCACCACACCCGGGCCCACCGGAAGGCTGCTCGTGGTGACCAGGACCACCTCGGCACCACGCCGCACGGCGGCCTCGGCCAGGGCGTGGCCCTGCTTGCCCGACGAGCGGTTGGTGATGAACCGGACCGGATCGATCGGCTCCCGGGTGCCGCCGGCCGACACGACCATCCGGACGCCGGCCAGGTCGCGGATGGCCGGGCCGGCGGCGTTCGGACTTCCCACACCGGCGGGACTCCCCAGCAGGTCGAGCAACCGGTCGACGATCACCGCGGGATCGGCCAGTCGGCCCGGGCCCACGTCCCCACCGGCCAGTCGGCCGTCCTCGGGGGGGATGACCGTCACCCCGCGTGAGGTCAGGACGGCCAGGTTGTGCTGCACGGAGGGGTGCTCCCACATCTCGGTGTGCATCGCCGGGCACACCACCACCGGTGCGGCAGTGGCCACCAGGGTGGCGGTCAGGAGGTCGTCGGCGAACCCGCCGGCATAGCGGGCCAGCAGGTCGGCGGTGGCGGGGACCACGACGACCAGGTCGGCACACTGCCCCAGACGGGTGTGGGGGATGGGCGACGCCTCGTCCCAGAGGTCGATCTGGGCCGGTTCCGATCCGAGGGCGTCAAAGGTGGCCTTCCCGACGAAGCGGGTCGCCCGCTCGGTGAGCACCGGCGCCACGTGGACCCCCGCATCGACAAGGCGGCGACAGACCTCCACCGCCTTGTAGGCGGAGATGCCGGCCGACACGCCGAGCACGACGAACGGTGGTGCGTGTGCCGGACCGGGCATGGTGCCTCCCACTTCCGTACCGTTGCCCGCCGTGATTCCCACGACCCTCCCGCCCGTCATCGGTGGCCCGACGACCGCTAGTCGGTGGTCTCTGCTGCGCTGTCCGGTGCTGCGCCGTCCGGTGCTGCGCCGTCCGGTGCTGCGCTGTCCGGTGCCGCGCTGTCCGGTGCCGCGCTGTCGGCTCCGGCCTCACTCTCGAGAAGGGCCAGTGCGGCCGCCTCGGCCAGCGCGAGCTCCTCGAGGTCGGGCCGGGTGTAGGTCGCCTTACCCGCAGCCACCTCTTCGAAGGCGATCGACAACGGTTTGCCCGACGCCGAGGCCACCTGGGGCGGCACCACGACGCCGATGCCCTCGCCGAGCGAGTTGTAGTAGCTGTTCACCTGGCGGGCACGTCGGGAGGCCAGGGCCACCAGGGTGAACTTCGAGTCGACCTTGTCGAGGAGATCCTCGATCGGTGGGTCCATGAGCGTGTTCTGAAGCTGGGCCATCACGATCCTTCGGGCACGTCGTCGGGTGGGGGGTGGAGGGCTCCGCCGGCATCGCCGTCGGTTGACCTGAGGGCATCGCCGCCCCCACGGGCAGCGGAGCGATAACGCTCCACTATACCGGCCACGTCGGCTGTGGCCTGTGCCACCTCCTCGTTGACCACGACGGCGTCGGCGATCGGCATCCCCGTGCGCTCCTCGTCCGCCCCCTCACGCAGGCGCCGGGCGATGTGGGCCTCGTCGTCGCCGCGGCCCCGCAGGCGCGCCTCCTGCGCGGCGGCGGACGGGGGCTTCAGCAGGATGAGGGTGGCATCCGGCCGGATCCGGCGGACCTGCTGGGCCCCCTGCAGGTCGATCTCCAACAGGACGTCGCGCCCCGGTGGCGGTTCGGGGATCGGGGTCCCGTAGAGGTTGCCGAGGAACTCCGCCCACTCGAAGAAGCCCCCGGCCTCCACCTGGGCCTCGAAGGTCGGACGGTCCACGAACACGTAGGCGTCCGCGGGCTCGCCGGGTCGGCGCTCCCGCGTGGTCCAGGAACGACTGAGCCACAGGTCGCGATCCATGGCCACCAGGCGCGCGGCAACGGTTCCCTTGCCGGCCCCGCCGGGCCCGAAGAGTACGAAGACATGCGACCCGGGCCCGACAGCGCTGCGAGTCGAAAGCGGTCTGCTCAGCGGGCGGTCTCGCGCAGGAGGGCTTCGCGCTGGTTGCTGCCCAGCCCCTGCAGGCGACGGCTCTCACTGATCCCGACGGTGTCCATCAGGCGACGCGCCTTCACCTTGCCGAGGCCGGGGAGTGACTCGAGTACCGAGAGCACCTTCATCTTCCCCACCGTCTCGTTTCCATCGGCCATGGCGAGCAGCTCGGTCAGGTTGATCGAGCCCAGTTTGAGCTTCTCCTTGACCTCGGCCCGCTCGCGGCGGACCTTGGCTGCCTTGGCCAGGGCAGCCTGGCGCTGTTCGGGCGTGAGTGCGGGCGGTTGCGGCATGCTCGAGACGATAGCGCCTCAGCGGACCTCCGGTCATCTTGATCGTCCGGTTGCGGGGCCGGGCCCCGACCGCCCCGTATCCCGCCGACCGCGGAGGGCGCCTCCGGCTACCGGTCCGGAGCCGCGGATGGTCGATGCGGAGCCATGGTTGCTGTCGAACTCAACGCCGACCTCGGTGAGGCGGACATGCTCACCCCCGGGGACGCCGGCGTCCTCGACGCAGTGACCCGTGTGAGCATCGCGTGTGGATTCCACGCCGGATCCCGGGAGGTGATGCGGGACAACGCTCGGGCGTGCGTGGCACGCGGTGTGGCCATCGGAGCCCACGTCTCGTTCCGTGACCGCGAGGGATCCGGGCGCCGCGCCCGGGACGTCACACCCGCGCGGTTGATCGACGACATCGTCGAGCAGTGCGCCGCCCTCCTCGACGAGGTCGGGTCCGCCGGTGGCACGGTCGCCTACGTCAAACCCCACGGCGCGCTGTACAACCAGATGTCCGCCGACGCCGGGGTGGCCGCCTCGGTAGTGTCGGCCGTCTCGCGCCTGGCCATTGCAACCCTCCTGACACCGGCGGGCAGCGAGGCGATCGCTCCGGCCCGCCGGTCGGGCCTGCGAGTGGTCCTCGAAGGCTTCCCCGACCGCGGCTATCTGGCCAACGCTCGCCTCGTACCGCGCGGCCGGGCCGGCGCGGTGGTGGACGATCCGGCCCACGTCGCCGACCGCGCCCCGTGCCTCGTGCACCGGGGCGGCATCGAAGCCATGAGCGGGGACCTGACCGCTGGAACCGCTCCCTCCTGCTGGCGCCGCCGCCGCGGTGCCCGTCCCCTCGGGCCCGCCGGTTCGGGCGTTGCCCGGGAGAGTGGCACGATAGGAAACGAAAAACACGAGGGGTGCCCACCCGCATCCCTCGGACGAGAGGAGCCGGAAGTGGGAGACGGAGACCAGCACCGGGACGAGGGAAACGGGATCTTCCAGTCGCGTGACGACGGCCAGATCCACTTCACACCGGAGACGGCCGCCACCACGTTTCCGGTCACCGCGCCCACCGACGCCACGCCCCTCGAGGAGGACGAGCCCGAGGGGGTCGTCCCTCCGAGCCCGTTGTGGGCGATGAAGGACCGCCGGCACGAGCAGTGGTTCCATGTCTTCGGGCATCCCGATCGCATCCGGGCGGGAATCGGCACGGGCGACGCCGCCGTCTACGTGATCGATGACGGGAGCCACCACTGCATGATCGGGCGACGGGTGGGTGCCTCCCTCGACGGCTGCGTCTACAGCCTGGTGGCCCGCATCACCAAGGAGACCTACCAGTCCCTGTCGTCGGGTGCCATCGACGCGGGGCAGGCATTCCTGTCCGCGTCCGAGGCCGGCCTCAGTGGGACGGTCGAGGGGGACGGCGTGTCCAACGTCTTCGACGTCGACTACTACGAGCAGGCCGAGGACATCCCCGCCCGCTACCTGCCGCCGTCCGCGTTCATCGAGTTCGCCGAGGACCTGCCCACCGCCGACCGGTGAGGGCTGAAGGCCTGGGGGTCCGACCTCCGGCCCTCCGCCTCAGGCCAGGGCCTCGCCCATCTCGTCCCGGGCCCGCCGGGCCGCCGCGGCCAGGGTGCGTACGTCGGGGCCCGAGACCAGCACCGAACGGGACACGCTGGCCAGCACCGAGCCCGGTGCGCACCCTCGGAACAGTGCCCCGGCGTCCTCCGCCGAGGCCCCCTGGGCCCCCACCCCCGGAGCGAGGATGGTCCCGCCCAGGTCGGGCAGCGGGAACGTCGACGGTCGCAGGGTGGCGCCGACCACCGCTCCGATCGTCCCCGAAGGGGAACCGCCGGCGCGATTGGCCTCGGCGATCTCCCCGAGGAGCATGTCCTCCACCGAAGGCCCGGCCCCCGCACGGGTGAGGGCCTCCTGCAGGACGCGGCCTTCCGGGTTGGAGCTGCGCACCACCACGATGACCCCTCGCCGGTGGGCCCGTGCCAGGTCGATCATCGGCTGCAGGGCACCGAGGCCGAGGTAGGGCACCGCGGTCACCGCGTCGGCGCGGAGCGGACTGTCCGGGTCCAACCAGGCCGCGGCATAGGCAGCCATCGTGCTCCCGATGTCGGACCGTTTGGCATCGGCGATGACCAGCAGCCCGGCCGCCCGGGCCTCGACCAGCAGCCACTCCAGTGCTGCCAGGCCCGTCGATCCGCAGCGTTCGAAGAAGGCGACCTGGGGTTTGACCACCGGGACGACGCCGGCGAAGGCCTCGATGCATCGGATCCCGAAGTGGCGCAGCCCCTTGGCATCGTCGGTCAACCCCCACTGCCCGAGGAGCTCCTTGGACGGATCGATGCCCGCGCAGAGAGGACCGGTGGTGGCCACCGCGGCGGCCACCCGGGAGCCGAACCCGCCGACGGGCCCCGGATCACCCACGGCCGGCCCCCCGCAGTTCACGGGTCGACCGGATCCCCCGTCGGGAGCACCACGTCTCGAGCTCGCGGAGGACAGAGATCGCGGCCTTCGGATCACGGAAGGTGGCAGTGCCCACCTGGACGGCGTCGGCCCCGGCCATCAGCAGCTCCACCGCATCCTGTCCGGACATCACGCCGCCCACCCCGATGATCGCCGCCTCCGGATGGGCCGTCCGGACGTCGTAGACGGCGCGCACCGCCACCGGATGGATGGCCGGGCCCGACAACCCGCCCCCGCCCGGCCCCGAACCGAGGACGGGCCGCCTCGCCTCGACATCGATGGCCATGGCCAGCACGGTGTTGATCAGGGTCACCCCTTCGGCGCCGGCCGAGAGGGCCGCGCCGGCCACCTCGGCGATGTCGGAGACGGTCGGGCTCAGCTTGACCCACCGGGGAAGTGCGGGGCAGTGCTCGCCGACCGCGGCCACCACCTCGGCCGTCGCCGTCGCCGAGTGGGCGAACATCCTCCGCCGGTCCTCGATGTTGGGGCAGCTCACGTTGACCTCGACCGCGGTGAGGCCGGGGACCGCGGCCAGCATGGCGGCGGCCCGCCCGTAGTCCTCCACCCGCTGTCCCCAGATGCTGACGACGACCCGCGCACCGATCGTGGCCAGCCTGGGCAGGTCGTCGGCGATCCAGGCCTCGAGGCCCGGGCCCTGGAGCCCCACGCTGTTGAGCATCCCTGCCGGGGTCTGGTGGACACGGGGCGCAGCGTTTCCGGGCCACGGGTCGACCGACAGGGACTTGACCACCACCGCTCCCAGCTCCGACAGGGGGAAGTACGCCTGCAGCTCGTCGGCGTGGCCGGCGGTGCCCGAGGCGGTCATCACCGGATTGGGCAGCTCCACCGAGCCGAGGCGGACCGAGAGGTCGACGTCGCCGCTGGTCACGGCCCGCCAGGCGCGGCGCACACGGCCGCCGGATCCCGACCAGCCGGCCGGCATGCTCATCGGGTCACCGCTGGTGGTACTCCTGGAGCGACCGCACCGACAGCGGGTGGCTGATCCAGTCGGCGATGCCTGCTGCCGCGGCCCGGGCGGCGGCCACCGTGGTCAGGCAGGGCACCAGGCGGGCCAGGGCCGTCGCCCGGATGTGCAGACCGTCCGCCCGCGGCCCCCGGCCCCGCGGAGTGTTGACGACGAGCTGCACCTTGCCGCCGGCGATGAGGTCCACGGCGTCGACCACGCCGGGGTGCGAGTCCCCCACCTTGGCCACCACCGTGGACACCGTGATGCCCTCGCCCTCCAGCATGGTCGCGGTCCCCGATGTGGCCGCCAGCTCGAATCCCAGGGAGGAAAACTGGCGGGCCACCTCGATGCCGGCCGCTTTGTCGCGGTCGGCCAGCGAGAAGAACACCGTCCCCTCCACCGGCAGCCGGTTGCCGGCGGCGATCTGGCTCTTGGCGAACGCCAGACCGAACGTGGCCCCGATGCCCATCACCTCACCGGTGGAGCGCATCTCGGGACCCAGGAGAGTGTCGACACCAGGGAAGCGATTGAACGGCATCACCGCCTCCTTGACCGAGACGTGCCCGCCCACCGGTTCGCCCAGGAGTCCTTCCTCGCGCAGTTCAGCCAGGGTGGCGCCGACCATAACCCGGGCCGCCACCATGGCAACGGGCACCCCGGTCGCCTTGGCCACGAAGGGTACCGTCCGGGAGGCCCGAGGGTTGGCCTCGAGCACAAAGGCCCGATCCCCCTTGACCGCGAACTGCACGTTGCACAGCCCGCGCACCTGCAGCGCCTCGGCGATGGTGCGCACATACCGCTCCAGCTCGGAGACGACCGACGGTGCCAGGGTCTGGGGGGGCAGTGCGCAGGCCGAGTCGCCCGAATGGACGCCGGCCTCCTCCACATGCTCCATCACGCCGCAGATGACCACCTCGCCGGTAGAGTCCCTCACCGCGTCGACGTCCACTTCGACCGCGTCCTCGAGGAAGCGGTCCACCAGCACCGGCCGGTCCGGTGTCACCCCGCCCTCGCGCCCCAGAGAACCACCGACCCCCGACATGGCCTCCACCGCCTCGACCAGCCGCTCGTCGTCGTAGACGATCTCCATCGCCCGCCCGCCCAGCACGTACGACGGGCGCACCAGCACCGGGTAGCCGATGGACGCCGCCACCACCACGGCCTGGGCCGGGGTGGTGGCGGTGCCGCCGGGAGGCTGGGGGATGCCCAGTCGGCCGCACAGGACGTTCCACCGTTCGCGGTCCTCGGCGAGGTCGATGGAGGACGGCGACGTGCCGAGCACCAGCTCCTCGGGCAGGTCGGCCGCCAACTTGAGCGGGGTCTGCCCTCCCAGGCTCACGATGACGCCGACCAGGCGGCCCTCCCCCTCGGAGGCGGACTGCTCGGCCTCGATCACGTTGGCCAGGTCCTCGCTGGTCAGGGGTTCGAAGTAGAGGCGGTCGGAGGTGTCGTAGTCGGTGGAGACGGTCTCGGGGTTGCAGTTGACCATGACCGTCTCGTAGCCGGCCTGCTGCAGGGCCAGGGAGGCGTGGACGCAGCAGTAGTCGAACTCGATCCCCTGGCCGATCCTGTTGGGCCCCGAACCGAGGATGATCACCCTCGGGCGACTCGACGGCCGCACCTCGTCCTCGTCCTCGGTGGTCGAGTAGTGGTACGGCGTGTGCGCCTCGAACTCGGCACCACAGGTGTCCACCGTCTTGAAGGTGGCACCGGCCCCGACTGCCGCGCGTACCGCCCGGACGTCCTCGGGCCGGACCGGGTCGCCGAACAGGTAGGCCAGCTGCGGGTCGGAGAACCCGAGGCGCTTGAGCCGCCGCCACGCCCTCCGGTCGAGGTCGGCCACCTTCACCCCCAGAGTGACCTGGAGGTCGAGGGCCATCCGGGCATCGGTGACCTTGGCGACCTCCGAGAGGAACCAGGGGTCGATGCCGGTGGCCCCGGACAGCTCATCGACCGAGACGCCTCGGCGGAGCAAGGTCTCCAGCTGGAAGAGCCGCTCGGGAGTGGCCGTGGCCACGGCAGTCAGGAGGTCGTCGGTGGGAACCCGGTCGAGCGCGCTCTCCGCCGGATCGGCATTGAGCCCGGCCCGTCCCTGCTCGAGCGAGCGGACGGCCTTCTGCAGCGACTCCGGGAAGGTGCGGCCGATGCCCATGACCTCGCCCACCGACTGCATCCGGGTGCCCAGGACGTCGGTCGACCCGGGCAGCTTCTCGAAGGCCCATCGCGGGATCTTGGTCACCACGTAGTCGATGGTCGGCTCGAACGAGGCGGGCGTGGCGCCGGTGATGTCGTTGGTGATCTCGTCCAGCCGGTACCCCACGGCCAGGCGCGCCGCGATCTTGGCAATCGGGAAGCCGGTGGCCTTGGAGGCCAGGGCCGAGGACCGGGACACCCGCGGGTTCATCTCGATGACCACCTGGCGGCCGTCGACCGGATCCACAGCGAACTGCACGTTGGACCCACCCGTCTCGACGCCGACCCGCCGGATGCAGGCGAACGAGGCGTCGCGCATGGCCTGGAACTCGACGTCGGTCAGGGTCTGCGCCGGGGCCACCGTGATCGAGTCGCCGGTGTGCACGCCCATGGGATCGAAGTTCTCGATGGAGCAGATGACGACGCAGTTGTCGGCGTTGTCCCGCATCACCTCCAGCTCGAACTCCTTCTGTCCGGCGATCGACTGCTCGATGAGGACCTCACCGATCGGCGAGGCGTCCAGTCCTTCGGCGGCCAAGCGCACCAGGTGGTCGCGGTCGCGGGCGATTCCGGTGCCCGCCCCGCCCAGGATGTAGCTCGGCCGCACCATGATCGGGAAGCCGATCGACTCGCCGATGGCCAGGGCCTCGTCCAGCGAGTGGGCGAAGCCCGAGGAGGGCACCGACAGCCCGATCTCCACCATGGCCGCCTTGAACCTCTCTCGGTCCTCGGCCGTGGCGATGGCCTCCGGGTTGGCTCCGATCACCTCGACCCCGTAGGCGTCGAGGACGCCGCTTTCGGACAGGGACATGGTCAGGTTGAGCGCGGTCTGACCGCCCAGTGTGGGCAGCAGGGCGTCGGGGCGCTCCCGTTCGATGATGGCGGCGAGCACGTCGGGGTCGAGGGGCTCCACGTAGGTACGGTCGGCCATGCCCGGATCCGTCATGATGGTGGCGGGATTCGAGTTGGCCAGCACCACCCGGAACTTCTCCTCGGCCAGCACCCGGCACGCCTGGGTGCCCGAGTAGTCGAACTCACAGGCCTGGCCGATGACGATCGGACCGGACCCGATGACCAGGATCGACTCGATGTCCTGGCGGCGCGGCATCAGCCGACCCCGTCCCGGAGCGACTCGGCCCGGGCCCGGGCTCCGGTGGCGTCCATGAGAGCCCGGAACTCCTCGAACAGGTAGCGGGCGTCGTGAGGGCCCGGACCGGCCTCGGGGTGGTACTGGACGCTGAACACCGGGGCGTCCGCGTTCGCCAGGCCCTCGATCACCCCGTCGTTGAGATTGACGTGGGTGATCTCGGACGAAGCCAGGGAGCCCTCAGCGACCGCGTAGTTGTGGTTCTGCGAGGTGATCTCGACCCGACCGGTCGACAGCCGCTTCACCGGGTGGTTGCCGCCGTGGTGGCCGAAGGGGAGTTTGTAGGTGGACGCGCCCAACGCCGTGGCCAGCAGCTGATGGCCGAGGCAGATCCCGAATACCGGTACCGTCCCGTCCTCGACCAGCACCCGGATCTGGTCGATGATGGCCGCCAGGCCCGACGGGTCGCCGGGCCCGTTGGAGAGGAACACGCCGTCGGGCTCCATGCCGAGGACCTGTGCCGCCGGGGTCGAGGCCGGCACGATTGTGACCGTGGCCATCTCTCCGAGCTGGCGCACCATCGCCTCCTTGATGCCGAAGTCGTAGGCGACCACCCGGTAGGGGCCGGTGCCCCGGGTCACCATGGATGCGGTGGTTACCTCGGACACCAGGTCCACCCGGTCGATGGGCAGGGCGGCGCGTGCCGCAGCCAACAGGTCCGCCTCGCCGGACGTGCCGAACGCGCACGGCATGGCCCCCCCGTCGCGCAGGTGGCGGGTGAGCCGGCGGGTGTCGACCCCGGTGATCCCGGGCACGGAGAACCGGATGAGGAACTCCTCGAGGCTCCCCGTCGAGCGCCAGTTGCTGGGCCGGTCGGCCAGGTCCCGCACGATGATCCCCCGGCAGTGGGGGCGGGCGGCCTCGTCGTCGGTGGGATTGACCCCGTAGTTGCCGATGTGGGGGTAGGTGAAGGCGATGACCTGGCCGGCATAGGAGGGGTCGGTGATCACTTCCTGGTAGCCCGAGAGCACCGTGTTGAACACCGCTTCGCCCGTGGCCACCCCGCCGGCGGGGAGCGCGCCGATCGCCTCCCCCTCGAACACTGCTCCGTCGGCCAGGGCCAGCAGCGCCTCGTCGCGGCGGGCAGTACCGGAACGGGCGCTCATCGCTGGGCCTCCGCGTCGATGACCACCGGCTCGCCCCGGAACACCGTATGCCGCACCTGGCCGGTGAGCCTGCGCCCCGCATACGGCGTGTTTCGGCTGCGGCTGGCCAGTGCCGATGGATCGACCGTCCAGGTGGCCGTGGGGTCGATCACGCACAGGTTGGCCGGTGCCCCGGGCACGATGGGGCCGCCCTGCGCACCGCCACCGGGCAGGTCGAGCCCGGCGAGGGCGGCCGGCTGCCAGCTGAGGAGGGCCAGGACCAGGTGCAGGGGCAGGTCGAGCTCGGTCACGGCCAGGGCCAAAGCCGTCTGGAGGCCGAGCATGCCCGGTGGGGCCTGGTCGAACGGCAGGTCCCTCGACTCGGGGGCGTGCGGTGCGTGGTCGGTGGCGATCGCATCCACGGTGCCGTCGGCCAGCCCGAGCTTCACCGCCTCCACATCGGACGCCGGGCGCAGGGGCGGGTTCACCCTGAACAGCGGGTCGAAGCCGGCAGTGGCAGCTTCGGTCAGCGAGAAGTGGTGGGGGGCGACCTCGGCGGTCACCGCCAGTCCCTCGGCCTTGGCCCGGCGGACCATCTCGATGGAGACCGCGGTCGACAGGTGCAGGAAGTGGATGCGGCCCGCGGTGGCCCTGGTCAGGGCGATGTCCCGGGCCACCATCACCTCCTCGGCTGCCGCGGGCATGCCCGGGATGCCCAGCCGACTCGACCAGGCGCCTTCGTGCATGGCCCCGTCGCACGCCAACGAGCCGTCCTCGCAGTGCTGAGCCAGGATGACACCCAGGCCCCGGGCGTACTCGAGGGCCCGTCGCATCAGCCCGGCCGACTGGACGCCGGCGCCGTCATCGGTGAAGAGGCGCACCCCGAGGCCGGCGAGCTCGGCCATCGGAGCCAGTCGCTCGCCGAGCCGCCCGACGGTGATGGCCCCGGCCACCGCCACCTCGGCGGTTGCCGAGAGCGAAAGCTCCTGCACGTTGCGGACGGCCTCGGCGGAGTCGAGGGGCGGATCGGTGTTGGGCATGGCCACCACAGCGGTGTACCCACCGAGGGCCGCCGCCCGGGTTCCGGTCTCGATGGTCTCGGTCTCCTCGCGGCCCGGCTCGCGCAGATGGGTGTGCAGGTCGACCAACCCGGGTGCCACGATGCAACCCTCGGCCTCGAGCACCACCGCACCGCGCGGGCTCTCGATCCGTTCCTCCACCGACGCCACCTTCCCGTCGGCCACGAGCACGTCGGCCCGTCGCTCGCCGGTGGTGTCGGAGACGGTGCCGCCCCGGATCACCAGGGTGGGCCCGGACGGCGCCGTTCGGCCGGTGCCCTCAGTCACGGAGGGCCCCTCCGGCCGGCCCCTGCCCGAGCAGCAGGAACAGCACGGCCATCCGGATGGCCACGCCGTTGCTGACCTGGTCGGTGATGAGGGCCGCTGGGAGCTCCGCGACGTCCGAGGCGATCTCCACCCCCCGGACGATCGGTCCCGGGTGGAGGATCAACGCGTCGGGTTGGAGCACCGCGGCCCGTCGGGCGGTGAGGCCGTAGCCGGCGGTGTACTCGCGGAGCGAGGGGAGGAACGCCCCACTCCCCCGCTCCGACTGGACACGCAGCAGCGAGACCACGTCGGCCTTGGGCAGGACCGCGTCGAGGTCGTGGCTGACCCAGGCCACCGGCCACCCCTCGAGGGAGGGAGGGAGCAGGGTGGACGGCGCCACCAGGGTGACCTCGGCGCCCATGGCGGTGTAGGCGGCGATCTGGGAGCGGGCCACCCGGCTGTGGCGAATGTCACCGACGATGGCCACCCGGAGTCCCTCCAACCGGGCAAGCCCTTCGTCGCCGCCGCCGAGCGCCTGGCGCACCGTGTAGAGGTCGAGCAGCGCCTGGGTCGGGTGCTGGTGCCAGCCGTCGCCGGCGTTGATCACCACGCAGTGGTCCACCCACTCGGCCACCCGGGCCGGGACGCCCGAGGAGCTGTGGCGGATGATCACCGAGTCGATCCCGATCGCCTCGATGGTCTCGACCGTGTCGCGCAGGGACTCGCCCTTCTTCAGGGAGGAGGAGCCGGCGGCGAACGAGAGGACGTCGGCCGACATGCGCTTGGCCGCCGTCTCGAACGACATGCGGGTCCTCGTGGAGTCCTCGAAGAACAGGGTTGCCACCGTCCGGCCACGCAGCGCCGGCACCTTCGGATTCGCCCGGCGACCCACCTCCACGAAGGAGTCCGCCACCCGAAGTACCTCGGTGATCTCCTCCGGGCCGAGGTCGTCCATGCTGAGCAGGTGGGTGGGGAAGGTGCTCACCGACTGACCAGTTCCCCGAGCGAGACGCCCTCGTCGGAGACGTCCACCATCTCCTCGCGGCTGGTGGGGAGGTTCTTCCCCACATAGTCGGGCCGGATGGGAAGCTCACGATGGCCCCGGTCGACCATGACCGCCAGTTCGACCACCTGGGCCCGCCCGTACTCCCCCAGGGCATTGAGAGCGGCACGGATGGTTCGGCCGGTGAAGAGCACGTCGTCCACCAGCACCACGGTGGTTCCGGTCAGATCGAAGCTGATATCGGTGACTGCCTCGGGCAGCACCGGCCGGAGGCCGATGTCGTCACGGTAGAAGGCCACGTCCAGCGTGCCCACCGGGATGGTCACACCCTCGGCCTCGGCAAGAGCCTCGGCCAGGCGCCGGGCGATGCCCACCCCGCCGGTCTGCAGCCCGATCAACACGACGTGCTGGAGGCCGCGGTTCCGCTCGGCGATCTCGTGGGCCATGCGGGTGGTCACCCGGCGGACGTCCTCGGCCGACATGATCTGGGCCCGGGGAACGAACACAGCACCCCGCGGGCGGGTGTGACTGCGCTCTCGTTCGGCCACCGGTTCCTCCTGTCCGTACGGGCCTCACGGGACCCGCTTCACGGTCAGAACCCGACTATACCCGGTCGCTTCCGGTCCGGCGACGGCGCGCGGCACCCGGCGCGCGGCACCCTGGGCGCGGGGAGGGGGCGCGGCGACTACTCGACCAGGGTGGCCGAGCGCTTCTCGGGCGCCGATCCGAGGCCCGGCGGACGGCGGGCCATCAGCAGGGCGGGCACCAACGCCACCACGGTCATGCCCACCACCCACCAGAAGGTGTGGCCGAATGCCGTGGCCAGTGGCTGCACGAATCGCACCCGCTCTGCAGCCGGTGCGGTGGAGACACCCGAGAGACCACCGGCCAGGCCGTGGATCTGCGTGACGATCTGATGATCGAGCACTACCGCTACCAGGGCCGTGCCGATGGACCCGCCCACCCGCTGCACGATGTTGATGGCCGTGGACGCACGCGGCACCTCGGCGTGGGAGAGCGTCTGGTACGCCGCAGAGATGGCCGGCATCATCACGAAACCGAACCCGATCCCCCGGGCGAAGAGGGACACTGCCAGGAGGGCGAAGCTGGTGTGCGGGCCGAGCTGGGTGTACAGGAGCGTACCGAGGATGGCCACCAGCAGACCGCCGGGCACGATGCGGCCGGCGCCGAAGCGGTCGGTCATGCGGCCGGCCAGCGGCATCACCACCGCGGCCCCGAGGCCCTGGGGCGCCATCAACAAGCCGGCGCTGAGCGCGCTCTGCCCGCGCACCA
Organism: Acidimicrobiales bacterium; assembly: GCA_036722795.1. Lineage (GTDB taxonomy): Bacteria > Actinomycetota > Acidimicrobiia > Acidimicrobiales > RAAP-2 > Bog-756. The sequence continues at coordinate 2,128 of DAIMIK010000046.1, read as the reverse complement.
CCTGGTAGTAGAGCGGGAGCAGCAGCATTCCCCCGAACAACGCCGCCCCGAACAGGAACGTGGTCGCCGCCGACGCTGCGAAGCTCCGGTTGCGGAACAGGAGGACGTCGATCAGCGGCGTGATCTTCGTTCGGAGGGCGTGGAGGACGAACCCGGCGATCATGCCCGCCCCGATCAGGATCGGGAGCCACACGCTGAGCGGGGTCCCCTGCCCCGCCTGGGCCAGGCCGTAGACCAAGAGCCCCAGTCCGGGGGAGAGCAGGAGGAATCCGACCACATCCAGCTTGTGGGCGGCACTGAGGCGTTCGTGCCCGGGCAGGATCCGCGTGGCGAGCAGGATGGCCACGATGCCGATCGGGATGTTCACATAGAAGATCCAGCGCCACGACACGGTGTCGACGATCAGCCCGCCGAGCACGGGGCCGAGGACCGGCCCGAGCAGCATCGGCACGCCCAACACGCTCATGACCCGCCCCATCCGCTGTGGCCCGGCTGCCGAGGCCATGATCGACTGGCCGATCGGCATGATCATCCCCCCGCCGAAGCCCTGCAGCACGCGGAAGACGATCAGGCTCTGGATCGACCAGGAGGCTCCCGACAGGGCGGAACCGACCAGGAAGAGGACGAGCGAGATGATCCACATCCGCTTGGCCCCGAAGTGCTCGACCGCCCACCCGGTCAACGGGATGACGGTGGCCAGGGCCAGGAGGTACCCGGTGCTCACCCACTGGACACTCGACAGCGGGGCACGGAAGTCCCGGGCCAGCGTGGGGATGGCCACGTTGACGATGGTGGTGTCGAGGATCGACATGATGGTCCCGATCACCACGACCAGTGCCAGCCGCGTCAGTTGCGGATCGAGCCCAGTGATTCCCGTGCGGCCCGGGGCGCTGTCGGCCGCGTCTCCGGCACCCCCGTCGGCGGCCGCGTTTCCTGCACCGCTGTCGGCCGTAGGGCCCGGAGCGCTGTCGGTGATGTCGCTGGGTGACACGTGACTCCTTGCTCCTCCGACCGCCACTGCCTCGACTGTCGACGGCGGCCGTGCGTCTCTCGAGCGTCCACTGCATCGCTTGGGACTCCGGGGGCTGGCGTCCCGCCCGGGAGGTAACCGCCCGGCACACGGTGCGGTACCCCGAGCGTAGGGGAACGTGGCGATCGGCCGGTCCGCAGCGGGAGCCCTTTGGTCAGCCCCGGATCTGCACGGCGAGTGTGGCCAGTACTCCGTTGACGAAGCGGCCCGAGTCGTCGGTGGAGTAGGCCGAGGCCAGTTCCACGGCCTCGTTGAGGATCACGGCCGTAGGGACATCCGGGCAGTCCAGCAGTTCCGCCACCGCAAGGCGGAGCACGTTGCGATCCACCACGGCCATCCGGCCGAGGTCCCACCCGATGGCGGCGGCATCGACCAGGCCGTCGATCTCGGGTCCACGCGACTCCACGGTGCGCACCAGGGTGGCAGTGAACGGATCGGGCTCCATCAGCAGCGCGTCGAGCACCTCCGACGGAGGTTCACCTTTGAGCTCCGCCTCGTAGAGGAGCGTGAGGGCCCGTTCGCGGGCTTGGTGGCGGGGTGCGGGTTCCATGGTTGCGAAAGCGTGGTGCTGCGTCCTGCGTTCTCGGGTGGCGCCGGCAGCAGGCCACGACGGCACCGGCCGGGTGATCGTGGGCGCCCCGTTCGGCGGGCCGGTGGTCGGCCCCGCCGTCGCCGGCATGGGACTGTCGCCACTCGGCGCCTGTGGTCAGGCCCTGGTCAGGTACTCCCCCGTCCGGGTGTCCACTTTGATCTTCTCGCCCGGATTGACGAACAGGGGCACCTGGAGGACCAGTCCCGTCTCGAGGGTCGCCGGCTTACGCGCCCCGGAGACACGATCCCCCTGGAGCCCGGGCTCGGTGTCGGCCACGGTCAGCTCGACGGCGGCAGGTAGGTCGACACCGACGATCTCGGTGCCGAAGAACTGGAGGACCGCGTCGTCGCCCTCCTTCAGGTAGTTGGCGGCATCCCCGAGGAGTCCGGTCTCCACCTGGAGCTGCTCATAGGAGCTGGTGTCCATGAACACGTACTCCGATCCGTCCCGATAGAGGAACTGCATCTCCCGCTTGTCGATGATGGCCTGCTCGAGCTTCTCGTCGG
>DAIMIK010000045.1:0-17518 GCA_036722795.1 Acidimicrobiales bacterium | reverse complement strand
GGTCGGTGCCGAGCGAGCCGCCCATGCCGATGTCGACCGCCTCGGCCAGGTGGTTCCCCACATGGGCCACCTCGCCGCGGAAGCCGATGTCGGCGATCTGGGGCTGGGCACAGCTGGCCGAGCAGCCCGAGAAGTGCATGCGGATGATGCCGGCGTCCTCGGCGGCGCCCGGGTACCCGCCCGGGACCGGGGTTGCACCCACCGGCTCGCCGGCCAGCTGCTCGTCGAGGAACCGGGCCCACTTGACCGCCCGCTCCTTGGTCTCCACGATGGCGTACCGGCAGAACTCGGACCCGGTGCAGGCCACCACCCCGCGGGAGAACGGCCCCGGAGTGGGCGAGTACTTCACCAGGAGGTCCTCGGCGAGCAGGGCGCTGACGCGGTCCCCCGGCACGCCGGTGAAGGTGATGTTCTGGTCGGTGCCGACGCGGACCGTCCCGTCCCCGTAGGTCTCGGCCAGCCGGGCCGCCTCCACCAGCTCGAGTCCGTTCATCCGGCCCACCGGCACCGAGCAGCCCACGTAGAACAGACCGTCCTCCTTCTGGGGGTGCACCCCGACGTGATCGCCCCGGTACCGGCGGGTCAGCTCCTCGCCGGCGGGTACCAGGTCGAAGCGGGCCCGGGCGGCAAGCTCCTCGCGGAACCCCTCGGGACCGAGCTCCTGGACGAGGTAGCGCATGCGGGCCAGCCCGCGGTTCTCGCGGTTGCCGAGCTCGCCGAAGAGCTGGGCGATGGCCCTGGTGACCTCGACGGCCTGGTCGCGACCGACGAAGACGTCGATGTCCGAGGCCAGGCGCTCGCCGTCGGAGAGCCCCCCGCCCACCAGCAGGTTGAAGCCCAGTGTGCCGTCCCCGGCCCGGGCCGGCCACAGGCCGATGTCATTGATCTCGGCCTGGGCGCAGTCCTCGGCGCACCCGGTGACCGAGATCTTGAACTTGCGGGGCAGGTTGGCGTACTCGCGATTGCCGGTGAAGAACTCCGAGACGGCCCGGGCGACGGGCAGGGCATCGAAGGCCTCGCCGGCGTCGACGCCGGAGACCGGGCAGCACAGCACGTTGCGGGCCGAGTCACCGCAGGCCTGCACCGTGGTCAGCCCCACGGCGGCGAACCTCCGCCAGATGCGGGGGATGTCCTCGATCCGCAGCCAGTGGATCTGCACCGTCTGGCGGGTGGTCAGGTCGGCGTAGCGCGATCCGAACATCCGGCTCTCGGTGCCGTCCGGCCCCTCCCCGAAGGCGTCGGCGACCACGCCGATCTCGCGGATCTGAGGTGCGGTGAGGAATCCGCCGGGGACCTTGACCCGCATCATGAAGGCGTCCCCCCCCTGCTTCTGGGGGTAGATCCCGGCCCACTTCAGCCGCTCCACCTCTCCGGGCACCTTGGCCAGGCCGGCCGGCCCCTCCTTGGAGTAGGTGTCGATGATGGCATCCGCGATCTCCAGCGGATGCCGCTCGAGCTTCCACCGCTCGATCTCGTTGAGCTCGCCAGTGGTCCGGTAGGGGTTGACGAACGGCATCGGCCGGTCGGCCCCACGGATATGGAGCCCGTAGAGCTCGTCCCGGTCCTTCGTCATGCTAGACGTGCAGTCCGCACTCGACCTTGTCGGAGTCGGACCAGCGACCCGCCCGGGGGTCCTCGCCGTCGCCCACCGGTCGGGTGGTCGGCGCGCAGCCGATGGAGAGGTAGCCCTTGGAGAGCAGCGGATGCGCTAGGAGACCGTGCTCGGCCGCGTAGCCGGCGATGTCCTGCTCGGTCCAGGTGGCCATGGGATTGATCTTGACCCTGCCCCAGATGTCGTCGTAGGTGACGACGGGCGCCGAGCGGCGAGTCGGCGCGTCGACCCGCTTGAGGCCGGTCAGCCAGGCATCCTTGCCCACCAGGGCCTCCTTCAAGGGCCGCACCTTGCGGAACTCACAGCACTGGGGCGTGCCGCACGGATGGCCCTCGGACCCGGCCCCCGGGGTGGTGACGGTGAGGTTCAGGTCGTAGCGGGCCCGCACGGTCTCCACATACTCGAGCGTCTCGGGGAAGTGGGAGCCGGTGTCGAGGAAGACGACCTCGATGCGAGGGTCGACCTTGACCGCGATGTCGATGAGGACCGCTTCCTGGAAGGAGCACGCCAGGGCCAGCCTGGTGCCGAACCGCTCGACGGCCCACGCCACGATCGACCCGGCCGGTGCCGATTCGAAGACGGCCGACTGCTCGGCCATCTCCTGTCGCAGCCGGGCCACCCTCGTCTCGTTGTCCACGACGCTCAGTTTCACAGTTCTCCTCCAACTTTCCGCAGCGGGGGCCGGGGGGCGCCACGCACCTCCCGATCCGATGCTCCGTGCCCTACCGACCCCGGTGGCCGTCCCGACCGTGCCCGGGGCACTTCCTGTCTCGACGTTCGAATGTGCAGACTGCCGGGCAGCGATTCGTCCCCTGACCGACCCTCCGGTGACCCGTCGCTTCCCCGGTCGCCCTCGGGCATCCGGGCTCCGCATCACCTTGGTACGACTATACATGACCAAGTTGGTCAAGTTTTAGAACAATTCCGGTAGGAAATGCCGATACCTCACTGAGCGGCCGATCGGGGCAAGATTGGCCATGCCCCGATCGGCGCCCCACCCGTCGCGACCCCCCCGACCGGGCCGATGAACGACCACTCTGACCAGCCATCCGACCACGCACCACCGGGTGGGTACCCCGACTACCCGGTCGTGCTGTCCGTGTCCGGCCGGCGGTGCCTGGTGGTCGGCGGCGGCCCGGTCGCCGCCGGCAAGGTGGGCGGCCTGCTCCGGTCGGGGGCACAGGTCACCGTGGTGGCGCCCGATGTGGTCGGGTCCATCCGCACCCTGGCCGACCGCCCGTCGACGCTCGCCATCGAGGGCCGCCCCTACCGCGACGGCGAGGCGGCCGACTACGAGTTGGTGGTCACCGCCACCGGGGTGCCCGGCGTCGACCGCCTGGTCGTGGCCGATGCCCTGGCTGCCGGCGTGCTGGTGAACAGTGCCGACGGAGACAGCCCGGGCACCGTCCGCCTCCCCTCGGTCCTCCGCTCCGGGCCGGTCACCGTGGCCGTCTCGACCGGCGGATCGAGCCCGGCCCTGGCCCGATGGATCCGGGACCGCATCGCCGCCTCGCTGGGAACGGACCTGGCCACCGTCGCCGCCCTGCTCGAGGAGGCCCGACGCGCCCTGCAGCGCGCCGGCAGGCCCACCGGGTCGGTCGACTGGGCCGCCGTCCTCGACCACCAGGTCGTCCCCCTGGTGGAGGCCGGCCGCCTGCAGGAGGCCCGGGCGGTGCTGCTCGGACTCTGCGGGCCGATGGGGTCGGACCGAGCGGGCCGGATCGCTAGGGTGAGCCGCATGAACCCCGAATCCGTGCTCAGCCTCGACGAGATCGATCTGTCAGACCTGGCGTTCTGGGAACGCCCGTGGGCCGAGCGCGAGGGCGCCTTCGCACTGCTCCGGCGCGAGCGCCCGCTGGCCCTGTTCGAAGAGCCCGACATGGCATCCCTCTCCCCGCTGGGGCCGCCACCCGGGCCCGGGTACCGCGCCGTGACCCGGCACGGCGACGTGACCGAGATCAGCCGCCACCCGGAGATCTACTGCTCCGGGCAGGGAGCCGTGAGCATCTTCGACCTGCCCCCGGAGATGGTGGAGTACTTCGCCGGCATGATCTCCACCGACAACCCCCGCCATGCCCGTCTCCGCCGCATCGTGTCGGCAGCCTTCAACCCGCGTCGGATCCTGAGCATCGAGAACAGCATCGAGGAAGTGGCCGACCGGGTCATCGACCGGGCCGCGCACCTGGGCGAGTGCGACTTCGTCACTGAGATCGCCGCCGCACTCCCGCTCCAGATCATCTGCGACATGATGGGCGTCCCGCCGTCGGAGTACGCCACGGTGTTCCACAGCTCGAACGTCATCCTGTCCAGCGGCGATCCCGAGTTCATCCCCGAGGACTCCGACCCGGTGCTCGCCGGGCTCCAGGCCGGCCAGGAGCTCACCGATCTCATGCACGAGCTCAGCGCCCATCGGGTCGACCACCCGGCCGACGACCTGACCACGGCGTTGATCACCACCAACATCGACGGCGAGGCCCTGACCCAGGCGGAGCTGGCGTCCTTCTTCATCCTGTTGCTGACCGCGGGCAACGAGACCACCCGCAACGCCATCGCCCACGGCCTGTGGGCGTTCACCGAGCATCCGGACCAACGGGCCCTGTGGCAGGCCGATCCCCCCACCATCGCCGCCACCGGAGTGGACGAGATCGTGCGCTGGGGGTCACCGGTGATCTGGATGCGCCGCACTGTCACCGAGGACACCATCCTGTCAGGCGAGGAGCTCCACCCCGGTGACAAGGTGCTGCTCTTCTACAACTCGGCCAACCGGGACGAGGACGTGTTCGAGGACCCCTTCCGGTTCGACGTCCGCCGCAACCCCAACCCCCACGTCGGCTTCGGGGCCGCCGGGCCCCACTTCTGCCTCGGCGCGCACCTGGCCCGGCGCGAGATCGACGTGATGATGCGCAAGCTGCTGGTCCGCCTGCCCGACATCGAGGCCACCGCCGAGCCGGACCGGCTCCGGTCCCCCTTCATCAACGGGATCAAGCACCTCCCGTGCCGGTTCTCGCCGGCCTGATTGCACGAGCCGGGCCGGCGGGAGGAGTCGGACCCGGTCCCGGACCGCGGACCCGTCCGACACGAGCGTCACACCTGGCGGGCACGACCTTCGGCATGGACGAGCAGTTCGTCACCCGGGCGCCGATCTGGTGATGGTCGATCGGTTCCACCCCTCATCGAAGACCCGGTCATCGTGTCGGACGGTGATAGCCAAGCCGTACCTCGACGCGCCCGTCTTCACTTGTGACACCCGCGGTTCACTGGTGACACCTTCGGCACGGCCCTCGACGGGACGTCAACGCCGCACGCAACCGCCCCCGGATCGACACCATGCGAGACAGGGCTCTCTGCCAACCATCACCTCACCGTGGTGGCCGACCTAGGGCTTGGCCACCATCACCACCGTCGCCACCACCAGCACGACGACCACCCCGCCTGCCACCGTCATCACCCGTAGGCACGGCCCCCGGAGGTCGGCGCTCGACGACGGATCGGCCACAGCGGTCTGCAGTAGGCGCTCGGCGGGCCACAGGACTGCCTCGGCCGCCACCACGGCGACCGTCCAGAGCATGAGGCCGGCTGCGACCCATCCGTCGGAGAACGAAAAGTCGCCCTGGCTCATGGCCATCAACGCGACGCCGAGCACCGGCACCAGCACCAGCACGCGACCCGCCCAGTTCACACCGGGGCGGTAGTAGTGCCGCACCGACTCCGACTGCGGGCCGGCCCGGAGGAGGGCCCGGGCGTAGGCGCCAGCGACCGTCACGGCCCCGAGGCCGACCAGTGCGGACAGCACGTGGGCCAGCAGCACCACGTCGTAGGCGGCAGTGCGGGCGTGGTGGCTCGCTGCCACTGCCGTGGGGACAGAGCTCACCCGACCGAGTCTGGCACTCCGCCCGCCGGAGGCGGCAGCGTGCCCTGTTTCCTGCCCCTGTCCCGCTGTTGATACGTTATTGCCAGGGCTCTCGCCAGCCCTGGGGATTCGTGTCCGGGTCCGGCATCGTTACAGGATATGAGGTGGCGACCAGGGTGTGCACAGATCAGGCAGGCACCAAGGGGCAGCACGCATAGCTGATGAACCAACTCCGACTTGACCCGTTGACCGGTCGCTGGGTGGTGGTGAGCACCGACCGCGCCACCCGCCCCAAGGCGTTCGCCCCGCGGCTGTCTCCCATCCAGGCGGACACCTCCCAGCCGTGCCCCTTCTGCCCGGGCAACGAGGAGACCACCTCCCCCACCTTCGAGACCAGGGGCCCGGACGGCGAGTGGCAGGTCCGGGTCGTCCCCAACCTCTACCCCGCCTTCGAGGGCGACGCCCCCTTCGTGGTGACCAATCGCGGCCCGGTCTTCACCCAGGCCACCGCGGGCGGCATCCACGAGGTGCTGGTGCTTTCCCCCGACCACCAGAACTCGTGGTCGATGCTGAGCGACGAGCAGACCTCGGCGGTCATGCGGGCCATAAGCAACCGGATCGGGGAGCACTCCTCGATCCCGGGCCTGCGCTACAGCCAGGCCATCGTCAACGCCGGCCGCGAGGCAGGCGCATCCATCGAGCATCCGCACGGCCAGCTGCTCGGCATGTCGTTCGTCCCCCGCGAGCTCGTCGAGGAGCAGGCCGGCTTTGCCCGGTTCGCCGGGCGCTGCCTGCTGTGCACCACCGTCGACGCCGAGGAGAACGTCAATCACCGGGTGGTCTACGCCGACGAGCAGGTGCTGGTGATCTGCCCGTTCTGGAGCGGGACGCCCTACGAGATGCTGGTGATCCCCCGGGCCCACGGGCCCCACCTCCACCACAGCCCCCCGACCGACCTGGTGGCGGTGGGCAAGGCCCTCAAGATCGCCCTGGGGAGCCTGCGCGAGGTACTCGGTGACGTCGCCTACAACCTGGTGTTCCACTCCGCGCCCTACCGGGCACCCGAGCCCTACCACTGGCACGTCCACGTCGTGCCCAAGCTCACCACGGTGGCCGGCTTCGAACTGGGCACCGGTGTGCTGATCAACATCGTGAACCCCGAGCGGGCCGCAGAGGAGCTCGTCGTCAAGGTGCCGGTCGCCCAGGGCGTCTGAATCCCACCGGGCCCCGGAACGGCCGCAGGCGGCCGAGGGGGCTGGGGGAAGCGCCGAATCTAGGCGATCTCGAAGCAGAGCGAGCCGTAGGGGCCCAGGGTGACCGAATACGGTTCGGTGCCCACCAGAGGGAAGGCCACCCGTCCCAGTAACTCGATGGGCTGGGCCCCGGTCCACTGCTCGAGGTCGATCTCCGCCGGTTGGGCCAGCCGGCTCAGGTTGTGCACGCACAGGACCGGGTTCGCCGGCTCGAGCCCCTCACACTCGTGGTCCGAGCGGACGAAGGCCAGCACCGACGGACTGGCCGAGGAGACCACCTCGATCTTCCCCGTTCCCAGGACGGGGAACTGGCGGCGCACGGCCAGGATCCGTCGCATCCAGTGGAGGAAGGAACTGGTGTTGCGCTGCTGGGCCTCGACGTTAACCGCGGCAAACCCGTAGACCGGGTCCATCAGGGGCGGGAGGTACAGCTGGGCGAAGTCGGCCCGGCTGAAGCCGCCGTTGCGGTCGGGGGTCCACTGCATGGGCGTGCGCACCGAGTCACGGTCGCCCAGGTACAGGTTGTCCCCCATCTGGATCTCGTCCCCGTAGTAGAGGACCGGGCTGCCGGGAAGGGTGAACAACAGGTAGTAGAGCAGCTCCGAAAGGCGGCGGTCGCGGTCGAGGAGCGGGGCCAGGCGGCGGCCGATGCCCATGTGGCGCTTCATGCGCGGATCCTTGGCGTACTCGGCGAAGAGGTAGTCACGCTCCTCGTCGGTCACCATCTCGAGGGTCAACTCGTCGTGGTTGCGAAGGAAGATCGCCCATTGGGCCCGTTCGGGTGCCTCGGGGGTCTGGGCCAGGATCTCGGTGATCGGGAGGCTCTGCTCGCGGCGCACCGCCATGAACAGGCGCGGCATCAACGGGAAGTTGAAGCAGAGGTGGCACTCGTCGCCGTCGCCGAAGTAGTCGGCGACATCGGCCGGCCAGCCGTTGGCCTCGGCCAGCAGGATCCGGCCGGGGTAGTTCGCATCCAGCTCGGCCCGGGCCCGGCGGATGAAGGCATGTGTCTCGGGAAGGTTCTCCCCCGCCGTCCCGTCCCGCTGGAAGAGGAACGGGACGGCGTCGAGCCGGAAGCCGTCGAGGCCGAGGTCGAGCCAGAAGCGCACCACCTCGAGCATGGCATCGGCCACTTCGGGGTTGTCGTAGTTGAGGTCGGGCTGGTGGGAGTAGAAGCGATGCCAGTAGTACTGCTCGCGTTGCGCGTCGTAGGCCCAATTGGACCGCTCCATGTCGATGAAGACCACCCGGGCCTCGGGCCACCGCTGGTCGTCGTCGTTCCAGACGTACCAGTCCGCCTTGGGGTTGTCCCGGCTCTGTCGCGACTCGATGAACCAGGGGTGCTGGTCGCTGGTGTGGTTGATCACCAGGTCGGCGATGACCCGGATGCCGCGGGCGTGCGCCTCGTCGAGCAACCTCGAGAGGTCGTCGACGGTGCCGCACTCGGGATGCACCGAGAAGTAGTCGCTGATGTCGTACCCACCGTCGCGGAGGGGGGACGGGTAGAAGGGGAGCAGCCACAGGCAGTCGACACCCAGCCACTGGAGATAGTCGAGCTTGGCGATCAGCCCGGGGATGTCCCCCACGCCGTCGTTGTTGGCGTCGAAGAAGCCCCGGATGAAGACCTCGTAGAAGACGGCGCGCTGGAACCAGAGCGGGTCGTCCCCGGGCGGCGGGAGCGGCGCGCTCGGCGTGGCCAGCCCCCTGGACAGCTCACCGATCGTTGCCACGCGGGTGGGCGCTGCCCGACCACCCGGATCAGATGTAACGGTCACGTGCGCACGCTACCCGAGGAGGAAGTGCCCACCGTCCCCACCGTGGCGAGTATGCCGACCGACCGGGCTCAGGCGTCGGGCGCGGGGCCGTCGGGGTCCGGCATCATCCCCGACAGGAGTCGGTCGGCGGCCTCGTAGGGGTCGAGCTCGCCGGCGGCCATGGCCCCGATGATGCCGGCGAACCGGTCGGCTGCCAGCAGCCGGTCGATGTCCTGCTCGAGGCGGGCCGTCAGGATCTGGTGGAACTCGCGGGTCAACCGACGGCGACGCAGCTCGTCGAGGGTCCCTTCCGCGATGAGCTGGCGGCGGTGTCGCCCGATCACCGCCCACAGCTCCTCGACCCCTTCGCCCGTCGAGGCCACCGTCTCCACGATCTCGGGGCGCCACGTTCCGAGTTCGGTGAGGTCCAGCATCAGCTCGAGGTCGCGCCGGGTCTCGCGGGCACCCGGCCGGTCGGCCTTGTTGATGACGAACAGGTCGGCGATCTCGAGCAGCCCCGCCTTGTTGGCCTGGATGGCATCCCCCCACCCGGGATTGACCACGACGATGGTGGTGTCGGTGGCCGCGGCCACCTCCACTTCCTGCTGCCCGACGCCCACCGTCTCGACCAGGACCAGGGGTATCCCCACCGCCGACAGCAGGCGCACGGCGTCGGGGACGGCGACCGCCAGGCCCCCGAGGTGGCCCCGGGTGGCCATCGACCGGATGAAGACCCCGTCGTCGAGGGCGTGGCTCTGCATGCGCACCCGGTCGCCGAGGATGGCACCGCCGGAGTACGGGGACGAGGGGTCGATCGCCAGCACGGCCAGCTGGTCCGGCCCGTCGAGGCCCTGCTCGCGGCCCAGGGTGATGAGACGGTCGGTCAGCGTCGACTTGCCGGCGCCGGGCGCACCGGTGACGCCGACCGTGTAGGCCTGGTCGACCGTCTTGTAGGCCAACTCGGCCACGGCGCGGGACCCGTCGCCGCCCCGCTCCACCAACGACAGCAGGCGCGCCAGGGCCACGCGGTCCCCGTCGCGGGCCGCCTCGAGGAGCGTCGAGGGATCGGAGGTGCGGGGCTTCGACATGAGGTGACGAGCGTATACGGGGCGGGGGCGGGCAGTCAGGCCCGCACCACGTGCGCGCCGAGCGAGGCCAGCTTGCCGTCGAGGTTCTCGTAGCCCCGATCGACGTGATGGGCGTCGGTGATGACCGTCTCCCCGTCGGCCACCAGGCCGGCCAGCACCAACGCGGCCCCGGCGCGCACGTCGAAGGCCCGGACCGGGGCGCCCGACAGCCGCTCCACACCGCGGACCACGGCGTGGTGGCCCTCGGTCCGGATGTCGGCCCCCATCCGTCGCAGCTCCTCCACGTAGCGGAACCGGCCGAAGAAGAGGTTCTCGGTGACGATGCCCACGCCGTCGGCCACGGTGAGAAGCGTCACCATCAGCGGCTTGTAGTCGGTGGCGAACCCCGGGTAGGGCAGCGTGGCCACGTCGACCGACGCCAGCCGGTCCGAGAGGTCCCTGCGTGCACGCAGGCCCTCGGGGCCCATGGTGATCTCGACGCCCATGGCCATCAACTTGCGGATCAGCATGTCCATGTGGTCAGGTCGCCCGTCCTCCACCACCACGTCGCCGCCGGCTAGGCCGGCCGCCACCAGGAAGGTGGCCACCACCAACCGGTCGGGGATGACGGCATGGGTGGCCGGATGCAGGGCGTCGACACCTTCGACCTCGATGCGCGAGGTGCCCGCGCCGGTGATCCGGGCCCCCATGGCGTTGAGGAACTCGGCCAGGTCGCTCACCTCGGGCTCACGGGCCGCGTTCTCGATGACGGTGGTCCCCTTGGCCAGGGTGGCCGCCATCAGCACGTTGTCGGTGCCGGTGTGGCTGGGGTACTCGAGGACCACCCGGTTGCCGACCAGCCGCGGCACCCCGCCGACGGTGGACTCGACCCTGGCCTCCACGTTTCCGTGAGACGACTCGAACACCGCGCCCATCGTCTCGAGCGCGTGCACGTGCATGTCGATGGGACGGGGGCCGAAGTCGTCACCTCCGGGCATCGGCACGGTCGCCCATCCGTGACGAGCCAGCAGCGGGCCGAGCACCACCACCGAGGCCCGCATCTGCTCCACCAGCTCGTAGGGCGCCTCGGGGACCACGTCGGCCGGGGTGGTCACCACCAGCTCGTCCGGCGTCCGGCCCCGGCGCACGTCCACCCCCATCGCCCCGAGCACCTCGCCCATGATGTCCACATCGGCGATCCGGGGGACGTCGGTCAGGACGTGGCGACCCTCGGCCAGCAGGCAGGCCGCCATCAGCTTAAGGACCGAGTTCTTGGCCCCACCGGCCCGGACTGTCCCCGACAGCGGTCCGGCCGGGTTCACGACGAAGCGATCCACCCCACCAGTATGGCCCGCCCGGACCGGCACCCCTGCTGACCGGTGGCCGGTTCGCCCCCCGCCACGGAGCCGACCCCGGAGCCGACCCCCGGACCGGGGGATCGTGCCCCGGCGGGGCGCACACCGACTCGACACACGGCGGTCAGATGACCGCGTGCTCCTCCCAACGGCCGAACACGTCGGCCAGGGCGTTCACCATCTCACCCACCGTGGCGTAGGCCCGCACGGCCTCGAAGATGGCCGGCATCAGGTTGCTGTCCGAGTGCCCCGCATCGTCCACCAGGCGGACCAGCGCCGCCTCCACCGCGGCCCCGGACCGGTGGCGCTTGACCTCGGCCAGCCGCTTGCGCTGGGCCTCCTCCACCTCGGGGCCGATGTGGAGGGTGGGCAGCTCCGAATCCTCGTTCCCCCCGGTGAAGCCGTTCACGCCCACGATGACCATCCGGTCGGCCGAGACCTTCCGCTGGAAGCGGTAGGCGGCGTCCGCGATCTCGCCCTGGAACCAGTTGGTCTCGATACCGGCGATCACCCCGTCGAGAATCGATCCGTCGCCCAGCTCGTCGAGGTGGGCGAAGACGGCCTCGGCCTGCGCCTCCATCTCGTCGGTGAGCGCCTCGACGAACCACGACCCGCCCAGGGGGTCGGCCACGTTGGCCACCCCGGTCTCGCTGGCCAGGACCTGCTGGGTGCGCAGGGCGATGCGGGCCGCCTTCTCGGTGGGAAGGGCCAGCACCTCGTCCATGGAGTTGGTGTGCAGGCTCTGGGTGCCGCCGAGCACCCCGGCCAGCGCCTCGATGGCCGTCCGCACGATGTTGAGCTCCGGCTGCTGAGCCGTCAGGGACACCCCGGCAGTCTGGGTGTGGAACCGGCAGATCAGCGAGCGGGGCTCCTCGGCGCCATAGCGGTCCCGCATCCACCTGGCCCAGATCCGGCGGGCCGCCCGGTACTTGGCGATCTCCTCGAAGAAGTCGATGTGGGCGTTGAAGAAGAAGGACAGGCGAGGGGCGAACTCGTCCACGCCCAGGCCTGCCGCCCTCGCCGCCTCCACGTAGGCGAACCCGTTGGCCAGGGTGAAGGCCAGCTCGTGTGCCGCCGTCGAACCGGCCTCGCGGATGTGGTAGCCGGACACCGACACGGGGTGGAACCGGGGCATCTCCGCCGCGCAGTAGCGGATGATGTCGGTGACCAGCCGCAGTGACGGCCGGGGCGGGAAGATGTACTCCTTCTGGGCCTGGTACTCCTTGAGCATGTCGTTCTGGAGGGTGCCGCCGAGGCGCTTTCGTTCTGTCCCCGCCGCCTCGGCCGCCGACACGTACATGGCGAAGCACATGGCCGCCGGCGAGTTGATGGTCATCGAGGTGGTGGTGGACCCCAGGTCGATGCCGGCGAACAGGTCCGCGGCGTCGGCCAGCGTGTCCACGGCCACGCCGCACCGGCCCACCTCGCCCACGCACAGCGGGTCGTCGGAGTCGCGGCCCATCAGGGTGGGGAGGTCGTAGGCCACCGACAGGCCTTCCCCGCCGGCGCGGAGGATGTCGTGGAAACGGGCGTTGGTGTCCTCGGCCGTCCCGAACCCGGCGAACATCCTCATGGTCCACAGCTTGGAGCGGTACATCGAGGCATACGGCCCCCGTGTGTAGGGGAAGACGCCCGGCCACTCGCCGGGGGCCCGCTCGCCGGTTCCGCCAGCCCCTCCTACCTTCGGCCCCGGGCCGTAGACCGGCTCGAGGGGGACCCCCGACATCGTCTCGAAGTCGGCGTCCCGGAGGGTGGCCTCGGCATAGGCCTCCTGCCACTCCGCGAATCCACCCACGGCATGGGGTTTCTCTCCTGGGCTCATTGGTGGTCAGCATAGGGAGGTTCGAGCCGCCATGGCTGCCCGGGCCGGGAGGCCCCGGGACGAGCCGCCCTTTCCCTGCCGCCGGGTGCCGCTCCGCCGGTCCATCCGCCCTCCAGCCACTAACGTCGGGGTCCGTGACCCCCGATACGCACCACACGCAGGCACCCGATCGCAACCTGGCCATGGAGCTGGTCCGGGTCACCGAGGCGGCGGCGCTGGCCGCGTCGCGCTGGATGGGCCGGGGCGACAAGGAGGGGGCCGACGACGCCGCCGTCAACGCCATGCGGATCGTGCTGTCCTCCATCTCCATGGACGGGGTGGTGGTGATCGGCGAGGGCGAGAAGGACAACGCGCCCATGCTCTTCAACGGCGAGCGCATCGGGGACGGCACCCCGCCGAGGACCGACATCGCCGTGGACCCCGTCGACGGGACCACCTCCACCGCCCTGGGCCGGGGCGGGGCCCTGGCGGTCATCGCCGTCTCCGAGCAGGGCACCATGTTCGACCCCGGACCGTGCGTCTACATGGAGAAGCTGGCCGTCGGGCCGCTCGCCGTGGGGGTCATCGACATCACCCGGCCCATCGAGGAGAACCTGAGGGCGGTGGCCGAGGCAAAGGGGACCACGGTCCGAGACCTGACCGTGGTCATCCTCGACCGGCCACGCCACGAGGAGCTGATCGCCTCCGTGCGGAGCACCGGGGCCCGCATCCGGCTCATCACCGACGGTGACGTGGCCGGAGCCATCGCCACGTCCTGGCCCGACACCGGGGTTGACCTCCTGGCGGGGATCGGGGGGACCCCCGAGGGGGTCATCTCCGCCGCCGCCCTCAAGTCGATGGGCGGCGAGATCCAGGGCCGCCTGTGGCCCCGCGACGAAGAGGAGCGCCGGGCCGCCCTCGACCTCGGCTACGACCTCGATGCGGTCCTCCACACCGACGACCTGGTCCGCGGCGACAACTGCTTCTTCGCCGCCACCGGGATCACGGACGGGGAGCTGCTCGCCGGCGTCCGCTACGACGGGTTCGGGGCCCACACCCAGTCACTGGTGATGCGCTCCAAGTCGGGCACGGTGCGCCTGATCGACGCACGGCACCCGCTGCACAAGCTGGCCGAGTACAGCGCCATAGAATTCGGTTGATCGGTCGGGCCCGATGCCCGACTGGACCGCGCTCAGGTGGCGGCGGTGGCGGTGACACCGGCGGTGGCGGTGACACCGGCGGTGGCGGTGGCCTCGAGGCGCACCTGGGCCCGGCGGAGTGCGGCCTCGGCGTCGACCATCTCGGCATCGGGCTCCTCCGCCTCTCCGCCCGCCCTGGAGCCGGCGGCGCCGAGCTCGGCGACCCGTGACTCCGCTCTCTCGAAGGCGACGCGGGCCCGTTCGGTGTCGATCTCCTCGGCCAGCTCGGCCACCCCGGCCAGCAGGGTGACCCGGGTGCCGGGGGCCCCGGAGGTGCCGGGACCCTCGCCGGCCCCGGCGGCGTCGGCCTCGGCGGGGACACCCTGCTCCACCTGTACGAACCCCCCATGGACCGCCACCTTGACCACGTCCCCTTCGGGGAGGGCCACCCGCGCCACGCCGGGCTCGACCGTGCCCACCAGGGGGGTGTGGCCGGCCAGGAAGGTGACGTCGCCCTCGCCGGTGCGGAGGATGACCTCGGAGGTCGACCCGGTCAGCAGGATGCGCTCCGGGGTGACCAGTTCGATCTGGAAGAGGTTGTCGTCAGCCATGGTTCGGTGCCGACCCGGTCAGTCGTTCTCGAGGGCGTGCGCCTTGGCCAGCACCGACTCGGCCCCGCCGACGTTGAGGAAGGCCTGCTCGGGGACCTCATCGAGCTCGCCGTTGACCAGGGCCTCGAACGACTCGACGGTCTCGTCGACGGACACGGTCACGCCCTTGAGCCCGGTGAACACCTCGCCCACGTTGAACGGCTGGGAGAGGAACTTCTGCACCTTGCGGGCCCGGGACACGGTGACCCTGTCCTCTTCGGACAGCTCGTCAAGCCCGAGGATGGCGATGATGTCCTGGAGCTCCTTGTAGCGCTGCAGGACCCCCTGCACCCTCCGGGCCACGGTGTAGTGGCGGTCGCCGACGATCTCGGGGGCCAGGATGTTGGAAGTGGACGCCAACGGGTCGACCGCCGGGTAGATGCCCAATGAGGCGATGTCACGGGACAGCTCGGTGGTGGCGTCGAGATGGGTGAACGTGGTGAACGGCGCCGGGTCGGTGTAGTCGTCGGCCGGCACGTAGACCGCCTGCAGCGAGGTGATCGACCGCCCGCGGGTGGAGGTGATCCGCTCCTGGAGCTGGCCCATCTCGTCGGCCAGGGTGGGCTGGTAGCCCACGGCCGAGGGCATGCGGCCGAGCAGGGTCGAGACCTCGGAGCCGGCCTGGACGAACCGGAAGATGTTGTCCACGAACAGCAGCACGTCCTGGTTCTTCACGTCGCGGAAGTACTCGGCCATGGTGAGGGCGGCCAACGCCACCCGGAGGCGCACGCCCGGGGGCTCGTCCATCTGGCCGTAGACGAGGGCGGCCTTCTCGATGACGCCCGACTCCTGCATCTCGATCCACAGGTCGGTCCCCTCACGGGTGCGCTCCCCCACCCCGGCGAAGACCGAGACACCGCCGTGCTCGAGGGCCACCCGGTTGATCATCTCCTGGATGAGCACGGTCTTGCCCACACCAGCGCCCCCGAACAGGCCGATCTTGCCGCCCTGCACGTAGGGCTCAAGCAGGTCGATGACCTTGATGCCCGTCTCGAACATGACGGCCCTGGGCTCCAGGGTGTCGAAGTTGGGGGCGGGCCGGTGGATCTCCCAATGGTCCTCCGCCTCACCGATCGAGTCGGTGTCGAGCGGCTGGCCCAGCACGTTGAACACGTGGCCGAGCACGGCATCACCGACAGGCACCTGCAGGCCACGCCCGAGGTTGCGCACCACGGCCCCGCGGGTCAGGCCGTCGGTGGCCTTCAGGCAGATGCAGCGGACCCGTCCGTCACCAATCTGCTGGGCGACCTCGGCGGTGATGATCTCCTTGTTGCCCTCGAGCTCGCTGTCCACCTCGACGGCGCCGTTGATCTCCGGCAGGGCGTGGGGCGGGAACTCCACGTCGATGACCGGACCGGCGATGGCCACCACCCGGCCGGTGGCCAGCGTGCGGGATTCGCTGTGTTGGGGTGCAGTGGTGGTCATGAGCGTCGGGCTCCCTTGATGTTGTCCGTTACGGCACGATGGCGTCGAATGGCGTGGCAGCGGTCGGTGGCGGTCGGCACGTGCACGGTTCAGACCCTGGTCTCGATGACCAGGCCACCCTGGTCGTCGGTGGTCCCGGCCCGGAGCGCTTCGGCCCCGCTGACGATCTCCATGATCTCCGTGGTGATGGTGTCCTGTCGGGCCCGGTTCATGATCCGCGAGTACTTCTTGATGAGCTCGCCGGCGTTGTCGGTGGCGGCGGCCATGGCCCGCTGGCGGGCGGTGAGCTCGGATGCCGTGGCCTCGAGGAGCGCGGCGAAGATCTCGGTCTCCGCGGCGCGCGGCCCGAGGGTCTCGAGCAGGATGGCGGCGTCCGGCTCGAACTCGGTGTAGCCGGACTTCACGTCGCCGTCCTCGGGCGCGGTCGACCAGCTCCCCGGCTCGTCCTCGTGCGGGGCCCTCTGTGCGGCATCACGCGGATCGATCAGGGGGAGCAGCTGGCGGGCCTCGACCCGCTGGCTGCCGGCCGACAGGAAGCGGGTGGACACGATCATCACCTGGTCGACCTCCCCGTTGACGAAGGGGGTGACGACGGCGGCCGCCACCTCACGCGCATTGGTGAAGCTCGGCCGCTCGCTCATCCCGGTGAAAGACCACTCGACAGGCTGGCCGCGGAAGCGGAAGTAGCCCTGGGCCTTCTTGCCCACGGTGAACAGGCGGAACTCGACAGCCGAGGCGTCGTCGGCGGTCAGCAGGCGCTCGGTGGCCCGGAAGACCGACGAGTTGTACCCGCCGCACAGGCCTCGGTCGGCCACCACGCTGAGGACTGCCACCTTGGAGATCGCCTCCGGCGTGCCGAGCAGGCGGCCGGCGGCAACGGGGTCGCCGAGCGCGGTCTCGAGCACGATGCGGGCCATCCCCTGCTGGTACGGCCGGGACGCGGCGATGCGGCCCTGGGCGCGCACGATCTGCGACGCGGCGATCAGCTCCATCGCCTTGGTGATCTTCTGGGTCGACGTGATGCTCTTGATCCGTCGACGAAGGATGCGCTCCTGACCTCCGGCCATCGATCAGGCGTCCCTGCCGGCGTCGAACGCATCCGTGAAGGACCGGAGCGACGTGGCCAGCTCGTCTCCCTCGGGCAGCTTGCCGGACGTGCGGATCTCCTCGAGCAGTCCGGCGTGGCTGGCCCGGAAGTAGGCGCGCACCTCGGCCTCGTAGCGCTGCACCTCCGAGACGGGGACATTGTCGACGTAGCCCTCCGAGCCGGCGTAGATGACCAGCACCTGCTCCTCCACCGGCACCGGGGCGTTGAGTCCCTGCTTGAGCAGCTCGGTGAGGCGATAGCCCCGGTCGAGCTGGGCCTGGGACACCTTGTCGAGCTCGGAGCCGAAGGTGGAGAAGGCCTCAAGCTCACGGAACTGGGCCAGGTCGATCTTCAGGGTTCCGGCCACCGACTTCATGGCCTTGATCTGGGCGGCGCTCCCTACTCGGCTGACCGAGATGCCCACGTTGATGGCAGGGCGCACGCCGGCATAGAAGAGCTCGCTCTCGAGAAAGACCTGGCCGTCGGTGATCGAGATCACGTTGGTCGGGATGTAGGCGGACACGT
>DAIMIK010000044.1:0-18358 GCA_036722795.1 Acidimicrobiales bacterium | reverse complement strand
TGGGCCGCGGCCGAGGACTCCGACGAGCTGCCGGTGGTCGCCAGCCTGGCCAAGTCGTACTGCTCGGAGGCCTACTTCCATGCTGCCGCAGAGACCATCCAGATCCATGGCGGCATAGGCTTCACCTGGGAACACCCGGCCCACCTCTACTTCAAGCGGGCCAAGTCATCGGAGCTGATGCTGGGGGACCCCTCCTACCATCGGGAGCTCCTGGCCCAGCGCATCGGCATCTGAGCCACCGCCCCGTGCCGACCACAGCGCCCCGGGCGTCGACCATCTCCATCGTGGTTCTCCCCGCCTGCGATCTGGCGTAGCGTCTTCGTGATGAGTGATCTGAGGCGAATTATCAGCTGGCTCCTGCTGGCCCTGGTGGCCGTGGTCGGCGCCGGTGGCGCGACGCTGGGGCTGACCCAGTCGCCCAAGACCGCCACACTGCCCGAGGCGGTGACCAACACGCTGGCTGCCGCCAGCTACTCGGAGGTCCTGAGCGAGCAGACGCCGCAGGGCAAGGAGACCGCCTACCTCACCTATCAGGCCCCCGATCGCCTGGGCGGCTACATCGAGAGCGGAAGCAAGCGCAGCTACGTCTACGTGATCGGGGGGTTCGAGTACCAGAGCGTGACGGTCGCCTCCACCGCGTCCACCAAGCAGCTCACCTTCTATCGTCAGCAGAGCCAGGGGGCCACCGCGGTCGACCCGGCCCAGATGTACCTGCGCCTCTACAAACAGGGGACCCACGAGGCGCAGTCGGGGAGCACCTACACCTTCGACTTGACCCAGGGCACCCAGACCGGGACGTTGACCTACACGGTCTCGGGCCAGTACGTCTCGGAGTTCAGTGCAAAGGTACCCGGCGCCTCGATCCAGCTGGTCATCTCCCAGGTCGGGTCGGCACCCCCGGTGGCGCTGCCGTCGGGTGCCAAGATCCGGGGCGTCTCTCCGCAGGGCCAGTAGCCCGTCCGGCCCCCTCAGCCGGGCGTGGATGCCTTGGCGTGGGCCTCGGCTTTCATCTGCTGCTTGTACTGGCGGACTTTGGTCGACGCCTCGGGTGAGTCGATATCGGCCACGGAGCGGTGGGTTCCCGGTTCGCCGAACGGCGCGGCCGCGTGCTCCCAGCCGGCCGGTCGGACCCCGAGCTGCTTGCCGAGGAGGGCAATGAAGATGCGGGCCTTCTGCTCACCGAAGCCGGGTAGGGCCCTCAGATTGGAGAGCAGCTCTTCGCCATCGGCCGCCGAGGTCCAGATGGCCGCGGCGTCGCCGCCGTAGGAGCCCACGATGACGCTGCAGACTTCCTGTACCCGTCCGGCCATCGATTTCGGAAACCGGTGCAGCGCCGGTTTGGCGCCAAAGACCGAGGCCAACTCCTCGGGGTCCATGGAGGCAATGGCCCCGACCTCGAGCTGCCCACCGAGACGGTCCTGCAGGTCCAAAGGCGCCTTGAAGGCCCGCTCGAGGGGGATCTGCTGGTCGAGGACCATGGCGATCAGCAGGGCCAACGGATCGTCCGAGAGGAGTCTGTCTGCGGCTTCATCTCCGGTCACGTGGATCACGGCGTCAGGCTAGCCGGAGCGTCGCCACCGATCCGCCGGCAGCAGGGCGACCGGGCGCTACGAATCCCAGGGGTCGCCGGCGGCCGTGTCGATGCCGTAGCGGTCGATGGCCTCCGCCACGACACCCGCAGAGACCAGGCCGTCTGCGGCGAGGGAGCGGAGGACGGCCACCACCACGTGGGCGGCGTCGACCTCGAAGAACCGGCGTAGCACCTCCCGGGTGTCGGAGCGCCCGAATCCGTCGGTCCCGAGCGACAGGAAGCGCCGGGGCATCCATCGGGCCACCTGGTCGGGGACCGATCGCATGTAGTCGGTTACCGCCACGATGGGCCCTTCGGACCGGTTCAGGCAGTCGGTCACATGGGGGACCCGTGTGGCGTCGGCAGGGTGCAGCCGGTTCCACCGTTCGACGGAGATGGCGTCCTCGCGGAGCGACTTGTACGAGGTGACCGACCATGCGTCGGCATCGACGCCCCAGTCGGCGGACAACAGGTCCCGGGCTGCCATCGCCGCTTGCCAGGCCGTCCCCGAGAAGAGCAGCGTGGCCCGGGCCGAACGCCGCCCGCCCGCCTGGTCGGGAGCGGGTCCGTCGGCGGCAGCGTGACCCGCGGGCCCGACAGAGGAGAACCGGTAGAGGCCCTTGATGATCCCCGTCCGCACCCGATCCGCCTCGGCCGGATCCGCCGGCAGCGCCGGCATCGGATAGTTCTCGTTGTAGAGGGTGAGGTACCAGAAACGGTCCTCCGGGTCCGGGCCGGTCATCCGCCTGATGCCGTCCTCCACGATGGTGGCCACCTCGTAGGCGAACGCCGGGTCGTAGGCGGCGACGTTCGGCACGACGGAGGCCAACAGCAGCGAGTGGCCGTCCTGGTGCTGGAGCCCCTCGCCGTTGAGGGTGGTCCGGCCGGCCGTGCACCCGAGGAGGAACCCGCGGCCGCGGCAGTCACCGAGGGCCCACAAGAGGTCACCCGTCCGCTGGAACCCGAACATCGAGTAGAAGAGGTAACAGGGGATCAGGGGCTCGCCCCACGTGGCATACGAGGTGGCCGCCGCCGTGAACGCAGCGATGCCCCCGGCTTCGCTGATCCCCTCCTGGAGCACCTGGCCCGAGGCACTCTCGGCGTAGTGCAGGGCGAGGCCGGCGTCGACCGGGGTGTAGCGCTGGCCGTCGGGTGCGTAGATGTGCGCCTCGCTGATCAGCGACTCGAGCCCGAAGGTCCGCGCCTCGTCGGCGACGATGGGAACGATGCGGGGCCCGATCGACGGGTCCCGGACCAGGGAACGCAGAAGTCGGGCGAAGGCCATGGTGGTCGAGACCCCCTGGCGGCCGGAGCCGGCCAGCAGGTCGGCGAAGGCGGCCTCATTCGGGGCCGGGAGCGCCTTGGCCCGGACCACCCGGCTTGGGAGCGGTCCCCCGAGGGAACGGCGCCGCTCGGCGAGGTAGAGGGCCGCCGGCTCGTCGGGCGCCGGCCGGTAGTACGGCGGCAGGTCGGCCTCGAGCTCGTGCTCGGGGATCTGGTCGTGCAGGAACAGCCGATCGCGCAGGGCCAGAAACTGGTCTTTGGTCATCTTCTTCATCTGGTGGCTGGCGTTACGGGCCTCGATCGCCGGCCCGAGGGTCCAGCCCTTGACCGTCTTGGCCAGGATGGCGGTGGGGGCGCCCTTGTGTTCCGTCGCCGCCCGGTAAGCGGCGTAGAGCTTGCGGTAGTCGTGCCCACCCCGGGGGAGGCTCTGCAGCTCCTCGTCCGAGAGGTGGGCCACCAGGGCCGTCAGCCGGGGGTCCGGCCCGAAGAAGTGCTCGCGGATGTAGGCGCCGGACTCGGTGGCATACTTCTGGAACTCGCCGTCGACGGTCGAGTTCATCTTGTTGAGCAGCACCCCGTCGACGTCCTTGGCCAGGAGCTCGTCCCAGGTCCGGCCCCAGATCACCTTGATGACGTTCCACCCGGCACCCCGGAAGAGCGCCTCGAACTCCTGGATGACCTTGCCGTTGCCCCGCACCGGCCCGTCAAGCCGCTGCAGGTTGCAGTTGACCACCAGCGTCAGGTTGTCGAGGTGCTCCCGGGCCGCCATGCCGAGCAGGCCGATGGTCTCGGGCTCGTCGAACTCCCCGTCCCCGACGAACCCCCACACCCGACTGTCCGAGGTGTCGGCGATCCCCCGGGCATGGAGGTAGCGGCTCACGTGGGCCTGGGCGACGGCGTTGAGGGGGCCTAGGCCCATGGACACCGTCGGGTACTCCCAGAACCCGGGCATCAGCCGCGGATGGGGGTAGGAGGACAGCCCGTCGCCCCCCACCTCGAACCGGTAGTTGTCGAGTTGGGCCTCAGACAGCCGTCCCTCGACGAATGCCCGGGCGTAGATGCCGGGGGACGCGTGCCCCTGGAAGTACACCTGGTCCCCGGCCCGGCCGCCGTCCTTGCCGTGGAAGAAGTGGTTGAAGCCCACCTCGTAGAGGGCGGCCGAACTGGCGTACGTGGAGAGATGGCCCCCTATCGCCTCCGAGCGGATGTTGGCCCGGGTCACCATCACCGCCGCGTTCCAGCGGATGAAGGCCCGGATGCGTCGTTCGAGGAACTCGTCCCCGGGGAACTCCGGTTCTTCGTCCGACGGGATGGTGTTGACGTAGGGCGAGGACACCGTGGCCGGGAAGCCGACCTGCTTGTGGCCGGCCCGCTCCAGCAGCCTCATCAGGAGGTACCGGGCCCTGGTCCGACCCCGGGCGTCGACCACGTCGTCGAACGCATCCAGCCACTCCGAGGTCTCTCCGGGGTCGATGTCGGCTAGTTGGTGACTGACGCCGTCGAAGAGCACGGAACCCATGCTCCCACCCGGAGCGCTGCGGGCGGTAGTCGCCCGGCCTGCACGACCGTGCACTCGCCGGCCTGCCGGAGCGGGCATGCTGTCCCGATGGACGTGGAGCTGCCGATGGAGCGCGAGGTGACCGTCGCCTACACCGATGGCTCGTGCCTGGGGAACCCCGGGCCCGGTGGCTGGGCATGGGCGGTGGACGGCGGCCCGTCGGACAGCGGCGGCGAGGCCCACACGACCAATCAGCGGATGGAGGTGACCGCCGTGGTCGAGGCCCTCGAGGCGCTGACCGGCCCCGTCCACGTCATCAGTGACTCGACCTACGTGGTCCACTGCTTCAATCAGAAATGGTGGGCCGGCTGGAAGGGGCGGGGATGGCGCAACTCGCAGGGCAAGCCGGTGGCCAACCGGGACCTGTGGGAGCGACTGCTCGATCTGGCGCTCGACTCGTCCCGCCCGGTCACCTTCGACTGGGTGAAAGGACACTCGGGTGACCGGATGAACGACGTGGTCGACCTCCTGGCCACCGAGGCTGCGGCCCGCCAGGGCCGGTGAAGGGGGCCCGCCAGGGCCGGTGAGGGGGCCCCAGGGCCGGTGAGGCTGCGCCCTCGGCCGGTTTTGGCTCCGGCCCGTCCCTCCCGTAACCTGCTGGCATGGAGATCAACGGAAGTTCAGCAATCATCACCGGCGCCGCATCGGGTCTCGGAGAGGCCACTGCCCGCAAGCTCGCAGCCGACGGCGTTCGGGTCACAGTGTTCGACCGCAACGAGGAGCGGGGCAAAGGAGTCGTCGCCGAGATCGGCGGCAGTGCCAACTTCATCGGCGGGGATGTGACCGATCCCGACGACTGCCAGAAGGCCGTCGACCAGGCGGCGGACGGCGGCAACTTGCGCATCGTGGTCAACTGTGCCGGGACCGGCTGGGTGGGGCGGGTCATCAACCGCGACGGCACGCCGCACGAGCTCGGCGTGTTCCAGTTCATCCAGACCCTGAATGTCATCGGCACGTTCAACGTGATGACCAGGGCGGCGTCGGCCATGGCCACCATCGAGCCCCAGGCGGACGGCGAGCGTGGCGTCATCGTCAACACCGCCTCGGTGGCCGCCTTCGACGGCCAGATCGGCCAGCTGGCTTACTCGGCATCGAAGGGTGCGATCGTCGGCATGACCCTGCCGGCCGCCCGCGACCTGGCCGTGGTGGGCATCCGGGTGCTGGCCATCGCCCCGGGCCTGTTCGACACGCCGCTGTTGGCCATGCTTCCCGACGAGGCCCGCGACGCGCTGGCCCAGTCCGTGAACTTCCCCAAGCGACTCGGCAACCCCGCCGAGTTCGGCGAGCTGGTGGCCCACATCGCGAAGAACAGCTATCTGAACGCCGAGGTAATCCGACTCGACGGCGGCATCCGGATGCCCCCCAAGTAGACCGCTTCGACCGGGCGTGCCATGGCGGGCATCGGGTTCGCGGCCGGCACGGTATCGTCGCCGGCAGAGCCATGACCACCACCGCCTCCACCACTGGCGCTGATCGGGCGGCCCCCGCCGGCCCGATCATCCGCACGGTCGGGCTCACTAAGGTCTACGCCGGTTCGGACTTCCGGGCCGTGGACACCCTCGACCTCGTGGTCGGCACCGGTGAGATCTTCGGGCTGCTCGGCCCCAACGGGGCCGGGAAGACCACCACGGCCGGCATGCTGACCACCCGGGTGATCCCGACCTCCGGGCAGGCCTTCGTGGGCGGCATCGATGTGGTGGCGCATCCGGCACTGGCCAAGCAGATCATCGGAATCGTCAGCCAGCAGAACACCTTGGACCGGCAGCTGACCGTGTCGGAGAACCTCTACTTCCACGGACGCCTGTTCGGCATCCCGGCCAAGGAGTCCCGTCGCACGGCCACCGAGCTGCTGGCCCAGTTCCAGCTGGACAGGTGGGCCGGTGCTTCGGTCTACGCCCTGTCCGGGGGGATGGCCCAGCGCCTGATGGTGGCACGGGCCATCTTCCACCGCCCGGCCGTCCTCTTCCTCGACGAGCCCACCGCCGGCCTCGACCCACAGAGCCGACTGGCGCTGTGGGACACCCTCCGGGAGCTCAATGCCGAGGGCCAGACGATCCTGCTCACCACCCACTACATGGAGGAGGCCGACCAGCTCTGCGGTCGGGTGGCCATCATGGACCGGGGGAGGATCCTCGCCCTCGACACACCCGCCGCCTTGAAGCAGCAGGTCGATGCGGACACCATCGTCACCGTCACGGCCGGCGGGGACCGGGACGAGCTGGCCCGTGTGCTCACCGAGGGCGTGCCCGGCGTGACCGGGTCCCGGGCCATCGAGGGTGGCGTGGAGCTCAACGTGAGGGGGAAGGATCGGTTGCTGCCGATCGTCGTCTCCGCCGCGGAGGAGGCCGGCTTCCCCGTCCTCGACCTCTCGGTCACCGAGCCGACACTGGAGACGGTGTTCATCAATCTCACCGGCAAGGACCTGAGGGAGTCGTGAGCACCCTCGAGTCGGGCACCCACCCGGCCCACGTCGGCCTGGCCCCGACCAGGTCGGCGTTCGGCGCAGGCCGCGTCGCCCTTTGGGCGCTCATCCTGCGCGACCTGCTGGTGCTCCGAAAGCACCTGTTCGAGTTCGTCGTGCGAACCCTGGTCCAACCGTTCCTGCTCTGCTTCGTCTTCCTCTACGTCTTCCCGAAGATCGGCCAGGGCATCGGCGGGGCAGGCAGCCCGGCGGCGGAGTCGGCATTCGCCACCGTGCTGGTGCCCGGCGTGGTGGGCATCTCGATCCTCTTCCAGGGGGTGCAGTCGGTGGCCCTCACCATGTCGCAGGAGTTCGGCTACACCCGAGAGATCGAGGACCGGGTGCAGGCCCCGTGTCCGATCTGGCTGGTGGCCATGGCCAAGGTCCTCTCGGGGGCGGTGCAGGGGCTCATCTCGGCGGTCATCGTGCTGCCCATCGCCTCGGTGGTCCACGCCAAGGGCGTCGAGGCCCACCTCACGCTGCACTGGTGGATCATCGTGACCCTGGTTCCGCTGGCCTGCGTCACCATGGCCTCGCTCGGGCTGCTGCTCGGCACCAGCTTCGAGCCCCGCAACATCGGGCTGATGTTCGGGTTCATCATCCTGCCGGTCACCTTCCTCGGTGGGACCTACTATCAGTGGACCCGCCTGGCCCCCATCGAAGCGGGAGGCTGGCACTGGCTCCAGACCCTGGTGCTGGTCAACCCGTTGATCTACGTGAACGAGGGGATGCGGGCGGCCTTCACCAGCGCTCCCCACATGCACCTCTACGTGGTCTACCCGGTGCTCATCGGCTTTCTGGTGCTCTTCCTCGGCATCGGCCTCCGGAACTTCCGGCGCCGGGTGCTGTCGTGACATGGTCGTGCTGACCATGGTCCCGTGAACGGGCCCTGGTGACCGACGAGGAGGGGTACCTGCTCGACAACCGGCAGTCGGAGGCCGGGGAGCGCCTCCGCGCACTCTCCGAACTGTTCGACCCGTCGACCTTCCGGCACATCGAGCGCCTCGGGATCGCCCGGGGCTGGCACTGCTGGGAGCTCGGGGCCGGAGGACCGACGGTCGCAGCGTGGCTCGCCGGACGGGTGGGAGTCGAGGGCTCGGTGCTGGCCACCGACATCGACCTCTCGTGGATGGTCGGCCCCGGGCCGCGGACCTACGAGGTGCGCCACCACGACGTGGGCGCCGAGGCGCCGCCGCCGGGACCCTTCGACCTGATCCACGCCCGTCTGGTCCTGGTCCACGTGCCGCGGCGGGCCGAGGTCGTCGCCGAGTTGGTCGAGGTGCTTCGGCCCGGCGGCTGGCTCCTGGTGGAGGACGCCGACCCGGGACTCCAGCCACTGGCCTGCCTGGACGAGTACGGGGACGAGCAGCACCTGGCCAACAAGATCCGCCGGGGCGTCCGTGCGCTCCTCACCGGGCGCGGCGCGGACCTCGCCTACGGGCGAACCCTTCCCCGAGTGCTCCGCCAGGGAGGGCTGGTCGAGGTCGAGGCGGACGCTTACTTCCCGATCACCTCCCCGGCCTGCACGGTGTTGGAGCGCGCCACCGTCGAGCAGACCCGCGATCGACTCGTCTCGGATGGGATCGCCACGCGTGATGAGGTCGACCGACACCTGGCCACCCTCGCCTCGGGCGCGCTCGACGTCGCCACGTCTCCGATGATCTCGGCGTGGGGGCGCAAGCCCGACGAGGCGTGACCCGACCGGGCCATCGGAGCGTCCGCGGCGGTCCTCGGGTCCCGGTGATTGCCGCAATCGCCCGGAGGTCGGTGGGTGCCGCGGACCGGTAGGCTGTCCTCGTCCCCCACGGACGAATCGACGACTCGATGGAGGTGGTCCCCACGGCATCCGAGGTGGCAACGCAACAGACGGCCGCGGGGGCAGCCGACGGAGGGAAGAGGGGCCAGCAGCACTTCGACATCGTGGTCATCGGCGGCGGACCGGGCGGGTACGCCACCGCCCTCTACGGGAGTGCGGCGGGCCTGTCGGTGGCCGTGGTGGAACTCGACAAGGTTGGCGGCACCTGCCTCCATCGCGGCTGTGTTCCGGCCAAGGAGTACCTCGAGACCGCGGCGGTCCATCGCACCGTGACCGGCTCCGGCGAGTTCGGGATCACCGCAGGCACCGATGGGGGCGGGCCTACCTTGGACTTCTCGGTGAGCCAGAATCGGAAGCAGCAGGTGGTCGAGCAGCTGTTCACCGGGCTGACCGGCCTCTTGAAGGGCCGGGGGGTCAACGTGTTCGGCGGCAGCGGCACCCTGCTCCCCGACCACCGGGTTCGCATCGTGGGGAACGACGGGTCGAGCACGGAGATCACCGGGACGGACGTGGTGCTGGCCGCGGGCTCCGTGCCGCGCACGATCCCGGGGTTCGACATCGACGGGACCGTGGTGATGACGTCGGACGAGTTCCTGTCGCTCGAAGCACTGCCCGAATCGGTGGCGGTCATCGGCGGAGGCGCCATCGGATGCGAGTTCGCCTCGTTGCTGAGCGACCTGGGCTCCGCCGTCACCGTCTTCGAGGCGCTGCCCACGATCCTGAGCGGTTGCGACGAGGACGTGGTCCGGACCGTCGCCCGGTCGTTCCGCAAGCGGGGCATCGACATCAAGGTGGGCGTGCAGCTGCAGGGCCACACGCCCGACCCGTCGGGCACGGGAACCGTCGTCTCGTACGGGGACGGCGAAAAGCTCGCCCTGGATGCCGTGGTCGTCTCCGTCGGCCGTCGCCCACGGACCGAGGGACTCCTGGCCGAGGACACCGGGGTGGTGGTGGACGAGCGGGGGTTCGTCGTCACCGGACCGACCATGCGCACCGGGGCCGACGGCGTCTGGGCCGTCGGCGACGTCGTCGCCACGCCGCAGCTCGCGCACGTCGGCTTCGCAGAGGCGATCGTGGTGGTCAAGAGCATCCTGGGCGAACCGGTGGTACCGGTCGCCTACGACCGGGTGCCCTGGGCCATCTACTGCCATCCCGAGGTCGCATTCGCCGGTCTGACCGAGACGGCTGCCAAAGAGGCGGGCTTCGACGTCGTGGTCAAGAAGGATCCCTTCGGGGGCAACAGCCGGGCCCGCATCATCGGAGAGACCGAGGGAATGGTGAAGATCGTGGCCGAGCGCCGTCCCGATGGGACCACCGGGAGGATCCTCGGGGTCCACATGGTCGGGCCGTGGGTGACCGAGCAACTCGGTGCGGGGTACCTGGCCGTCAACTGGGAGGCGACCGCCGACGAGGTCGCCCAGTTCCTCCAGCCGCACCCGTCCCTGTCGGAGTCGTTCGGCGAGACGGTGCTGGCCCTGACCGGAAGGGGGTTGCACCTTGCCTGATGTGACGATGCCCCAGCTGGGCGAGACGGTGACCGAAGGCACCATCACCAAGTGGCTGAAGGCGGTGGGGGACACCGTGGCCAGGGACGAGCCCCTGTTCGAGGTGTCCACCGACAAGGTCGACTCCGAGGTCCCGTCCCCGGCAGAAGGGGTGCTCACCGCCATCCTGGTGGAAGAGGGAGACACCGTGGATGTGGGGGTCACCCTGGCGGTCATCGGCGGTGACGTGCCGGCCACGGGCGGGGACGCCGGATCGGGGGACACACCCGTCAAGGTGGAGTCGACGCCGTTGCCCGACGAGCCCGCGCTCGACTCCGGGGCACGGGCTACTCTGCCGGCCGCACCGGCGCCTCGACCACAGGTACCTGCGCCGTCGGCCGTCGGCGCGTCGGCTACGGGCGCCGGGCTGGTGCTGTCACCGGTCGTCCGCAGGCTGCTCAACGAACACGGCATCGACCCGTCGGCCGTCACCGGCACCGGCCTCGGTGGGCGGATCACCCGCGGCGACGTCGAAACGCGGATCGCCGACGGCGGGCCATCGGAGTCCGCGGCCTCGAGGGGGCCGTCCCCGGTACCCAGCATCGTCGGGCGAGGCGGTTCGCCGTCCAGCGGAGGGGCCCCGGCGCCCGCCCGCACGGAGCCCTGGGTGGACCGAGCGGGAGAGGAGGCTGACGGGCCGGGCACCCCGGTGAGGGACGAGGTCGTTCCCTTCACCAACATCCGGCGCCGTACCGCCGAGCACATGACCCGGTCGAAAGCCACGTCCGCGCACACGCTCATGGTCAAGGAGATCGACTACCAGCGGGTCGAACAGGTGCGTCGGGCCCACGGCGAGCACTTCAGGGCGGAGGAGGGATTCAGCCTGACCTACCTCCCGTTCGCCGCCCTGGCCACGGTCGAAGCGCTGGCCGAGTACCCCCATCTCAATGCCTCGGTCGGTGAGGACGCGCTGATCGTCCACCACGGCATCAACCTGGGCATCGCCGTCGACCTCGACAACGAGGGACTCATCGTCCCCGTGGTCCACAATGCCGAGGAGCTGAACCTGAGGGGCATGGCCCGACGGATCAGGGACGTGGCCGATCGGGCCCGTACCAAGCGGCTGAGCCTCGACGACATCAGCGGGGGAACATTCTCGATCACCAATGCCGGACCGTTCGGGACGTTGATCACCGGGGCGATCATCAACCAGCCCCAGGTGGCCATTCTCTCCACGGACGGTGTCTCACGAAAGCCAGTGGTGGTGGACCTGCCCGATGGCGGCGAGGCAATCGCCATACATTCGGTGGGCCTGGTGGCGATGAACTTCGACCACCGTGCGGTGGACGGCGCCTACGTGGCCCGGTTCCTCGCCCGACTGTCGCAGATCCTGGACGAACGTGACTGGGCCGGCGAGCTCTAGGGTCCTGGCGCAGCTTCCGTCGACGGTCGAACCCTCGTGAGGGTCCGCTGGCTGGGCCGTGTCCCCTACGGCGAGGCATGGGCGCTGCAACGCGCCCTGGCCGGCCGCTCGATGGACGACTACCTCTTGCTGCTGGAGCACCCCTCCGTGTACACCCTGGGGACCAACGCCGACGAGGGGAACGTGCTGGTCGATCCGGCATCGGTGGGGGCGGAACTGGCCCGTGTCGATCGGGGTGGTGACGTCACCTTCCACGGCCCGGGCCAGTTGGTCGGCTATCCGCTCCTTTCCGTGGGACCGGGTCCCCATCGCGGGCCCGAGCACGTGCGCCGGGTCGAGCAGGTCGTGATCGACGCCCTGGTTGCCCTGGGGTTGCCCGAGGTCGGCGTGGGCCGGCTGGCCGGGTACCCGGGTGTCTGGGTGGGCCTCGACGAGGTTCCGGCGTCCGGGTCGTCGGGCCCGCGGAAGATCTGCGCCATCGGCGTGCGGACCTCGCGCGGGCGCACCACCCACGGGTTCGCCCTCAACGTTCGAACCGATCTCTCCATGTTCGGGCACATCGTGCCGTGCGGGATCGCCGACAAGCAGGTGACGTCGCTGGCCGCCGAAGGGTGCGCGGCCACCATGTCCGAGGCCGCCGACGCGGTGATCGCCGCCGCCCGGGCAGCCTGGGGCCCCGTGGAGGACGTCCAGCGGGTGACCGATGGAGCGACGGCCGACAAGGGGGCAGCGGCCGAGGTCGAACCCGGTCCCTCTGCTCCCCCCGGCGCCGGGGCCCGACCGGTGGCGGTCGACCTCACCCGGGGCCGCGCCGGTGGGCGCGCCCTCGACCGGCGCCTGCTGCGGTCGGGCGTCGATCCCAGGGCGGGACTGGCCCTGGGCGAGCGCAAACCCCCCTGGCTGCGGGCCAAGGCCCGGATGGCCGATGACTATCTGGGCCTCCAGCACGGCCTCCGGGATCTCGATCTCATCACCGTCTGCGAAGAGGCCGGCTGTCCGAACATCTACGAGTGCTGGTCGGACGGCACGGCCACCTTCATGATCAACGGCACGCGCTGCAGCCGTGCCTGCGGGTTCTGCCAGGTCGACACCCGCCGTCCCCTTCCCCTCGATGCCGGTGAGCCCGAGCGGGTGGCCGAGGCGGTGGAGCGGATGAAGCTGGCCCACGCGGTGATCACCTGCGTGGCGCGCGACGACCTGCCCGACGGCGGAGCGGGGGCGTTCGCCTCGACTATCGCCGCCGTGCGCCGCCGGGCCCCCCGGACCGTCGTCGAGGTGCTCATCTCGGACTGCAAAGGTGACGAGTCCTCGTTGCAGACCGTGTTCGGTGCACGTCCCGACGTCCTCAATCACAACATCGAGACGGTGGCCAGGTTGCAACGGGCCGTGAGGCCGTCGGCCGGGTACGCCCGGAGCCTGGCCGTGCTGGCCCGGGCCAAGGAGACCGGCCTCACCGCCAAGTCGGGGATCATCCTGGGAATGGGAGAACGGGAGGACGAGGTGCTCTCCACCCTGGCAGATCTCCGGGGGGTCGGCGTGGACATCGTGACCCTCGGGCAGTACCTGCGCCCGAGCGGCCACCACCTGCCGGTCGCCCGCTGGTGGGCACCCGAGGAGTTCGATCGCCTGCGAGATGCCGGAATGGCCATGGGATTCGCCCATGTGCAGGCGTCGCCGCTCACCCGCTCGAGCTATCACGCCCGGGAGGCGGCAGAGGCGTCCGCCCCGGATGGCACGATTGCCGGCTCCGTCGCCGGGGGGATGCCGTCGGACTCCGCCGCCACTGCCGCCACCACGGCATCGTGAACCCATGGTGACCGCGTTGTCGCGGTCGGCCCAGGCCTCACGCCATCAGCGGATCTGCCGGGTACGGGACCGCATGGAGGAGTTGGGCGTGGACGCCCTCCTGCTCTCCCATGGCGCCGACCTTCCCTGGTTGACCGGCTATCGGGCCATGGCGTTGGAGCGCCTGACCATGCTCGTGCTCCGGGCGACGGGCGATCCCGTCCTGGTGGTCCCCGCTCTGGAGGCACCGCGGGTGCCGACGGCCGGCGACCTCTTCACCGTGCTGCCGTGGGCCGATGCAGAGGATCCGATCGATCAGGTGTGCTCGCTGCTGGGCAACCCGGGTAGCCGGGGTGACCACCGCCGGCTCGCCGTCTCGGACCGAGCCTGGGCCACCACGGTGATCGAGCTCCAGGGCCGGCTGCCGGACGCGCGGTGGATGCCGGCGTCGACGGTCACCTCGCCGATCAGGGCCATCAAGGATGCGTCCGAGCTGGAGGCATTGCGCCGGGCCGGGGCAGCCGCCGACCGGGTGGCGGCCAGGTTGCAGGGGGGCGAGATCGGGCTGATCGGACGCACCGAGTCGGAGGTGTCCGGCGAGCTCGGGGCCCTGTTGATCGCCGAAGGCCACAGCCAGGTCAACTTCGCCATCGTCGGGAGCGGTCCCAACGCCGCCAGTCCCCACCACGAGCCGGCCGACCGGGTGATCGGTCCGGGTGAGACGGTGGTGTGCGACTTCGGGGGGACCCTCTCGGTCGACGGCGACGTCGGCTACTGCTCGGATATCACCCGGACGGTCATGACCGGCGTCCCGTCGAGCCAGGTCGACGAGTGCTACCAGGTCCTGCTGTCCGCCCAACAGGCAGCAGTCGCGTCCGCCCGGTCGGGGGTGACGGCGGAGCACGTCGACCACGTGGCCAGGGAGATCATCGCGTCCGCCGGGTTCGGCGACCTCTTCGTGCACCGGACAGGCCATGGCATAGGCATCGAGGAGCACGAAGACCCCTACCTGGTGTCCGGGAACAGCGAGCTGCTGCGCCCGGGCCACGCGTTCTCGGTGGAGCCGGGGATCTACCGACCGGGCCGGTTCGGCATGCGCCTCGAGGACATCGTGGTCATCGCCGGGGACGGCATGCCCGAGCCGCTCAACTCGGCCGAGCACGGCCTGGTGGTCGTCGAGGGATAGGGAGGCTGGAGATGGACCTGGGAATCGAAGGGAAGGCGGCGTTGGTGGTCGCCGGATCGCGCGGCCTCGGCAGGGCCACGGCGGATGCACTGGCGGCCGAAGGTGTCCGGGTGCTGCTGTCCTCCCGCAACGAGGAGAGCCTGGCCCAGGCGCAGGCATCGCTCCGGTCCCTCGGGGCTGTGGTGGAGACCAGGGCCGACGACATCACCGACCCCGACGCCCCCCGTCGCCTGGTCGAGGCCACGGTGGAGGCCTTCGGGAACATCGACATCGTGATCCCCAACGCAGGCGGACCACCGGCAGGTCGCGCCCTCGACCTCGACGACGCCGCCCTCGTGGCGGCCCTCAATGCCAATCTGCTTGCTTCGGTGCGGTTGACCAGGGAGGCGCTCCCCTACATGCGCCTCCAGGGATGGGGCCGCATCTGCTGCATCACCTCTTATTCGGTGGTGCAGCCGGTCCCCACCCTGGCGCTCTCCAACACTGCCCGGGTCGGACTGTGGGCCTGGGCGAAGACTGCTGCGCACGACCTGGCCTTCGAAGGCAGTGGCATCACCTTGAACCTGGTCTGCCCGGGGCCCCACGCCACCGACCGCATGCGTGAGCTGGGTGGCTCGGGGGTGATGGGCGATCCGGCGGATTTCGGCAGGATCGTGGCCTTTCTCTGTTCGCAGCAGTCCCGGTTCGTGAACGGCGCGGCCGTCGTGATCGATGGCGGTGCAACGCTCGCCCTTTAACCGCGACGTCCGGGCCCGGACTCCCACATCGGAGCCGCCCCCAGCTAGCCGCTCTCCCGCTCCCGTGCTGAGGGCCCGGCGGGCGGCGACGTGGCCGGCGGGGACTTGGCCGGCGGGGGAGGCTGCACGAGTGGGGGGAGCGGTGGAGACGCTGGCTCCGTGGGCGGTGCCGGCTGCTCCGGCACCGCGAGTGCAGGAAGTGTCGCTGCCGGCGGCTGCGGCTGCGGCTGCGGCTGCGGCGGGGGAGGCGGGACCGGTTGATCCTCCCCCGGCGTCACGGACTCCCCCGCCGGGGGTGGGTCCCACTCGAGGAGGGAAGGGACGGCAGCGGGCGCCGGCCGCTGCTCGATGGCCTCTGTCGGGTCGAAGGCACGGACCTCGCTCGATGTGGAGCGATCGTCCTCGACGAAAGTTGGCCCAGCGGCTCCGGGCGCCGGCCGGGGGCCGCTCTTCTTGGATCGGGCCGGCTTGGACGAGACGAACGAAGGGGAGAGTGCCAGGGGTCCGGTCGTGAACGACTTCTCGACCAGCGAGGTACCGACGGTTCCGGGCGCGTAGCGCGCCACGTCCCTGTCGAAGTAGCCCTCGCTTGCAGCCTTCCTCATCTTCTTGCCGTGAGAGCGTACCGCCTTGATGGTGAGGAGGATGACCACGATCGCAGCGGCGACGACCAACAGGACCAGCTCGATCTTGGACACGCTGTTCCCCGAGGCGATGAGTACGGCTCCATGGGGGGCAGTCGCCTGCATCCTCACCCATCGTAGTGATCAGGAGCGTGGGTCGCGCCGAGTTCCCCGGCCGGGCTGTGATCGCCGGCGGAGAGCCCCGGCGGCGTGATGGCGTGGGATCCGCCTAGGCCACGAAGTACTTGGCCTCGGGGTGGTGGCAGATGATCGCCGTCGTCGACTGCTCGGGATGGAGCTGGAAGCCTTCGCTGACCTCCACGCCGATCCGGTCGGCGCCGAGCAGGTCGACGACCTTGGCGTTGTCCTCGAGGGCCGGGCATGCCGGGTATCCCCACGAGTACCGTCCACCCCGGTACTTCTGGCGGAAGAGCCCGGTCAAGGTCGGGCCGTCCTCGTCGGCGAAGCCCAGCTCCTCGCGGATTCGGTGGTGCCAGTACTCGGCGAGGGCCTCTGCCATCTCCACACCGAGCCCGTGGAGGTAGAGATACTGCTGGTACTCGTCCTCGGCGAACAGACGTGCGGCTTCCTCCGAGACGCGGGATCCCATGGTCACCACCTGGAAGCTGGCCCAGTCCGGCTCACCCGACGCCACGGACCGGAAGAAGTCGCTGATGCACAGCCAGGGCTCCTCGGTCTGGCGCGGGAAGCTGAACCTCATGCACTCCGACGACCGGCTGTCGTCCTTGAAGATCACCAGGTCGTCGCCGTCGGAGTTGGCGGCGAAGTGGCCCCACGCCACCTGTGGTAGCAGCAGCTGCTCCGCCTTGGCCGTGGCCAATTGCTCACGGAGCAGGCCCCGGACCCGCTCCTTGAAGGACGGGTCGTCCTCGCCGCCCTCCGGTCGGAACCCCCATTGGTTGCGGAAGAGCGCCGTTTCGTTCAGGTAGGAGGCCACCTCGTCGATGGCCATGCCCTTGGCCACACGGCTTCCCACGAACGGGGGCACGAACACCGGGTTGTCCGTGACGACCTCGGGCGAACGGGTGGGGAGTGCCTCCCCGCGCTCGCGCGCCTCGGCCGCTGCCTGCTTTCGCAGCTCGCTCTTGCGGGGTCCGAGGTCCCGACCCCCCACGACGGTCCCGAATTCCGGATCGTCCTCGCCGGACCTCGACAGCTCCACCAGTCGGTCCATGGTGCGCAGGCCCTCGAAGGCATCCTTTCCGTAGAAGAGCCGGCCGTCGTACACCTTGCGCAGGTCGCGCTCGACATAGGTGCGGGTGAGGGCGGCACCGCCGAGGATGACCGGGATGTGGGACAGGCCGCGGCGGTTCAGCTCATCGAGGTTGTCGCGCATGATCAGCGTGGACTTGACCAGCAGGCCGCTCATGCCGATGGCGTCGGCCTTGGACTCTTCGACGGCGGTGACCATCTCGTTGATCCCCACCTTGATCCCGAGGTTCTTCACGGTGTAGCCGTTGTTGGTGAGGATGATGTCGACCAGGTTCTTGCCGATGTCGTGCACGTCCCCCTTGACCGTGGCCAGCACCATCACGCCCTTGCCGCCCTGGTCGGCCCTCTCCATGTAGGGCTCGAGGTGCGACACGGCGGTCTTCATGGTCTCCGCGGACCCGAGGACGAACGGCAGCTGCATCTCGCCGGAGGCGAAGAGCTCGCCCACCGTCTTCATGCCGGCCAGCAGCAGGTCATTGATGATGAGGAGCGGCGTCAGGCCCTGGGCCATGGCCTCGTCGAGATCGGCTTCGATCCCGTTGCGGTCGCCGTCGACGATCCGGTGCTCGAGGCGACGTTCGACGGCCCACCCCGACCTGTCCTCGATCGATGCCGCAGTGGAGGCGGATACCCCTTCGAAGAGG
This sequence comes from Acidimicrobiales bacterium, assembly GCA_036722795.1. Taxonomy (GTDB): domain Bacteria; phylum Actinomycetota; class Acidimicrobiia; order Acidimicrobiales; family RAAP-2; genus Bog-756. Next base: position 554 of record DAIMIK010000044.1, on the reverse strand, counting down.
CTGAGGAGCTCGGTCAACGGGTCGTAGCCGTCGCGCCTGCGGTCATAGATCAGATCGAGGCTCACCTCGCGGGCCCGGTCGTCGATCTTCGCCAGGGGCAGGATCTTCGATGCATGGACGATGGCGGCGTCGAGGCCCGCCTCCACGCACTCGTGCAGGAAGACCGAGTTGAGGACCTGACGGGCTGCCGGGTTGAGCCCGAAGGAGACATTGGACAGGCCCAACACCGTGTAGACGCCCGGGAGCTCCGCCTTGATCCGGCGGATGCCCTCGATGGTCTCGATGCCGTCCCTACGGCTCTCCTCCATGCCGGTCGACAGGGGGAGGGCCAACGGATCGAAGAGGAGGTCCTCGGGCCGCAGCCCGTACCGCCCGGTGGCGATCTCGTGGATCGCGGTGGCGGCGCGGACCTTCCAGTCGGCCGTGCGGGCCTGGCCCTCGGTGTCGATGCAGGTGCAGACGACGGCGGCGCCGAACTCCTTGGCGAGCGTGAGGAACGAGTCGAGCCGCGTGCCGACCTCGTCTCCCTCCTCGAGGTTCACCGAATTGATGAC
>DAIMIK010000043.1:0-18421 GCA_036722795.1 Acidimicrobiales bacterium | reverse complement strand
AAATCCCAGGTCAGCTACTTGATGTGCACCCCGGAGATGGCCCGGGCGATGATCAACCGCTGAATCTCACTCGTACCCTCGAAGATGGTGTAGATCTTCGAGTCGCGGTGCCAACGCTCGACTGGGTGCTCACGGATGTAGCCGTAGCCACCCATGATCTGGATGGCCTCCTCGGTGACGTAGACAGCGGTCTCACCGGCGTAGAGCTTGGACATCGAACCTTCGCCCGAGGTGAACTCCTTGCCGTTGCGACCCATCCACGATGCCCGCCAGACCAGCAGCCTGGACGCATCGATGCGGGTCTTCATGTCGGCCAGCTTGAAGGCGATCCCCTGGTTTTCGATGATGGCCCGGCCGAAGGCCTTCCGCTCCTTGGCATAGTCGAGCGAGTACTCATAGGCGGCTCGGGCGATGCCGAGGGCCTGGGCGCCGACCGTCGGGCGGGAGGCCTCGAAGGTCTTCATGGCCGCCTGGCTAGTGGACCGCTTTCCCTCGCGGGCCCGGGCCAGCTTCTCGTCGAGCTTGTCCTTGCCCCCGAGAAGGCAGTGGCCGGGCACCCGGCAGTCCTCGAGCACGACCTCGGCCGTGTGGGAGGCGCGGATGCCCATCTTCTGGAACTTCTGCCCCTGGGAGAGGCCCGAGGTGTTGGGAGGCACGATAAAGCTGGCCTGACCCCTCGAGCCGAGCTCGGGGTCGACCGAGGCCACCACCACGTGGATGTCGGCGATGCCGCCGTTGGTGATCCACGTCTTGGTGCCGTTGAGGACCCACTCGTCGTTCGCCTCGTCGTAGACGGCTCGGGTCCGGAGCGACGACACGTCGGAGCCGGCATCCGGCTCCGACACCGCAAACGCGGCCAGCTGGATCTTCTCCGGGGTGCCGAAGCACTGCGGGCCCCACTCCATCAACTGCTCCGGGGTGCCGTTGCCGGCGATGCCGGCCAGGCCGAGCGTGCTGCCGAAGATGGCCAGGGCGATGCCGGCATCCCCCCACGACATCTCCTCGTTGGCGATGGGCATCAGCAGCCCGCTCTCGTCGAAGAACGCCTGGCTGATGAAGTCGAACGAATACAGGCCGATCCGGGCGGCCTCCTCGATGATCGGCCACGGGGTCTCCTCGCGCTCGTCCCACTCGTGCCCGGCGGGCCGGATGACGTTTTCCGCGAAGTCATGGACCCACTTTTGGATCTGCAGTTGATCCTCGTTGAGGTCCAGTGAGAACTCAGCCATGGTGCCTTCCTCCGTTCTGGCCCGAGGGCCGCTCACGTCCGGGCCAACAGGTTGCGGTCCAGCGGCCGCACCGTCCGCCGTTCGTGAACTTCGCTGGTCAACTTCGTAGTTACTCAATGGTAACAAACAACCCGACCCCATGCCAGCCTCGCGACTCGGGTTGTGCCGATGCCGCGCTCGCGGCGGCCAGGTCGCGACTCGACCTCGAATCGGCGGGTCCGCCGGTGGCGGGGCCGGCGGCCCCAGGGGAGGCCGGCCTAGACGGGTTGGGCCAGGCGCACATCCACCGCCTGGAGCCCCTTGGGCCCTTCCTGTAGATCGAACTCCACCGCCTGGCCCTCCTCGAGTGAGCGGAACCCGCTCATCTGGATGTTGGAGTGGTGCACGAACACATCGGCACCGCCGTCCGGCTGGGAGATGAAGCCGAAGCCCTTCTCCGTGTTGAACCACTTGACTGTTCCGGAAGCCACGGTGGCATTCCCCTTTCCTTCACACGCGACGTGCACAGGGAGACCCTCACGGGTAACCGGCCCGACCCTCCCGCTTGCGAGCGGGTCTACGCCCATCAGCCGATGGGGAATCTCTGACAGAAAAACGCTATCAGCCCAACCGGCGGGATCACGGTGGAACCCGCTGCCAGGGCGCGTGTTCACACGGCGTTCACCGGCGGCGGATCCGAGTGCCGTCGGGTCCGTCCTCGACGAGCCAGCCCGCCCGCTCCAGCTCGCTGCGCAATGCGTCGGCCTCCGCAAAGTTCCGCTCGGCCCGCGCCTGGTCGCGCCGCTGCACCAGCGCGGCACTCGCCGCGTCGATCTCGCCCCCGGCCCCACGACGGAGGGGCAGCCCCAGTGCCGCGCACAGCAGGGCCACGGTGCGAGCGACCCGCTGCGCCCCCGAGGAGTCGCCGGCGTCGGCGGAGGTGTTGGCCTGGCGCACCAGGTCGAAGACGATGGCCAGGGCGCCGGGCGTGTCGAGGTCGTCGTCCATGCGCAGCCGAAAACGGGCCACCGCATCGGCGTCGACCTCCGTTCCGGCACCGGACCCGGGGTCCACCACCGGGCCGTCGACCAGCGGGTCGACGAGCTCGAAGCGACGGCCCAGTTCGTCCAGCCGGGCCAGTCCGGCCTCGGCGTCGGCGATCGTGTCCGGCGTGACCTCGATGGGCGAACGGTAGTGGGACCGCAGCACGAGCAGGCGGTAGGCACGGCCGTCGCTGCGGGCCAGCAGGTCCGACAGCGAGGTGAAGTTGCCCAGTGACTTCGACATCTTCTCGCCGCCCACGGTGACCCAACCGTTGTGCATCCAGTGGCGGGCGAACTCCCTCCCGCTGGCGACCGCCTGGGCCCGCTCGTTCTCGTGGTGGGGGAACATCAGGTCCAGCCCCCCGCCGTGGAGCTCGAAGCCGTCGCCGAGCAGGTCGAGGGACATCACCACGCACTCGGTGTGCCAACCGGGCCGGCCGGGCCCCCAGGGAGACTCCCACGAGGGCTCGCCGGGCTTGGCCTTCTTCCACAGCGCGAAGTCGAGGGGCGAACGCTTGTCCTCGTCGGCTTCCACCCGGGCACCGGCCCGCAACGACTCCAGCGGTTGGAGCGCCAGCAGACCGTAGCCGGGCACGTCCTCCACCGACAGGTAGACGCCGTCGCCGGTTTCGTAGGCCACGCCCCGGGCCATCAGGTCGCCCACCAGGTCGACCATCCGGCCCACGTAGGCGGTGGCATGAGGGGCCAGGTCGGGGCGCAGCACGCCGAGGGCGTCCATCGCCTCCCACCACACCGCCTCGTAGGTGGCGGTCAGTTCGGACGTGGAGATCCCCTGCGCTGCGGCCCGCTCGATGATCTTGTCCTCGATGTCGGTGATGTTGGAGACGTAGGTGACAGCCAGGCCGGTGAAGATCAGGTAGCGGCGGAGCACGTCGAAGACGAGCGAGAACCGCCCGTGCCCGAGATGGGGCGAGTCGTAGACGGTCGGGCCGCACACGTACAGGGAGACCCGCCCGGGCTCCCTCGGCCGGAGCGGCGTCACCTCACCGGTGGCGGTGTCGTGGAGCTGGAGCACGCAGGGTACGGTAACCCGATCATGCAGGAGCGCACGAACGAACCCACCGGCCGGGCGGCCGGACCCACCGGCATCCCCGACAAGCCCGGGCTGGAGGGCCTCGAGGCGACCTGGTCCGCCCGGTGGGAGGCGGACGGCACCTATGCCTTCGACCGCTCCGCCACCCGGAGCCAGGTGTTCTCCATCGACACCCCGCCGCCGACCGTGTCGGGATCCCTCCACATCGGCCACGTCTTCTCCTACACCCACACCGACGCGGTGGCCCGGTTCCACCGCATGCGCGGCCGGGCGGTATTCTACCCGATGGGGTGGGACGACAACGGGCTCCCCACGGAGCGGAGGGTGCAGAACTACTTCGGCGTCCGCTGCGACCCGAGCCTCCCCTTCGACCCCGGGTTCGTGCCCCCGGCCGAACCGGGCAAGGAGCCGATCTCCATCTCGCGCCCCAACTTCGTCGCCCTGTGCCACCAGCTGACCGCCCAGGACGAGCAGGTCTTCGAGCACCTGTGGCGCACCCTCGGCCTGTCGGTGGACTGGTCACACACCTACGCCACCATCTCGGAACGGGCCCAGCGGGTGTCCCAGCGCGGCTTCCTCCGGCTGGCCCACCGAGGCCAGGTGGTCCAGCACACCGCACCCACCCTGTGGGACGTCGACTTCCGCACCGCGGTGAGCCAGGCGGAGCTGGAGGACCGAGAGCGCCCCGGGGCCTTCCACCGGCTCGGGTTCCCCCGGGTCGGCGCCGAGGGGTCGGTGGACATCGAGACGACCCGGCCCGAACTGCTCGCCGCCTGCGTGGCCCTGGTGGCCCATCCCGACGACGAGCGCTACCGGCAACTGTTCGGCACCGTGGTGCTCACGCCCCTGTTCGGCGTGCCCGTGCCCGTCGTGGCCCACGAGCTGGCCGACCCGGACAAGGGGACCGGCATTGCCATGATCTGCACCTTCGGGGACACCACCGACGTGGTGTGGTGGCGCGAGCTGTCCCTGCCGACCCGGGCCATCGTCGGACGCGACGGCCGGCTGCTGCCGGTCGACTGGGGCACCGACGGCTGGCCGTCGGACACCCCCGCGGCGGCGACCGCCCACTATGCCGAGCTGGCCGGGCGCACGGTCAAGCAGGCCCAGGCCCGCATCGTCGAACTGCTCGCCGAGTCGGGAGCGCTGATCGGGGTGCCCCGCCCGATCACCCATCCCGTCAAGTTCTTCGAGAAGGGCGAGCGGCCCCTCGAGATCGTCTCGTCCCGACAGTGGTTCGTCCGCACCCTTCCCCAGCGCGACGCGCTGCTGGCGCGCGGGGAGGAGCTGCGCTGGCACCCGCCGTACATGGCCCACCGCTACCGGGCGTGGGTAGAGGGCCTCAACACCGACTGGAACATCAGCCGGCAGCGATTCTTCGGCGTGCCCCTGCCGGTCTGGTACCCGGTCGACGCGTCCGGGGAGGTCGTCTACGACGCCCCGCTGATGGCCGATGAACGCCAGCTCCCCGTGGACCCCTCCACCGACGTGCCCGCGGGACACGCAGAGGAACAGCGTGGCCAACCCGGTGGGTTCATCGGCGACCCGGATGTCATGGACACCTGGGCCACCTCGTCGCTCACCCCGCAGATCGCCGGCGGGTGGGAGGACGACCCGGACCTGTTCGCCCGGGTCTTCCCCATGGACCTCCGCCCCCAGGCCCACGACATCATCCGCACCTGGCTCTTCGCCACCGTGGTCCGCTCCGAGCTCGAGCACAGCGCCCTGCCGTGGTCGGACGCGGCCATCTCCGGCTGGGTGCTCGACCCCGACCGCAAGAAGATGTCGAAGTCGAAGGGCAACGTGGTCACCCCGCTCCCCCTGCTGGAGAAGCACGGGGCCGACGCGGTCCGCTACTGGGCGGCCGGTGGCCGGCCGGGGACCGATACGGCCGTCGACGAGGGCCAGATGAAGGTGGGGCGGCGGCTGGCCATCAAGGTGCTGAACGCCTCGCGGTTCGCGCTCGGGCGCCTTACCGACCCGGACGGCGCCGTGGTCGCCCCCGGCATCGAGGCCATCACCGCACCCATCGACCGCGACATGCTGACCCGGCTGGCCGGCGTCGTCGGCGAGGCCACTACGGCGTTCGAGGAGTACGACTACGCCCGGGCCCTCGAACGCACCGAGGCGTTCTTCTGGGCGTTCTGCGACGACTACCTCGAGCTGGTCAAGGCCCGGGCCTACGGCGACGCAGCACAGGCGGGGCCGGCCTCCGCGCGGGCCGCGCTGGCGCTGGCGCTCTCGGTCCTGCTCCGGCTCCTCGCCCCGATCCTCCCTTTCGTGACCGAAGAGGTGTGGTCGTGGTGGCAGGTGGGTTCGATCCACACCGCCCCCTGGCCCGCGGCATCCGAGTTCGGTGCGCACGCCACCCCGCCGGGCGGGACCGCGTCGGCCCTCGATGTGGTCGCCCACGTCCTCGGCCTAGTCCGGAGGGCCAAGACCACGGCGAAGCGGTCGATGCGGTCGCAGGTGGCCACGCTCACCGTGTCCGATACGCAGGAGCGCATCGCCGCCCTTCGTTCGGCCGAGGGCGACCTCCGCGACGCCGGCGGCGTCCTGTCGTTGGTGACGCAGGAGGCCGACGAGCCCGACGTCGATGTGGTGCTGGCCGCCGAGGAGCGAGGGGCTCAGGCCAGGTAGACGCTGAGCGCAGCCTCCGCCATCTCGTCGGGGGATCCCTCTTGCTCGATCCGGCCGTGCACCATGATGGCGGCCCGGCCGGCCACCGACAGCGCAGTGGTGACGAACTGCTCGACGAGGAGGATGGTCATCCCCTGCAGGGCCAGAGTGGCCACCAGCTCGTAGAGCTCGCCCACGACGAGCGGGGCGAGGCCCATGGACAGCTCGTCGAGCAGGAGCACCTTCGGCTCGGTGACCAGGGCCCGCGAGATGGCCAGCATCTGCTGCTCACCACCGGACAACGTCCCTGCCATCTGCCGGCGCCGCTCCTTCAGGCGGGGGAAGTTCTCGAACGTCCGGTCCTCGACCTCCTTGGCGCTGATGCCGCCGCGGTAGGTCCAGATCCGAAGGTTCTCCCGAACCGTCAGGTTGGGGAAGACCCCACGACCCTCGGGGATGGCACAGAGGCCACTGCGCGCCAGTTTCTCGGTCGAGGTCCTCCCCACCGACCGGTCGCCGATGAGCACCTCTCCCGACGTCGGCCGCATCCGACCGCTGATCACCTTGAGAAGGGTGGACTTACCGGCACCGTTCGGCCCGAGGAGGGCGAACACGCTCCCCGGCGGCACCACCAGGTCGACGCCATGGAGGACCTCGATCCGCCCGTAGGCGGCCTGGACACCCTTGATGGCGATGCCCGGCGGGAGCTCGAGCACCGTGCCACCGCCACCCCCGGCAGTCACTGCCGTCTCCTCGGTCATCGCCCGCCACCCGGCTCGACCCCGGGGGCTCCGCGGGGAGGGCCATCGCGGCCCGCGCCCGTGGCGATGCGCTGGAGCTCTGCCTCGCCTTCGCGCACCGCCCCACGATCGGGCACCCTGTCGCCATCGGGCATCGCACCCAGGTAGGCGGCCTGGACCATCGGGTCCTTCCGGATCTCCTCCGGTGTGCCCGCCGCGATGATGTCGCCGAAGTCGAGCACGTAGATGTAGTCGCAGATCCCCATCACCAACTCCATGTCGTGTTCTACCAGGAGCACGGCCATTCCCCCGGCAGCGAGCCTGACCAACAGGTCGGCCAGCGCCTTCGACTCGGCTTCGTCGAGCCCCGAGCCCGGTTCGTCGAGCAGCAGCAGCTTGGGCCCGATGGCAAGGGCCCGGGCCAGCTCCACCATTCGGGCCAGCCCGGTCGACATGGCGCTGGCCTGCTGACCCCCCAGGCCTTGGAGGCCGACGCCGTCGAGCAGCCGGTCCGACGTGGCCACCGCCACCGATCCCAGGCCGCCGGGCTCGTGGTCGCCGTCCTCGGTCTCGCCGGGGCGGGCCGCCCGGCGCTTCCGGGGGAACGATCGGCCGAGGTGGCGCCACTCCCACCACTTGACGGCGGATTCCAGTCCGACCTGCACGTTCTCGCCGGCCGTCAGCGAGCCGAACAGCTCCAGGCGCTGGAAGGTCCGGGCCAGTCCGAGCCGGGCCCGGCGGTGCGGCTTCATCGTGGTGATGTCGGTGTCGAACAGGTGCACCGAGCCGCGGTCGGGCGACTGCAGCCCGCTGATCACGTTGAACAGGGTGGTCTTGCCCGCGCCGTTAGGTCCGATCAGGCCGGTGACCGTACCGGGCAGGACTCGGAGGCTGACGTGGGTGAGTGCGGCCACTCCGCCGAAGTGCACCCCGACCTCGGAGACGGTCAGCACCGCAGGGGCGGCAGCTCCTCCCTCAGCCGGCTGCACGTGTCCCACTCCCGAAGATGGCCGCACTGCCGATCGAGGCAGCCGACTTCTCGCGGACCTCCGCCGCACCCCGCTTGACCCACGGAAGGTGCAGCTGGATCGCCTCGATGCCCAGGATCCCGCCTGCGGCCCTCCCGATGAGGATGATCCCGATGCCGGCGAAGAGGCCCAGGCCGCTGGGCCAGAGCTGATTGAGGACCACGTAGGTGAGGGCGGCGAGGAATGCGCCCGACACGGTCCGGATGCTCCATATGGTGACGAAGAGCACGAAGATGATGCCGGGGAAGATATCGAAGTCCGAGGTGCCCACCGTCTGCTGCACCGTGCCGTACAGGGCGCCGGCCAGACCGGCCATGCCGGCGGCGATGGCGAACACGGCCACCTTGGTGAACCCGATGTTGAGGCCGACGGTGGCATACGCTGCCGGAGAGTCGTTCAGCGCGACCAGCCGGCGGCCGAAGAGGCTGCGCCGGATGGCCAGGACCATCCATGCAGCCAGGACGAAGAATGCGGTGACCATCAGGAACTCGGCGGAGTCACCCCCGAACGTGAGCCCCGGCAGGACGATCCGGCCGACATTGACCCCGCCGCTGCCGTAGATGTGGGTGTCGGTGAAGAAGCCGGTGGCCACCGCATCGGCAAACGCGAAGGTGGCCAGGGCCAGGTAGAGGTCACGGAGGCGGATGGTGGGGAGGGCGATGAGGGCGCCGACACCGGCACAGACCGCGGTGGCGGCCAGCAGCCCCAACAGGGAACCGCCGCCGGCCACCTTTCCCATCACGAAGGCCCCGATGCCCATGAAGGAGAACTGGCACAGCGAGACCTGGCCCGAGTACCCGGTGACCAGCACCAGGGAGAGGCCGACGATACCCAGCGTCATGACCACGCCACCCAGGGTCAGCACGGTGGTGCCCTTGAACGCGGTGTTGTCGAAGACGAGTGCGGCCGCTCCGGCCACCACGAAGAAGACGCCTCCGGCCACGAGCGACTCCCACCCGCTGGCCACCCGCGGTGCCCGCATGGTGGTCAGCCGGCCCACCGCCCGCAGTCGGACCGAGGGCAGCATGACCAGGGCGATGAACAAGAAGACCATCGGAAGGGCAACCGTCACGTCGGGCACGAAGCTCTGGGGCAGATGGGGCAGCACGTAGTTGATGACGTAGTTCTCGAGCAGGCCGATCCCGACGGCGGCGATGAAGGTCACCGCGATGTTCTTCAGCCGCCCGACGATGGCGGCTGCGTACCCGCTGACCACCAGCAGAGTCATGGCCTCGATGTTGAGGCCGGTCGTCTGGGTGGAGGCGAGGAGCACGCCGGCCAGGGCGGCCATCATGAACCCCAGGATCCATCCGTACTGGCTCATCCGGTTGGGTGAGGCCCCCGACATGGCCACCAGCTCGGGGTCGTCGACCACCGCCCGCAGGGCGTAGCCGGTCCGCGTCCCGTAGAAGAGGGCCCGCAACCCGATGGCCACGGCCGTGGCCACCCCGATGATCAGCGCGTACTGGTACTCGATGTTGATGCCCACCAGGCGGAACTGGCCATTGATCATGTAGCCCACTGTGCGCTGGGTACTCGGGCTCCAGATGATGGCGGCCAGCCCGGTGAGGATCACCATCAGGCCCAGCGTCACCATCACCGGCCGCTCGGCAGATGCACCGTGGAGCCGGCGCATGAGCACCCGCTCGACGAACGCACCGGCGATCGACGCCCCGAGGATCAAGATGATGACCAGCGCCACCAGGATGGGCACGTGGTGGGCCGTGACCAGCTCCCAGTAGCTGAAAGCCGCGATCATCCCCACCGCCCCCTGGGCGAAGTTGAACACTCCCGAGGTGGTGTACGTGACGACCAGGCCGGTGGCGGCAATGGCGTAGCCGGCACCGAGCATGATCCCGAACACGGTGTACTGGAGAAAGTTGCTCACCGCTCGGCCCTCATCCCCCCTCGGTCATGGTGCGTGCCTCCGTACTCGCCAGGGTTGGTCAGGTGCCCGGCTGCGTGACGTACGAGTAGTCGCAGCGGTACCCGTTGGTGCTGCTGTTCACCGGCGGGTCGTCGATGCGCTGGAAGTCCCCGTTGACCACCTGGGCCTCGAGATAGCAGTTGCTGGTCGACTTGGCTGCCGGGTTGGTCGGGGCGACGATGTGGTTCCCGTCGAACTCGGTGACCTTGGACAGGGCCTGCAGCAGGGAGCCCCGGCTCGGGTTGGAGCCGGCGTTCTTCAGGGCCTGGGCGAAGAGCTCCGCCGACAGCCAGCCGTACAGCGTGAACAGGTCGGTCTGGAACCCGGGGGAGGCCACGTCGACCCAGTGGAGGAAGGTCCCGACGGCTGGGATGGCCGTCGCATCCTGGCCCAGGTAGAGCGACGAGTTCTGGGAGAGGTAGTCCCCGTTGACCGCAGAGGGGCCACCGGAGGCCGCCACCAGGGTGTCCGAGTAGGTCGCCGCCCCCAGCACCACCTGGGGATGGAAGTTCTGCTGGACGAGTGCCTTCAGCACCGAGGACGCATAGTTCGCCGGCATCTGGTCGATGAAGAGGATCTTCACGCCGAGGTTCTTCATCTGGATGACGTTCTGGGTGAAGTCGCCCTGGGTGACGGCGTAGGTGTTGTCGTAGATGAGCTTGTAGCCGACCTTCTCCATCACGTACTTCTCGCCGTTCCAGGTGGCGGCGGCGGACGGCGAGTCGGCCACCAGCGAGGCGACCGCGGAGATGTCCTGGGGGAACTTGTGCTTGAAGTACTGCAGCGGCCCCTCTTGCCAGCCGTCGTTCAGCGGAACCGGGCTGAACACGTTGGGCAGCTTGTTGGTGGCGTGGTCGAGGACCTGCGACACATCGGGCATCCCCGGGTTCTGGGCGAGGAGCGCACCACCGAAACTGTCCTCGAGGGAGAAGTTGCCGACCAGGGCGAAGTCGTTGCTGATGGCGTTCTGCGTCGCCTGCTTGTTCCCCACACCGGTGAAGTTGTCGTCCCCGGCGTCAACCGTGATCTTCCGGCCGTTGATCCCACCGGTCGAGTTGACGTAGTCGGCATAGGCCTGGGCCCCGATGCCGGCGCCCTTGAACAGGCCGCCGGTCAGGGTGGACACGTTGGCCACGTTGACGGACGTGGCGGTGATGCCGGTGTGGTCGCTCATGGCGCTGGCCGGGATCGACGACCCGCCGGACCCGCTGCCCGACGTCGTGGTGGTCGACGAAGAGTTGGTGGAACTGCAGGCGACGGCGGTCAGCCCGACCAGCACGACCATGCCCAGTGCGGCCGTACGCATCTTCCACGATGCAGAAGCCAAGTCTCCCCCTTCTATCGGTATGTGATGCTTGCAGGTACCGTTCGCCGCTGGCCCCGGCCAACCCGAATATGTGACTCTACGTCAGAAACTCGGGCGCGTGTCCACCACCACAGGTCGGAACGGCGACTATGCCGACGAGCGCGCCGACGAGCGCGCCGCCGAGCGCGCCGACGAGCCCGTCGGGCCCGACGGGCCACCGGCGCCGGCGATCACCGGGGGACCCGGCTCCTCATGGCTTCGAGGAAGCGGACCACGCCCATCGTCGTGTGCCGGGAACGGATCGTGACCAGGATTTCGAAGGCGTGCTGGGCCCGGGGCAGCTCGACGTAGGCCACCGGTGCCTCGGACGCCGCCCGGAGGCGCTCGACGAACCGCCGGGCCACCAAGAGGGGGACCAGGGTGTCGTTGGTGCCGGCCAGGACAAACATCGGTGGTGCGGCTGCCGTGATCCGGCGGTCGGGCGACGCCCGTTCGAAGATGGCCCGGTTGTCGGAGGTCGTGGTCTTCATCCCCCGCCGTTGGAGGAGGTCCGCCAGCCCGGGACCGTAGGCTCCCGACGCGGCCGGATCGCCGGTCACGTCGTAGACGCCGTAGAAGGGGACGCAGGCATCCACCGAGGTGTCGGCGTCCTCGAACCCGGGTTGCCACTCGGGCTCGTTGGGCGTGAGGGCCAGTAGCGAACACAGGTGGCCTCCGGCCGATCCGCCGGAGACGGCGATGAACGAGGGATCGCCGCCGTACTCGGCGATGTGCGCCCGCACCCACGCCACCGCCCGCTTGCAGTCGACGATGTGGGCGGGCCAACTGGCCCGAGGACTCAGGCGGTAGTTGATGGAGACGCACACCCAGCCACGGCTGACCAGTTCGTGCATCATGGGGATGCCCTGCTCGCGCTTGTCCCCGATGATCCACGCCCCGCCGTGGATGTAGACCATCACCGGCGCACCCTCGGCGGCCTCGCCGTATGGGGTCAGGATGTCGAGCTTGTGCCGGTAGTTCCCATCCCCCCAGTAGTCGATGCTCCGGATCCGCCTGATGGAGCGGAAGCGGAACGGGACAGCGACCACCAGCCTCCACCAGCTGGCCCACCCCGGGGTCGGGTCCATGCCGTCGGCGCCGATCGCCCCACCGGTCGCCGTGTCGAGTGCCACGTCGACGACGGCCTTGGATCGATGGGCGATCACGGCCAGGCCGATCAGCCCGACCCACGAGCCCACGGCGATGGCCAGGCCGACCCAGCCGGGCCAGGCCCGTAGCGCGCCGACCACCACGAAGAGGACGGTCAGCACCACCCACACGACACCCGTCTGGAGCGGCACCTCCCCCATGACCCAGCCCAGGGCGAAGCTGAACACCGTCAGCGGTTCGCGGCGCGCCGGCACGTAGACGTTGACCACGAGGAGCGCGCCGACAATGCTGACTGCGAGGAACACCCACGGCACACCCCCATCAAACACCGTCTGGCGACGGGAAGGGAAACCGGCTCACCGCCGGTGGGGGAAGATAAGAGGGCCGGCGGAGGAGAACGTGGAACGAAGGGGACGGCTGTGAAGGGACGGGCATGGAACGACTGAGTGGGCTCGATGCCAGCTTCCTCTACCTCGAGACCCGGACGCTGCACATGCACGTGGCCATGACCACGATCTTCGACCCCTCGACCGTCCCGGGGGGCTACTCCTTCACGAAGATGCAGTCGCTGATCGCGGCCCGGACCCTCAGTGCCCCGGTGTTCCGGCGGCGCCTGGTAGAGGTGCCGTTCCGACTCGGCCACCCGGTGTGGGTCGACGACTTCGACTTCGACATCGACTATCACGTGCGGCGGGCAGCCGTGCCGAGCCCGGGGGGCTTCCGCGAGTTGGCCGACCTGGCCGGGGAGATCACCGGACACCAGCTCGATCGCTCCAGGCCGCTGTGGGAGATCTGGGTCGTCGAGGGACTGGCCGACGACCGGATCGGCCTCATCGCCAAGATGCACCATTCGACCGTGGACGGGGTGTCGGGAGCAGAGCTCCTCTCCGTGCTCTTCGATCTGGAGCCCGACCCCGCACCCGCGCCCCCGCCCCCGGAGCGCCCCGTGGACACGCGCGTCCCGTCCGGCCTCGAGCTGATGGGCGAAGCCGTTGTGGCCCGGACCTTCCGGCCGTTCGAGATGACCCTGGACATCCTGCGCACCAGCCAGCGGCTGCTCAATGTGCGGAGGGTCCGCCAAGAGCCCCAACACCGGGCAGCCCGATCGAAGGCGGCTCTGCCCCTGTCGGCTCCTCGGACGTCGTTCAACACTGCATTGACCAGGCGGCGGAAGGTTGCGCTCACCGCCATCGGGCTCGACGACGTCAAACGGCTGAAGAACGCCACCGGAACCACCGTCAACGACGTCATCCTGGCCGTGTGCGCCGGCGCGCTGCGCTCCTTCCTGCTGGATGGCGACGAGCTCCCGGACAAGCCACTGGTGGCGGTGGTTCCGGTGTCGGTGCGTCCCGAGCACGGCGCCCCGTACGGCTCCAACCAGGTGTCGTCGATGTTCGTGCAGCTCCCGGCCAATCTCCACGATCCCATCGACCGTCTGATGGCCATCCGGGAGGGGACCAAGGGAGCCAAGAAGGAGCACAACGCCCTCGGAGCCGACGTGTTGCAGAACTGGGCGGAGTACGCCACGCCCAACGTCTTCGCCAACGCGGCCCGGCTCTACAGTCGGATGCGGCTGGCCGACCGGCACCGGCCCATCGCCAATCTCGTCATCTCCAACGTCCCAGGTCCCGACTTCCCCCTCTACCTGGGTGGAGCGGAGCTGGTCGCCGGCTTCCCCCTCGGCCCGGTGATGGACGGGATGGGGGTCAACATCACCATCATGAGCTATCGGCGGGTCCTCTACTGGGGGATCATCGCGTGCCCCGAGACCATGCCGCGGGTGTGGGACCTGGCGGCGGCCGTCCCCGAAGCCCTGGACGAGCTCCTCGAGGCGGCCAGGGAGGGGCCGGCCACCTACCGGTCCGAGGAGGCCGCCGCGGCCTGTGCCCCCAGCATCGACGCGGCCCCGCCCGTCGCCTGAACGGATCCAGCTCAGGGGATCTGATCTGGTGCCGGGTCAGGGCGCCGGGGCGACGGTCATCGACGTCGCACCCGTGCACACCGGGATCGCGCGACCGAAGGCCTCGGATCCGGGTGTATAGGGCACCACCGCATCGAAGCCGTCGACCACGAAGGCACCGGTCCTTCCCGGGCCGAGCACGATGTCGGTCGGGTGCTCGGTGCCCGAGTCGGCCGCGCTCCCGGTTCGCTGCGGCAGCCGCACCGGCTGGCCGGGGTCCGCGAAGGTGGACTGGGCGACCGGGTTGAGCCAGTTGTTGGCCGAGTCGACCACCAACAGCTGGGAGCCGTCAGGGGTCACCGCCAGCGCTGCCGGGTCCGAGATGCCGAACCGGTCGAACCCGGTGGCGGGTAGCGGCGTACCGGTGGCCGTGGCAACGGGCAGGACGCGGCCACCGAAATCGACGCCCCCCTGGCCGACAACGTAGACGGTGCTCCCGTCAGTGGTGATTGCGATCCCGTGGGGTGAGTAGACGGAGGACACCGACAGGCCGGTCGGGATGACGGCGCCGGCTTTGGCGTCGGCGGTGTCCACCGGAACAATGCTCCCGGGTACCAGCGCGTACAGCATGGTGTCGACCGGATCGAGGGCGAGCCCGAAGATCGTGCGCCCGGCACCGAGGTCGAGCGGGGTGCCGGCGTCGTGGGTGACCGCATCGATCGGCACGATTGTGGAGCCGCTGGCCACCAGGATGGTCCGGCCGTTGTGCGTCACCACCACGGCATGGGTGGCACCCTGGCCGGGGATGACGACGGGTGCAAGTGCGCGTTGGGTCTCGAGGTCGATGGGGACCACCACGTTGTGCACGCCTCCGGCCGAGCCGGGTGCCGACGCGCCACCGGCGGGCTCGGTCGACGACGCCGCCGGGGAGGTGGGGGGGCCGGTGGTGGCCGGGGGTGCACCGGCGGGGGGAACCGACGGGAGCGGGACCCCGCTGGTGGTCACCACGTAGGCCCACCGGCCGTCCGGCGAGGTGGCGATGGCGAAGTTCCCGAGGGACGGGGTTCCGGTGACCGGGAGGGGAATCGGGGCCTCGGCGGTGCGTGTGGCCAACTCCACGGGTGTGACCGCCGTGGGGCACACCACATACCCCACGGGACCGGGCGGGGCCAGTGAGGAGTCGTGCACCGCGGCCACCTTGGGCTGGGCGAAGAGCGAGCAGCTCGACAGTGCCGTGGCAGCCAGGGCCAGGGCCACGCGGTACGGGCACACCCGGGCCCTGCTCGAAGATGGGATCACGGCCATAGCTGGTGCCGACCCTAGCGATGCACACAGCGACCGGTGCGGGCCGGGGGTCCGCCCGCGCCGGACCGGTGCGGGCGGCGGCCGACTCAGCGATGCTCGAAGCTCGGGGCGCCCTCGACTCCGAAGGCCATCTCGTCGACGTAGCACCACCACCATTCCTCACCCGGTTCGAACGACTGGACCAGGGGATGCCCGGTCTCGTCGAAGTGGCCGGTGGCGTGTCGGCCCGGTGAGCTGTCGCAACATCCGACATGGCCGCAGATCATGCACACCCGGAGGTGCACCCACTCACCGCCGGTACGCAGGCACTCCTCGCAGCCGTCGGAGGCGGGTGTGACCTCCTGCACCTGGCCCAGATGGTTGCAGAACTCCTCGGCATCGGTCATGGCGCCTCCTCGCGTCGGCCCGAAGGCGTGGCCCTGATGGTACCGGTGGGCCCCGGAGTGCAGTGGGGCCGGCACCGGAGGCACGGTGGGGCCGGGGGGCCCCGGAGTGCCCGTCGTGGTCGATGGCAGGCTCGTACGCCACACCGTCAGCGCGCCGCCTCCACCTTGCGGCCGCGGGCCGCGGCCAGGATCGCCCGCAACGCCCCGTCGGTGGGCGTGGCCTCGATTCCGAACGCACGGGTGAACGCCGAGGAGTCCAGGACGAACGGCCGGTCGAACTGGTAGCGGGTCTCCTTCAGCTCGCGCAGCTCGGGCGAGAAGAGCCCGGCCACGGTGAGGGCCGCCGCCGGCACCGGTGCCACCCGTGGGGCCGGCGACCCGGCCAGTTCGCAGAAGCGGGAGGCCAGCTCCCGTTGGCTGTGCGGAGCAGCCGTGGGAACGTGCCAGGGCTCCCCCCAGGCGCGCTCGTCGGTTCCCAGGACGGCCAGGGCACGGCCCACGTCCGGCACGTAGGTCCAGCTGTGCGGGGCATCCGGGTCCCCCACCACGCGGACCTTCCTGCCGGCCAGCAGCCGGCCCACGTTCCGGCCGAAGTGGCTGGTGTCGACCACCCCGGGGCCGTAGAAGTCCGACGCCCGGGCCTCGGTGGCCCGGACCCGGCCGGACCGGTGGGCGGCCAGGGCGTCGGTCCACATTGCCGCCCGCACCCTGCCCTTGGTCCCGTTCGAGGCCAGCGGGTCGCTCTCGACCATCGGATGGTCGAGCGGACCGTACCCGTAGAGATTGCCCATGGTCACCAGAACCGCACCCGTGTCCGAGGCCACCGTGAGCATCGAGTCGGCCAGCGGGGGCCACAACTCCGGCCAGCGATGGTACGGCGGATTGGCGCAGTTGTAGAGGGCCTCCGCTCCGCCCGACAGGCGGGCCAGCACGCCCGGGTCGGACGCGTCCCCGGCCAGGCGCTCGACTCCGGCGTGGACCGGACCCGACCCCGACCGGGTGATCATCTTGACGTGGTGGCCCTGCTCCACCAGCTCGAGTGCGGTGGAGGTGCCGATCGGCCCTGCTCCGACGATGACGTGGGTTCCCATGGTCATTCCTTTCTGTGAGCGCTGCACCTTTACGTGATCAGTATTCACCATCGTTCGCTCCAAATCAAGAGCGGTGCTCATCTATTGATGCATCGCTCTCGATCTGCCAAGCTGGTGGCATGCCTCCGTCCACCGGACTGCGGGCCAGGGTCCGGGCGGAGCTGACCGCCGAGATCAAGGTCGAGGCCCGCCGCCAGCTGGCCGAATCGGGGGCCTCGGGACTTTCCCTGCGAGCGGTCACCCGGGCGCTCGGAATGGCGTCGTCGGGCATCTACCGCTATTTCCCGAGCCGCGACGACCTCCTCACCGCCCTGATCGTCGACGCCTACGACTCCCTCGGGGCCGTGGCGGAGGGGACCGACGCCCGCTGCCCAAGCGACGACTTCGGCACCCGGTGGTCCGCTGTCGGCCACGCCATCCGGGCATGGGCCCGCTCCCATCCCCATGAGTACGCCCTGGTCTACGGATCGCCGGTGCCCGGCTACCGGGCACCCCAGGACACCATCGGGCCGGCCGGACGGGTCACGTCGGTCCTCGCCGGCATCGTCAACGACGCGTCGCGGGAGGGTGCGCTCCGCCACGACCCGGCGCCCACCGGACTTCCCCCGTTGCCTGCCCAGGTGGCGGCCGAGGCGCGCCGACTGGCCGACCTGGCCTTCCCCGGCACCCCCGACGAGGTCGTCCTCCGGGCCATCGCGGCCTGGACCCAGCTGTTCGGGATGGTGAGCTTCGAGCTGTTCGGCCACCTCGAGGGGGTGATCACCGACCCGGCACCGATCTTCGATCGGGCCCTGCTCGAGATGGGGGCCTACGTCGGACTGCCGGCACCTTGGACCTCGACCGCCTGATCGGGGGTCGGTGCTCTACCCGGGACCCGCCGCGCGAGCGCGTCGAGCAGGTCCGGTCACTCGCCTCAGCGCGGTGAGGACGGTGTCCCGATGGCCCGCACGGCCAGAGGGACGGGCAACGCACCGGAACAGGCCATCGTGTCGTGGAACACTTTCAGTGATCCACCGGCAGCCAGCCAGTCGTCCCGCGCCCGCTCGATGGCCATGGCCCCGCTGAGGTAGGCCGACGCCTGCGTGGGCCACGCGCAGTAGCGGGCAACCTCCGAGCGGGCCGTGGGCAGCGGCAACATGACCTTCTCGTGCAGGAAGGCGACCGCCTCGTCGAAGGACATCTCGCCGGTGTGCAACGAGGTGTCGACGACGATGCGGGCCGCCCGCAGGAGGCGGGCCTCGAGTTGGCCGAGCTCCCCCTCGGTGGAGAAGAAGCCGGCGTCACGCATCATCCCCTCGGCGTAGAGGGCCCACCCCTCGACGAAGTAGGTCGACGCGAAGGTGCGCCGGACGGGCCGGGCCTCCTTCATGGTCATCAGGTGCCAGTGGTGGCCCGGATAGGCCTCGTGCACGGCGGTGGTGGGGTTGGAGTAGGCGGCGTTGCTCTCGAGGAGGCCGGCGACCTCGTCGGCGTCGCCGCCGTCGACCGGATAGGGCACGAAGAAGTAGCCGTCCTTGGACGGCTGGAACATGGGCGGCGGGAGGTAGCAGGCGACGGCCAGGGTGGCCCGGAGCGCCGCGGGAGCCGGCACGACGTGGCAGTGCTCGTCGGGGGGATTGGTCACCAGCCCGTGGTCGGTCATGAACTTCCGGGCGTCGCGGCAGG
>DAIMIK010000042.1:0-18915 GCA_036722795.1 Acidimicrobiales bacterium | reverse complement strand
TGCGCGAGGAGATGCCCGACTCGGGGCGGATCTGGGAGGCCGGCAAGGAGATCGGGCATCTGGCCAAGTGGCGGATCCCCTACCTGCGCCGCAACATCGGCTGCGTGTTCCAGGACTTCCGCCTCCTGCCCAACAAGACCGTGTTCGAAAACGTGGCCTTCGCACTGGAGGTCATCGGCCGGCCCAAGCATGTGATCGCCTCGCAGGTCCCCCAGGTGCTCGATCTGGTCGGACTGGCCAAGAAGCGCAACAACCTCCCCCACGAGCTCTCCGGCGGCGAGCAGCAACGCGTGGCGGTGGCCCGGGCCTTCGTCAACCGCCCGTTGATCCTGCTGGCCGACGAGCCCACGGGCAACCTAGACCCGACCACCAGCCTCGGGATCATGCGGCTGCTCGATCGGATCAACCGCACCGGCACCACGGTGATCATCGCCACCCACGACGCGGGCATGGTCGACCAGATGCGGCGACGGGTCATCGAGTTGGACCGGGGCCTACTCGTGCGGGACCAGGCTCACGGTGTCTACGGCATCGAAAGCGCGACTGCCGCGGCCGGGGCGGGTACACCAACCGGACTGCCCCTGGGGAACGGATCGGCCGGGGTCCCGGCCGACGAGCTCCCCGACGGCTTCGCCGCCCGCGCCTGATGCCCGTCTCCGCCGGCTACGTCTCGCGGGAGGCGGTCACCAACCTGTGGCGCAACCGCCTGATGACCGCGGCCGCCATCCTCACGGTCGCCGTGTCACTTGCCCTGGTGGGATCGGCGCTGCTGCTCAAGCAGGGTGCGTCCAAGGCCACCGTGCGGTGGCAGGACGGGGTGCAGACGATCGTGTTCGTGAAGCCCAACGCACCGGTCTCGCTCACCAAGTCCATGGGGACCCAGCTGAGCCAGTCCCCCTACGTAAAGACGTGCGTCTTCCGCAGCCAGGTCTACGACTACAACGAGGCCAAGACCATCGAGCCGGCGGACGAGTTCGCAGCCACCGGCCTGTCGGACTACCCGTCGTCGTACCGGTGCGTCCTCAACGACCCCTCCCAGGCGACCGCGGTCTACCAGGAGTTCATCGGCAAGCCGGGCGTGTTCGACGTCAAGTACCCCAGCCAGCAGATCAAGACGATGCAGAGCGTGATCCGGATACTGCAGTGGGTGTTCCTGTCGGTGGCGGTGATACTGCTGCTGTCGGCGTCGGTGCTCATCCTCAACACCATCCGCATGGCCATCTTCGCCCGCCGACGTGAGGTCTCGGTGATGAAGCTGGTCGGCGCCACCAACTGGTTCATCCGCCTGCCGTTCATGGCCGAGGGCCTGATACAGGGGATGTTGGGGGCCGGAGTGGCGGTGCTGGTGGTCCTCGCCCTCTACTGGGGCATCGGGCTGGACACCCCCAAGACGGCGGCCAATCAGGGGAACATCATCGCCCAGATGTCGCTGGGTGGATGGGAAGTGGCCGGCACGTGCGTGCTCGTGGTATTGGTCGGTGTCGGCGTGGGCGTGGTGGGCTCGGCCTTCGCCGTGCGGCGCTTCCTCGACGTCTGACCGCCCACCCGGGCCCGGGCTTCGCGCCGGCGGTCCCGACCCCGACCACAGGAGGTCGTCTCGGGCTGGTCGTCGAGGCGCCCGGAGATCCACCGCACGATCAGCGGTGCGGCAGCAACGAGCCCGCTGCTGTGGCCTGCCCGGGGACCGGCACGTGCTCGACGGTGTCCCCGTCCGCTCTGCAGGGTTGCCGGTCCACGAAGTCGGTGGTCGCCAGGTAGGGGATCAGCGGATCCCCGGTGCCCTGCACGACCAGAAGAGGTGCCGATGTCGGCGCCGATCCGGGCTGGTTCCCACCGATGACGGCACGGGGCGACGCATCCCGGCTCCAGCCCGGCCGGAACAGCCGGCCGGTGGGGACGGAGTTGCAGTCGGCCCCCACCTCGGCGCTGCACGCGTCGGTGATCACCGACGCGTCACGCATGGCCAGGTCGACCCGGCCACCCCCGTCGTCCCATGCGCCCAGCTCACGATGGGGAACCCACCAGAGGGGAGCGCCGCCGGGTACCACCACCACCGTCCCGGACACGGGATTGTCGGCGCCGATGATCGACGCGGAGTGGTGGAGGATCCGGTAGGCGGTGGCTCCGGCACGGCGCCGTGCAGGGAGATGACCATGGTCCGGATGTTCGAGCCCGGCGGTGCCGGGAGGAGCGGGGACGGAACCCGGTAGAAGGCGCCGGGGGTGAGGCTCGCCGCGCTCGGCCCCCCGGAATCCGCACACCCTGACCCCTGCGGTGATTCGCCCCTGCGGCGACTGACGGTAGCCACGCGGTGGGCCGGGCGCGTTCCTCTACTGTGGTGCAGGGATGGACGCCTTGGAGATGGTTTCCGATTGGCCGGTGGACCGGGCTGCGGTCGGCGTGATGGCCATCGACCGCACGGCTCCGGGCCCGGACGGGGCGCAGTGGGTGGTCGTGGGGACCATCGGACCGCACCACGAGCGATTCCGCTGGGCCTCGGTGACCAAGCCGGCCACCGCGTTCGCCGTGTTGGTCGCCTCCGAGGAGGGCACACTCTCACTGGACGACCCGGCCGGCCCACCCGGGTCCACGGTTCGCCACCTGCTGGCCCACGCGTCCGGCCTCGGCCTCGACCCCGGTCCGCCCGTCGCCCCACCGGGGACCGGCCGGATCTACTCCAACGCCGGCTACCTGGTGCTGGCCGACCTCCTCGAGGAGCGGTCCGGAATGGCGTTCGGCGACTACCTCTCCCAGGGGGTGCTCGAGCCGTTGGGCATGGTGGGCACCACCCTCGAGTCGGACGCGCTGGCCGCCGCCGCCGGCCTGTCGGGCCCGCTGTCGGACCTGCTGGCGCTGGGGCGCGAACTAGCTGCTCCCACGCTCATCAGTGCCGAAACCCACCGGCAGGCGACATCGGTCCAGTTCCCGGGCCTGGGCGGCGTGCTCCCGGGCTTCCAGCAGTTCGATGACGATGACTGGGGGCTCGGCGTGGAGATCCGCGGACGGAAACAGCCGCACTGGACCGGCACCACCAACGCACCGGAGACGTTCGGGCATTTCGGCCGGACCGGCTCCTTCCTCTGGGTGGACCCGGTGGCCGGCGTGCTCTGCGGCGGCCTCACCGACCGCCCGTTTGGGCTGTGGTCGGCACGGGCCTGGCCCCGCTTGGCCGATGCCGTCCTGGCCGAGGTGTCCCGGGGAACGTCCCGCTGATCCGAGGGCTCCGAGCGGGCCCACGGTCCCCGCCAGGCGTACCGGGCACCGGTGGACGGGTGAGCGGGTACCGGACGCCCGGGGCACCGCTGGGTCTAGGCTGCGCCGGGTGAAGGGCGTCATCCTCGCCGGCGGGACCGGCTCACGACTGCATCCGCTTACCCGGATCACCAACAAGCACCTGTTGCCGATCTTCGACCGGCCCATGATCAACTGGTGCATCGAAGCACTGGTCGATGCCGGCATCACCGAGATCATGCTGGTCACCGGTGGCACCCACGCCGGCGAGTTCCTGCGCCTGCTGGGCAACGGCCACGAGTTCGGGATCGACCGCCTCAGCTACGGGTACCAGGAGAAGCCCGGTGGGATCGCCGAGGCCCTGGGGTTGGCGGCCAGGTTCGTCGACGGGGAGCCGGTGCTGGTGATGCTGGCAGACAACATCGTCGAGCGCTCGATCAAGCCGATGGTCGATGCCTTCCGGGCGGATCCCCGGGGTGCCCGGATCCTGCTCACCCGGGTGGAGGAGGACGAGCACCTCCGCCACCTCGGCGTGCCCGCCTTCGACGAGGACCAGCGGGTGATCGGCATCGTCGAGAAGCCCGAGCACCCGCCCTCCAAGTTCGGCGTCACCGGCATCTACTGCTACGACTCCCATGTGTTCGAGGTCATCCCCACCCTGGTGCCGTCAGGCCGCGGGGAACTCGAGATCACGGACGTGAACAACTACTACATCTCCCGGGGGACCATGGCCTACGACATCCTCGAGGGCTTCTGGGGCGATGCCGGAGAATCGATCGACACCTACTACGCAGTGAACGACTTCGTGCGCTCGCATGGAGCCAACAAGGGCTGACTGCCTGGGGCGACCCCGGTTCAGCCGAGTTCGACCCCGAGCCACTCTGCCGTCTCGGCGCGGTGCCGGGCGTAGTCGACCTTCCCCGACGGCGAGCGGCCGATGGTGTCCACGAAGCGGACCTGGCGGGGTGCCTTGTACCCGGCGAGCTTTGACTTGACGTGGTCGATGACCGCCTCGGGCGCGACCGAATCGGGCGCCTGGCCGGCCCGCAGCTCGACGATGGCCACTATCTCCTCGCCGAAGCGCTCGTTGGGGATCCCCACCACCACGGCATCGACGACCCCGTCCAGGGTCTTCACCACCTCTTCGACCTCCTCGGGGTAGACCTTCTCGCCGCCGGTGTTGATGCAGACCGAGCCGCGGCCCAAGAGCTTGATGGAGCCGTCCTCCCGCACCTCCGCGTAGTCGCCGGGCACCGAGTAGCGGGCCCCTGCGATGGTGCGGAAGGTGGCGGCGGTCTTCTGCTCGTCCTTGTAGTAGCCGATGGGGATGCGCCCGCCGAGGGCCAGGACCCCGATCCGTCCGGATCCGGACTCGATGTCCTGGCCGTCGGCGTCGATGACGCGGACGTCGGGACCCAGCGTGAACTGTGCTGTCTGCGCCGCCGATGTCCCCGAGGAGACCGAAGTGCCCATCCCGATGGCCTCCGAGGACGAGAAGGCGTCCACCAGCAGCATGCCGGCGTGGTGGCCCAACAGGCCCTGCTTGGTCTCCTCGCTCCACATGACGCCGGACGAGATGATCCCCACCAGGCTGGTCAGGTCCCAGCGGCCGGGGTGGGCGTCGAGAGCGGCCAGGATCGGCTTGGCGAAGGCGTCACCGACGATGATCAGGCCGTTCACCTTCTCGCGGTGCACCGTGTCGAGCAGCTCGACCGGGTCGAACTGCCGCGATGGCAGGGTGACCACCCGGCCGCCTTCGCTCAGGCACTCCATGGCGGTGAAGCCGCCCGTCCCGTGCATGAGGGGGCAGGCCGGCAACAGGGTCATCCCCTGGCCGCTGTTCGCCAGCTCGGAGCGGACGCCGTCCAGCCCTCCGTCCTCCGGGTAGCGGCGGAACCCACCTCCGTTGACGCGGGTGAAGAGGTCGTCCTGGCGCCACATGACGCCCTTCGGCATCCCGGTGGTCCCGCCGGTGTACAGCATGAAGAGGTCGTCGGGCCCCCGGCCCCAAGGGGCCCGGACCCGTTCCGGCCCCTCGGGCTCGTGGAAGAAGCCGGTGGTCTCCGCCGCTTCCTCGTAGGGCACTGCCCAGGGCGGGCAGGAGGCGGTCCCGTCGTCGACCCACAGCCAGCTCGTGATCCCCGGCAGCCGGTCGCGGATCCCCTCGATCCGCTCCACGAAGACCCCGTGGAAGACCACGGCCACGGTGTCGGCGTTCTCCCACAGGTAGACCAACTCGTCGTCGGCGTACCGGTAGTTGGTGTTGATGGGGACGAGGCCGATCTTGAAGCAGGCGAAGGAGGCCTCTAGGTACTCGGAGCAGTTGTAGAGGTACAGCGCCACCTTGTCCTGGTGGGCAACGTGGGCGGCGAGCAGCCAGCGGGCCACGTTGTCGGCCCGGTGGTCGAGCTCGCGCCAGGTCAGGGTGTGGCTCCCCCGGGTCAGGGCCGGGGCAGCGGGCAGCTCATCGGCCACGACCTCCCAGACGTCTGCGTAATTCCACTTACTCACGTTCGGCTCCTCATCCCCCGGGTACGGCGCCGGGTGCCCCGGCCGCCGTCCTGGCACTCTCCTTCGTGGGCGACACGCCGCTCCCGCCCCGACCGGTTGTCCTGGCGGTGCCCGGCCCCGCGGGGCTCGGCCACCGGGCAGGACGCCCGGAAGAGTGCAGCCTACGCTGGCAGGCATGGACTTTGCACTGCCGGCCGACGACGACCCCCGCCGCACCGCGCTCCGCGAGTGGTTCGGCGCCCATCCGGCCCCGACCGGTCGGGAGCTGGCCGAGCGGGGCCTGGTCGCCCCCCACTGGCCCGAGCCCTGGGGACTGGGCGCCGACGCCACGTTCCAGCTGATCGTGGACGACGAGCTCAGACGGGCCGGTGTGCACCGGCCCGAGAACGCCATCGGGATCGGGTGGGCGGGCCCCACCATCCTCTTCGCCGGGACCCCCGAGCAGAAGGAGCGCTACCTGCCCCCCCTGCTGGCCGGCCAGGAGATCTGGTGCCAGCTGTTCAGCGAGCCCGGCGCCGGTTCCGACCTGGCCTCGCTGAGCACCCGGGCCGAGCTCGACGGGGACGAGTGGATCGTGCGCGGCCAGAAGGTCTGGACCTCCTATGCCCACACCGCCCAGTACGGGATCCTGCTGGCCCGGACCGACCCGGAGGCATCGAAGCACCGGGGGATCTCCTACTTCATCTGCCCGATGGACGCCCAGGGGGTGACCGTCCGTCCGCTCGTCGACATGACCGGTGCCCACACCTTCAACGAGGTCTTCCTCGACGAGGTGCGCCTGCCGGCGGCCACCATGGTCGGCGCCCCCGGGGAAGGGTGGTCGCTGGCCAAGGTGACCCTGGGCAACGAGCGTGTGTCCCTCTCGGGGGCCGGCGCGTTGTGGGGCATGGGGCCGACCGCCGACGACCTGGTCGACGCCGTGCGACGCGGGGGAGCGGCCACCGACCCGCTGGTGCGCCAGCGACTGGCCCGGGTGTGGACGGAAGGCGAGATACTTCGGTTGCTGCGCCTGCGCACCGTGTCGGCGGCGGTGTCGGGCCTCGAGCCGGGCCCCGAGGCATCGGTGCGCAAGGCACTGGCCGACGAGCACGGGCAGCACGTGATGGCCCTGGCCCGCGATCTGGCCGGTGCCAGGGGCATGCTGGCCGAGTCGGGACCGGCCGGCCCGCGGTCGGCGGACGGGTCCGGCGCCGAGGGCTCCCCGTGGCCCGACGCGCTCTGGAGCTACGGGTTCCTCTTCGCCCCGGCGTTGACCATCGGGGGCGGGACGTCCGAGGTGCAGCGGAACATCATCGCGGAGCGCACGCTGGGCCTGCCCCACGACCCGCCGGCCTGACCCGGAGGGACCTCGTTGCCTCGATCGGCGAGGGGCCCCGGTCAGCCCACCAGGGGGCCGGCGTCCTCGTACCCCTGGCGGATTCCCCGCCCGGCATTCCGGGTGAGCTGCTCGGGCTCGTAGAGCATCCAGTAGGCGTTCAGGGCGTGCTGGCGCGCCCGGTTGACGCAGACCACGGCCAGCTTCTCGGGATCCTCCTCTTCGTTCTCGTGGACGAAGACCTCGAGGATGTGGGTGGAGGTCATCAGCTGGGCCTGCATGATCCCCTGGGAGGCCTCGTGGGCGCAGACCTGGTCGATGCCGGCCTTGCCGGGCATCCCGAGCGCCACCACGATGAGGCAGCCCTCCTGCTCGATGAGCCGCTTGCAGGCCACACCCAGGTCCTTGAAGCCGGGGACGGTCCGGCACACCACCTCGAAGGTGGTGCCGAAGCCGGGGCACGCCTCCAGCTCGTCGACTGCCTCCGCTCCCATGTCGTAGCGAGCGAACATGGTGTCGACCACGCCGATGCGATCCATGGGCGGATCCTACCGGCACAGGGTCGGTCCTCCGCCCGGGGGTGGGGCCCCGTGCCGGCCCCCGGTTCGACCGGGCTCTTCCCCGTCGGCAAGACTCACCGGATGGCCAGCACCATGCCCGCCGCCCCCGCGGCCGACCCGTGGGTGGCACGTGACGCTGCCGTGGTCTGGCACGGTTTCACCCAGATGTCCGCCTACTCCGGCAACGCCCCGGTGACGGTGGACCGTGCCGAGGGCCGGGAGCTGATCGACGTCCACGGGAACCGGTACTTCGACGGCGTCTCCTCGCTGTGGGTGAACACCCTCGGCCACCACGTCCCCGAGCTCGACGCTGCGATCATTGATCAGCTGGGCCGGGTGGCCCATGCGACGCTGCTGGGGAACGGCAGCCGGGCCGCGGTCGAGTTCGCCGAGGCGCTCGCCGCCGTGGTGCCGGTGCAGGATCCGCACGTGCTGTTCGGATCCGATGGTGCCGTGGCCGTCGAGCAGGCGTTGAAGGTGGCCTTCCAGTACTGGGTCAATCGCGGCGAGCCCGGCCACAACCGGTTCCTCGCCCTCGGCGACGCCTATCACGGCGATACCGTGGGCGCCCTCTCCCTCGGTGACGGGGGGTTCGGCGCCTCCATCTTCGACCCCCTGCGGTTCCCGGTGATCCGCACGCCCGGCTATGCCTCGCCGGACTGGGCGGCCAAGATGATCGGCTGTATCGAGGCCCATGCCGACACGCTGGCCGCCGTGGTGATCGAGCCGCTGGTGCAAGGGGCATCGGGGATCCAGGTGGCCGATCCGGCCGACCTGGCCTCGGTCGGCGAGGCCTGCCGCGCCCA
Source organism: Acidimicrobiales bacterium (assembly GCA_036722795.1). GTDB lineage: Bacteria > Actinomycetota > Acidimicrobiia > Acidimicrobiales > RAAP-2 > Bog-756. The sequence goes on along the minus strand of DAIMIK010000042.1, from coordinate 10,492 downwards.
CGGCGCCCTGCTGATCTGCGACGAGGTGGCCACCGGGTTCGGGCGCACGGGCAGGCTGTTCGCCTCCGAGTGGGCCGGCCCGGAGTTCCGCCCGGACCTCCTGTGCCTGGGCAAGGGAATCACCGGTGGCTACCTGCCGCTCTCGGTCACCGTGGCCTCCGGCCGGGTCTTCGAGGCGTTCAACGGCGCCGATCTCGGCGAGTCGACCTTCTACCACGGCCACTCCTACGGGGGGAACGCACTTGCCTGCGCGGTGGCCCTCCGCCACCTCCGACTGATCGACGAGTGGCAGGTGTTGGACAACGTCACCGTGGTGGCCGAGCACCTCACGGCGCGTCTGGCCGACACCGTGCAGGGACTGCCCGGGGTGGGGGAGATCCGCCAGCGGGGGCTGATGGTGGGGGTCGAGATGGAGCCGCCACCGGGCTCGGTGCGCTGGGGCCGCCGAGTGTGCGCCGGTGCCGTCGGGCGGGGGGTGCTCCTCCGCCCCCTCGGCGACGTGGTGGTGGTGATGCCGCCGCTGACCACCACCGTGGACGAGGTCGACCGAGTGACCGACGTGCTGGCTCGGTCGATCGGGGCCGTGTGGGCCGAGGACCACGGTTGAGCGGCGCACGCATCTCGGACGGCCACGGCGGTCCCGACCCGGATGGGGCGGCGGAGTCTCGCTGGTCCGAGTGGGTGGAGCAGGCGTGCGGCGAGGTGGAGGCGTCCGGGCAGTGGCGTGCGCCGCGCACCTTCGACGCCCTGGGCCCCTCCGGCCTCCTCGGGGGTGTGACGGCAACCGGCGGCGGGGCGGGGCAATCGGAGCCGGTCGTCAGCTTCGCCTCCAACGACTACCTGGGCCTCGCTTCGCACCCGGCCGTGGTGGCCGCCGCCCACGAGGCGTTGGACCGCTGGGGCTCGGGTTCGGGCGCCTCGCGCCTGGTGACCGGAACCCGCCCGGTGCACGTTGCCCTCGAGTCCGAGCTCGCGGCATGGAAGCGGTGTGAGCAGGCCGTGGTGTTCCCAACCGGCTTCGCCGCCAACCTCTCGGTGCTCTCGGTGTTCGCAGCGGAGGGGGCCAAGGTCTTCTCCGACGAGTTGAACCATGCGTCGATCATCGACGGGTGCCGGCTCTCGCGTTCGGGTGTCACCGTGTATCCGCACGGCGACCTGGGCAGCCTCGACGCGGCGCTGGCCCGGTCGGCGGCGCGGCCGATCATCGTGTCGGACACCGTGTTCTCGATGGACGGGGACTCGGTCGACATCGAGGGACTGGTGGACATGGCCGGGCGGCACCGGGCGCTGTTGGTGCTCGATGAGGCCCATGCGGTGCTCGGTCCCGAGCTGCCCGAGAGGGTGGTGGGGGCGGGCCGGAGGCCTAAGGGTCGACCCCCAGTGGACATCCTGCGGCTGGGCACGCTGTCCAAGACACTCGGATCCCTGGGCGGCTTCGTCGCCGGCCCGCGCCGCTTCATCGAGCTGCTGGTGAACCGGGCACGCCCCTACATCTTCACCACCGCACCCACGCCGGCGGACAGTGCCGCAGCCCTGGCCGCCCTCGGCATCGTGCGCTCAGCGGAGGGCGATGCCCTCCGCAGTCGCCTGGCCGGCCTCGTCGAGCGGGTGGCGGCGGCTGTCGGTACGGGCGGCCACGGTTCGCCGATCATCCCGTTGGTCATCGGGGACGAGGCAGACGCTGTCGCCGCCTCTGCCGGGCTGTTGGCCCAGGGGCTGTGGGTTCCGGCGATCCGGCCCCCGACGGTGCCGGCGGGCACGTCCCGGCTCCGGATCACGCTTTCGTCGATCCACACCGACCGGCAGGTCGACGGGCTGCTCCAGAGCCTGGAAGGGCTCGGGCTCGGTCCGACCGTGCCGGGGAGCACCACGGGTGGCCGCCCGGTGCCACCGGCCACACCGGAAGCGGCGACGGGATCGTCAAAACGGATGGGCGCCGGCAGTGCGCCCTGAGCGGATCGCACTGGTGTGCGGCACCGGGACCGAGGTCGGCAAGACGTGGGTGTGCGACCGGCTGCTGCGGGAGCTGCGCGGGCGGGACCTCACCGTGGCGGCCCGCAAGCCTGCCCAGTCGTTCGACATCGACAGCGAGGGTGGGCGGCTGGGTGGCGCCACCGACGCCGAGGTGCTGGGGGCGGCCTCGGGCGAGCACCCCGGCACGGTGTGCCACTCGTTCCGCTCCTACCACCGGGCCATGGCCCCTCCGATGGCGGCCGAGGCCCTGGGCCTGCCGCCGTTCACGGTGGGCGATCTGGTCGGCGAGATGGTGTGGCCGTCCGTCCCGGTCCACGTCGGCGTGGTCGAGATGGCCGGGGGCGTGCGCTCGCCACAGGCAGGAGACGGCGACACCACCGACTTCGTGGCCGCCCTGCGACCCGACGTGGTGGTGTTGGTGGCCGACGCCGGCCTCGGGACGATCAACAGCGTCCGCCTGTCGATGGACGCCCTGGCCACGGCCACCGGACCCGAGCCGGGGATCCCGGTCGTGGTGATCCTCGACCGGTTCGACGGCTACCACGACATCCATCGGCGCAACCGTGAGTGGTTGGCCGTCCGCAGTGGGTACCGGGTGGTGACGATCCCCGGCGGCGAGTCGTTGCTCGCCGACCTGGTGATGGACGCCGGAGGCTGAGAGCCGGTCCCGGCCGGGTCCGGGAGCGGCTACCCGCGTCCCGCCTGGTCGGCCGGTGCCGGGGATCCCAGTGCACCGAGGGCCGCGGCCAGCAGGACACGGATGCCGCAGGCGATCGCCGACTCGTCCACGTCGAAGTCCCCGCGGTGGAGATCGGGTGCCTCGAGCGCCCCGGGGTGCCGCACGCCGAGCCGGCCCAGCACGCCGGGCACCCGTGCGAGGAACCAGGCAAAGTCCTCGCCACCCATGCTTTGTTCCGCCTCGTGCACCGCGGCCGGGCCGAGCAGGGAGGCGACGGCCGAGCGGAACGCCACGGTCGCCTCCGCGTCGTTCACGGCCGGGGGGACACCACGCACGTAGTCCACCTCCACACGGGCCCGGTACGGCATGGCAATCTCCCGGATCAACTCGGGGACCAGGTCGGCTGCCGTCTCCCACGCCGCCGGATCGAGCGAGCGCACGCTGCCCGACGCCTCGCCGTGCTCGGGGATGACGTTGGTCGCCGACCCTGCCGCCACCCTGCCCCAGACCAGGGAGAGGCCAGCACGGGGATCCACCCGTCGCGACAGGAGGGCCGGGGTCCGTGCCAACACGTCGGCCAGGGCCGAGACCAGGTCCACGGTCAGCTGTGGCCGTGCGGTGTGCCCACCGGGCCCGGACAGGCGGACCGTCACCGAATCGGTCGCACCGGTGATCGGGCCGGTCCGGACGGCCACCGATCCGGCGTCGACCCGGGGATCGCAGTGGAGGGCGAACACCCGCGACACGCCCTCGAGGGCACCGGACTCCAGGAACGACAGGGCCCCTCCGGGGAGGACCTCCTCGGCAGGCTGGAACACCAGCCGGACCCGGCCGGGGAGCTCGCCGGCGGCCGCCAGCCGGGCGAGACCGAGACCGGCCCCGAGCACCACGGCGGTATGCACGTCGTGGCCGCAGGCGTGCGCCACGCCCGGCGTGGTCGAGCGGTAGGGGACGGGCTTCTCATCGTCGATCGGCAGGGCGTCGAGGTCGGCCCGCAGTGCCACCAGGGGGCCGTCGGCTCTCCCCACCACGTCGCACACGACGCCCGTCCCCGCCGGGAGCCTCGAGGGAGCCAGGCCGGCCCGCGCCAGCTCGTCCGCGACCAGCGCCGACGTGCGGACCTCCTGCCACGCCAGCTCGGGGTGGGCGTGGATGTCCCGACGGAGCGCGACCATCGCCTCCACCACGCCCCCGAGGGCACGTCCGACCCATTCGGGCTCCACCCCGGAGGACCTGTGGTCGACCTCGCTCATCCGACGCCTTCCGGCCGGCCGGTCCGCATCTCCTCGATCAGGGAGCGCACCACGGCCCGCAGGTCACCGCCGTGCCTCTCGGCCACCCGGCGCTGCCGTGCGTAGCTCGGGCCGCGCGCCAGCACTTCGTGGGCCCCGGCCAGCTGGGCGCTGCAACCGAGCCGATCGGCCACCGGTCCGAGCTCGTGGACCAGTTCGAGAACGGACTCCCGGAGGGGTCGGGTGTTCCCGTGCTCGTCGACGATGATGTCCGTGTCGAGGCCGTAGCGCGCTGCCCGCCACTTGTTCTCCCGGACGATCCAGTCGTGTGGGACCGGCAAGGTGTGGCCGCAGTCGAGCTGCCTGCTGAGCATCTCCACCAGGCACTGGCTCAGTGCTGCCGCCACCCCCACCTCGAGCAGTGTGGGGAGACCGTCGAAGATGCGCAGTTCGACCGTGCCGAAGTCGGGATGCGGCCGGATGTCCCACCAGACCTCCCGGATCGACGAGATGGTGCCGGCTGCGATGAGCGTCTCCATGAAGTCCTCGAACTGCGGCCATCCCGACAGCTGGTAGGGGGGCCCGGCGGTCGGAAGCCCCTCGAACACCTTGGAGCGGTAGGAGGCGAGCCCGGTGTCGGTGCCGACCCAGTAGGGGGAGGACGCCGACAGGGCCAGGAGGTGTGGCATGTAGGCGGTCAGGCCATTGACGATCGACACGGCCTTCTTCCCCGATTGCACGCCGACGTGCACGTGCACTCCGAAGATCTGCATCTGCCGGGCCATCCACTGCATCTGATCGATCAGTCGCTGGTAGCGCGGATTCGGGCTGATCTGCTGCGTCGCCCAGTCGGTGGTCGGGTGGGACCCTGAGCACATCAGCTCCAGGCCGAGGGTGTCCGCCGCCTCGCGTACCTCCCGGACGGTCCCGTCCAGGTCGGCAAGGGCCTCGCTCACGGTGCCACAGACGCCCGTGATCACCTCCACGCACGATTCCAGCAGCTCGTGCTTGGCCTTCGGGTGGTCTGTGCCGAGGCGACGGGCGAGCAGGCCGAGTATCTCGGTGGCACCGGACCGCAACTCACCGGTTTGGCGGTCGACCAGCTCGAGCTCCCACTCGACGCCGATCGAGGAGCGCGGAGAGCCGGTGAAGGTGATCTGCACCGGCCCACAGTACCGACCGGTTCCCTGGACGGCACATTCGTCCGGGCCGTGCGGTGCTGCGCGCGCCAGGGCGGGCCGGCGACGCCGGGAGCGGTCAGTCGGTGCCGATGGCAGTCAGTCGGTGCCGATGGCGCCGGTGCCCAAGGTGTCGACGTCCTGGCGGAGGAGCTCCAGTGGCCGCTTGTACATCTCGCACCGAATGGCCCGCAGTGTGGCACCGGCCTTGGGGGCGAGCCCACGCGCAGCCGCCACGGACGCCGAGAGCAGCTCGTGGTCCGGGGGCGCGGCCGACACGATCCCCGCCGCGAGGGCCTCGTGTCCGCCGTAGCGCCTTCCGGTGATCATGGCGTCGTGCGCCGTCTGGTGGGGGAGGCGCGCCTGGATGAGCGCGGCCATGCCCTGGGTGAACGGGATGCCGAGGTCGATCTCGGGCAGGCAGAAGAACCCGCGGTCGGCTCGCATCAGTCGAGTGTCGTGCGCCAATGCGAGCATTGCCCCTGCGGCGAACGTATGGCCCTGAAGGGCGGCGATCGAGGGTGCCGGAAGCGTCAACAGCCGGCTGAACAGGCTCTGCACGGCCGCGAGGTACGCGCCTGCCCCGCTCGGGTTGGCCAGCAGCGCGTCGAGGTCGAGGCCGTTGGACCAGATCTTGCCGGAGGCCGTGGTCACGAGTGCTCTCGGGCCTTCGGCGTGCTCGACCTCGTCGATGGCCGCGGAGACTCCCGCCATCCACTCCGGTGTGAAGCGGTTTTCGCCATCGCCGAGGTTGAGCAGGTAGACGTCACCATCACGGGTAAGCACGGGCATGATCCCTCCCTGTCGCACACCGCAAAGAGCGAACGTTACCCCGTCGGTGCTCGCCTGCCACCCACCCGCCACGTCGGTTGGGGGCCGGCTCGGACGCGGTTGTAGGGTGGCCCCCGACCACACGGCCCCCGACCACACGGCCCCCGACCACACAGACAGCAAGGAATCCCCGATGGCCGCACGACATGCCCTGGTGCTCGGTGGCGGCGGTGTGGCCGGCATCGCGTGGGAGACGGGCGTGCTCCACGGGCTGGCTGACGCCGGCCTCGACGTCACCGGTGCCGACTACATCATCGGGACCTCGGCGGGGGCAACCGTGGCGGCACAACTCGGCAGCGGCCTGCCCCTCGGGGACTGGTTCGCGCGCCTGGTCGACCCCGCGCAGCAGAACAAGGAGCTGCGCTCCGCGGGCATGTCCGTCGCGGAGCTGTGGGAGACCATGATCCGGATCCACGAGGCGGTTCCGGACCCGGCGGAACAGCGCCGGCGGATCGGCGCGATGGCCCTGGCTGCCGACACGGTGGCCGAGTCCGTCCGAAGATCCGTCATCGCCGGTCGGATTGCCGGGGACGTCTGGCCGGAACGCCGCATCGCCATCGTGGCCATGGAGGCCACCAGCGGAGAGCGCAGCGTCTTCGACTCCGATTCCGGCGTCGGCCTGGTCGATGCCGTGGCCGCGAGCTGCGCGGTGCCCGGAATCTGGCCGCCGGTCACCATCGGTGGTGCACGCTACGTCGACGGCGGCATCTGCTCGTCGTGCAACGCGGACCTCGCCGCCGGTTCCGAGCGGACCCTGATCCTTGCTCCGCTGGCCGACCCCGAGCTGGACCGCCAGGTGGAACTCCTGGGCGCGACCGGCCGGGTGCTCGTAGTGTCCCCGGACATGGCCTCGCTTCAGGCCTTCGGCACGGATCCCCTCGACCCGTCGGTCAGAGCACCGGTAGCCGAGGCCGGCCGGGCACAGGGACGGAGGTCCGTCGATTCCGTCGCCGGGTTGTGGTCGCTCTAGCGGGCCAGCGGGCGACGACGGGATGAAGCCGGCTGGGCCGAGCCGTCAGAGGCCCAAGCCGGCGGCATCCACCACGGCGCGGCTGAAGGGACGGGCGAGCTCCCGGAGCTCGGTGCACCCGTCCTCACCGATGGCCTCGTAGGGGTGGATCGCCATCCGGTCGGTGGCATCCTCGATCTCCTGGCGGACGGCGGTCCCCTGTTCGGTGAGACCCGACGCTGCGTGCGAGCTTCCGACCTCCACTGCGTGCACCCAGCCCCGCTCGTCCATCCGCTTCACGCCCGCGCCCCATTCGGTGTCCGACCAGCCCCGGGTGTCGCGCAGGAAGGACACCGGGACGTCGCCGGAGGCGACGTGCATGACCAACGCCTCGACGGGGTCGATGTCGTGGATGACCAGTTGGGCGATGTGCCCGTCACCCCTGAACTCGCGCAGCAGGGTCTGGGCGTGCCACAGCACCAGGTGGGGCGCCTCCGGCCAGTCGAGTCCAGCGTGCCCGGCGAACAGGGGGCGCCCCTCGTACCGTTCGCAGGCGCGTTCGCCGGCCCTGCGGGCCAGCTCGGCGGCGCGTCCCATCTCGGGTGACCCGATCGCCTCACCGAGCATCCTGGCCAGGGCGGCGTCGGCGGCCTCGATCCGCGCCTCGAGCACCGACGCGGGGGTGGCGGTGCTCCACACGTCGGGGATCACGGCCTGGACCAGGTCGGGGCTGAAGTTGAAGAACGTGGCGATGACCGTCTCGGCCGAGACCGCTCCCATCGGGGCCGATCGGGAGGCGAAGTACCCGGCTTCCTGCCTGATGCCCAGGCGGGCGTACGACCCGGAGGCCTCGGGTACGAAGTAGATCATGGCGTGGAGCGGTTCGACCGTGCGCCAGGTCCTGCGGGCGGTCAGAGCCGCGACGGGCGTCGGCGAGGACGAGTTGGGGGCCATGGCCCACGGTAACCGAGCCGGTGGTGCTGCCGCGCGTCCGGCACCCGACGGCCGGGTGCAGCTCCTCTGACCCCGTTGGCCTGCGGCGGGTGACGATCTGGTGGGTGGCGTTGGGCCGAGGCCGTATAGTGCTGGTGAGGGAAAGTTCGCTCTCACGTATGTGGACTCGTAGTCGAGGTCGGAAACAGGAGTCGGCGATGCTGAACGGTGTCTCGGGCATGATCGGCGAGACGGCGGTGGTCACCAAGAAGGTCACCGACCGGCACCAGCCCGGTGCCGTGCTCACCCGCGGCGAAGAGTGGTACGCCGTGTCACTGTTCCCGGGAACTACCATCGCCAAGGGCACCACGGTGGTGGTGGCCGACGTGGATCGCGGCCTCCTGGTCGTCTACCCGACCGGCGAGTCCTGACCCGGGCCGACCTCCGTCCGGAGGACCTGACCGGGGCTGACCGGGGCGCGGTGAACCACCGGCGCCGCCGGGTGCCTACAGTGGGGACCGGGAGGTGGTCATCATGATCATCGGTACAGTGGCAATGTCCATCGCGGTGGCGGTGGTGGGCTTCTTCATCTTCGCCTTCATCGTGGTCTTCTTGAAGTCCTGCCTCAAGGTAGTCCAGCAGGGCTGCGTCGGGGTGGTGAAGCGATTCGGCGAGTTCCGGACCATCTACCAGCCCGGCCTCCACATCCTGATGCCGCTGGCCGACCGGATGGACAAAGTGGACGTCCGCGAGTTCCCCCGCACGGGAGACCAGCAGGCGGTGATCACCAAGGACAACGTGTCCCTCTGGGTGAGCGCCACCATCTTCTGCCAGGTGACCGACGTCAAGCTGGCGCTGTTCGAGGTCAACGACTTCGGCCTGGCCATCGACCAGATGGCCCGCACCGCCCTGCGGGCCGTCTTCGGCGAGCTGACCCTCGACCAGTCGCTGTCGGAGCGGGAGACCATCAACTCCAAGATGCAGGACCACATGGCCGAGGCCACCCTCAAGTGGGGCGTGCGCCTCAACCGCATCGAGATCCTCGACATCACCCCGCCGAACAACGTGCTCCAGGCCATGTCGGAACAGAAGGAGGCCGAGCAGCACAAGCGCGCCGCCATCCTGAAGTCCGAGGGTGAGCAGCAGTCCGCCATCAACAGCGCCCAGGGGCGCAAGCAGGCCGCCGTGCTCGAGGCGGAGGGCCAGAAGCAGGCATCCATCCTCGGCGCCGAGGCCCAGAAGCAGGTACTCGAGCTACGGGCCGACGGGGAGAAGCGTGCCGCCCAACTCCGGGGGGAGGGGGAGGCCGCCGCCCTCGGGGCCATCGACGAGGCGCTCATCAAGCCCAACACGCTGGCCATCATGCAGCTCCGGGCCCTGCAGGCCGTGGCCACGTCGCCCAACGCGAAGGTCGTGGTCCCCTACGAGGCGGCCGGCCTGGTGGGTGCGGCCCAGGTGCTGGTCGGCGCCATGAAGGACGCGGGCACCGGGGACGCAGATGTGACAGGCAACGGCCGGGCGGCCCCACAGCCGACCGCCTGAACGGCACCCTCGGCCGGGCTACTTCATCTCCACCCGGTCGAGGTAGTCGGCTGGCGGCCATTTGTCCAGTTCAGAGCTTTGCCTGGCCCGCCTTTGTCCGCAGATTGTCGGCACGAATCGGGACCAGGTCCGCCTGAGCCAGCTTTCCGAGGGCCTCGGCGACCACCGACGGCGGGACTGACCGACGTCCTCGGTCAGTGAACAGGCCGCTGAATGCCTCGTCGGGGAACAGCTGGTCCCGCTCACGGCGCAAGAAGGAGTAGATCGATCGCTCCGGTAGCGCCTCGTCACAGAACCTGGACACGTCGTCGAGCAGGTCACCCTGCCTATCGGCCACACCGAGTGTCATGGGTCCCTCCCGGTCGAGAATCGCTACCCTCCAATTCTGACCGATCGGGCCTCAGATCGCGAGCACCTACACCTGCGAAAGACACCAGCCACCTAGAGCGAGGTGCCCCCGGACGACTGCTGCTCGCCGGCGTTTTGGCACTCATCACCCTGATTCCGGCAGCCATCGCCCCTGTGAGCATCTGCCACATCTTTTCGTATCCCGATCAAGAACAGATCGGGAGTGTGACGACCGTCCGGAAGTACTTTCTGCCTCTTCGTTCCTACAATGAGCGTCCCACGTCGCGTTCTCTAAGATCTGCCTCATGAGTCCCCTCCACGCGTACAGGCAGACATCTTGGGGGAGACGTATCGGCATCGCCATTGTGTGCCTGGGGGCACTCGCCCTCGCGGGATTTGTTGGATCGCTGGTCGGTCCTCACTTCAAGGCCGCATCGACTTCCACGACAGCAACCACTTCCATACACCCGTTATCAACCACCACGTCGACCGTCGCTCATTCAAGTGTGAAGGTTCTCGTGGCAAACGGCACTCAGGAACCCAACGCCGGCGGCCATTTCACCCAGCAGCTCCAGCAAAAGGGATGGAATGTCTCCGCTCCGCAGAACACTACGTCGGCGGCGTCGACGACAACGATCTACTACGCCCCGTCGCAGCAACCGGCGGCCGCGCTGGTCGCTTCCGATCTCGGGGTGCCAATGACGACGGTCCAACCGCTGACCGCCGCGGTACCGGTCGCGAACGCCACTGGCCTTGACATCGTCGTGGTCATCGGGCCTGACCTTGCCGGTAACGGATTCCCGGCCACCACAGTTCCGACCACCTG
>DAIMIK010000041.1:0-19242 GCA_036722795.1 Acidimicrobiales bacterium | reverse complement strand
CTCGGTCGGGGAGGCCTTCGGCGCCTGGGGCGAGAAGACCCTGTACGGCAAGAAGTCGATCGGGGTCATCCGCTCCACCTTCCTCATCGCCGCCGACGGCACCGTCCAGCGCCCCTGGTACCACGTGAAGGCCGACGGCCACGCCGCCAAGGTCCTCGAGGAGCTGGGCGGGTAACGGGGCCAGGGGCGTCCCCCGGCTCACACCTGGTGGGCGGGGCACCACCAAGTGGTGCGGCCCCCGACCGTGGACCGCACCAGTTCGCCGCCGTCCCGGGGGCAGTGGCCGCCCGCGTGGCGCTCGTCCATCAGGTCGCCCCGGTGCGAGCCACCGCGCGCGATCAGGTCGTCGATGGTGTGGACCAGGTGCCGCTGCAACCTGCGCACCTCGTTGGGGGACAACGATCCTGCCGGGCGCAGCGGAGAAAGGCCCGACCGCCACAGCACCTCGTCGGCGATCAGGTTGCCGATGCCCGCCACCCGCCCCTGGTCGAGCAGGCGGGCCTTCAATGGCGCCGAGGAGCCGCGCACTGCGTCGGCCAGGGCGGCCGGGTCGATGGTGGCCGCGTCCGGCCCCAGCCCCGACGCGTCCGGGTCGAGCGACACCCCGCCCAGGCGCCTCGGATCCCGGACCACCACGGTGCCGCCGTCCTCGAACCGCACCGACCACCTGTCCCATCCCGGATGGCGCCGGCGCGGGACATAGAGCAGCTGCCCCACCCCGTCGGCCCCGTCGACCACCAACGTCCCGGTCATCCCGAAGCGGATCCCGAGGGTCGGCCCGCTGTCGATGCCGAGCAGGAGCAGCTTCCCGATGCGCCGGGCCGCCTCGAACCGGTGGCCCACCAGCGCTCGGCGCAGGGTGCCGGCGGTCGCGCCCCCCTTGACGAACCAGGGGTCGGGGACGGACACCGAGGCGACGGTCCGGCCGAGGGCGCCCTCCGCCAGGCGCCGGTAGCACTCGACCTCGGGAAGTTCGGGCACCGGACGAGGGTAGCCAACCCCTCGCCCCCGGGCCGCAGTGCGACGCCGCCCCGACACCCCTGGGTAGGGTGTGGCCATGCCGCCCGAGAAGCCCCACTGGGCCGAACTCCTGTCCGAAGTGGTCACGTCCGGGCTGTGCACGGGCTGCGCCGGCTGCGTCGTGGCCTGCCCGTACGATGTCCTCTCCTACGACGACACCGGGGGCAGGTACAAGCCGTTCCACATCGACGCCGACGGTGGGCCGGACAGCTGCACCCATGGGGTCAAGGGGTGCACCATGTGCACCCGGGCCTGCCCGCGGTTCCGTCTGTGGGAGCCGGAGATCGACACCCACCTGTTCGGGAGGGAGCGCACCACCGAGGAGGTGGCCGGGGTCTCGTCGGACATCCTCCTGGTGAGGGCCACCGATCCGGAGGTTCACCAGGCCGGCCAGGACGGTGGGCTGGTCTCCGCCCTGCTCATCTGGGCACTCGAGCACGACGTGATCGACGCGGCCCTGGTCTCCAACCTCGAAGGTGACGGATCCACCTGGAAGGCGGTGCCCGGGGTGGCGACCACCCGGGCCGAGGTGCTCGCCGCCGCCGGCTCCCGCTACACCTACTCTGCCAACCCGCTGGCCTACCCGGTGGCCATCGAGGCGGGGGCGGAGCGCATCGCCCTGGTGGGCATGGGGTGCCAGGCCTCGGCGCCGCCCGTCATGGCTGCCCGCAAGGCGGGCAAGATCGCCCGTCGGCTGTCGCTGACCATCGGCCTCCTCTGCTCCAAGACGTTCGACGACGCCATCTTCCCCGAGCTCTTCGAGGCCAAGTACGGGATCGCCCGGGCCGACATCTCCAAGATGAACATCAAGGGCGTGTTCCAGGTCTGGACGCGCGACGGCGGGTTCCACGAGATCCCGCTCAAGGAGGCTCACGCCTGGACGAGGGAGGGGTGCACGTCATGCCCGGACTTCGCCGCCGAGCACGCCGACATCTCGACCGGCGGCATCGGTGCCTTCCACGAGTGGACCCTCACCATCGTCCGCACCGACAAGGGGCGCCAGCTGCTCGATGGCATGATCGCCGACGGGGCCGTCGAGACCCGGCCCGGCGACGACGACCCGGGGGCCATCGAGCTCCTCCACAGGCTCGCCCGGGTCAGCCGCAGGCGGTGGCCCGAGACCGCCGTGCCCATGCCACGCCGCCTGCCGGCCGCCACGTGAGAATCGCCTAAGAATCACCGAATTAGGGCCGAACGGCCCTCAACCGGATCGGGGTCAGGGCGTACACTAGGGGCAAAGGCCGCGCCCACCGACCGGTGCCGGGCACTCTGGTGCGGTCCCATGGGCCAAGGAGCACCGCCGGAGCCGGCGGCGCCTCTCGACCGTGGGATCCGGCCACCGACTGCTGGAGGAACGCCGCTTGTTCGCCGCCCTGGGACGGTTCACCGTACGTTTCCGATGGCTGATCATCGCGGCATGGATCGTCGTCACCGTGGTCCTCAGCGTTGCCCTCCCCCCGCTGTCCAGCGTCGAAAAGAGCAGCAACTCCCAGTTCCTCCCCTCCAGTGCGCCGAGCGTCCAGGCCGATGAACTGGCCGCCCCGTTCCGATCGAAGACCCAAGCGGACGCCACCTACATCGCCGCCTCTTCCAGCGGTTCGCTCACCGCGGCCGACAACGCAGCCATCGACCGTGCCGAGGCAGCCATGCGCTCGGTCCCCCGGGTGACCGCCGTGCTGGATCAGGGGGTGTCGGCCAACGGGCGGGCCCGCGAGGCGCTGGTGGAGTTGGACGTCCCGCCGTCCTCCAGCGGCAAGGTGGCCACCCGTGCGGTGGACGGGCTCCGCTCCACCTTCACGACGTCCGAGTCGCCCTCGGGTCTGGTCATGCACCTGACCGGATCGGCGGCCCGGTCGGTCGACCAGCAGAGCCAGACCAGCCAGACCCAGATGCTGGTCGAGCTGCTGTCGTTGCTGTTCATCGTGCTCCTACTGCTGCTCACCTTCCGGGCGCTGCTGGCTCCCCTGGTTGCCCTGCTGCCCTCGGCTGTGGCCCTCGTGGCGGCCGGCCCGATCATCGCCGCGTCGAGCCACATCGGCGTGCAGGTCTCGGACCTCACCCCCATCCTCTTGGTCGTGATCATGCTGGGGGCCGGCACCGACTACGGGCTCTTCTTGATCTTCCGGGTGCGCGAAGAGCTCCGTCGAGGGAAGGACGTCGACGATGCGGTGTCCTTCTCGCTGTGCAAGGTGGGGGAATCGATCACCTTTTCGGGGTTGACGGTGATCGGGGCACTGGTGACGGTGGTGATCGCAACCTTCGGGCTCTACAAGGGGCTCGGGCCCGCCCTGGCCATCGGTATCGCCGTGGCGCTGCTGGCCAACCTCACGCTGTTGCCGGCCTTGCTGGCGGTACTGGGAAGGAGCGTGTTCTGGCCCCGGATGCCAACCGTCGGGCATCCCAAGCGCGGGGTGTGGGGCCGAATTGCCGGCAAGGTGGTAGGGAGGCCCGTGCTCACACTCGTCATCGGCCTGGTGATCTTCGGTGGACTGGCACTGTCGTTGCTCGCTTACTCGCCGACCGGTTTCGGTGACCAACCGGCTCCCGCCAGTTCGGACTCGGGGAAGGGCCAGGTGGTCCTGACCGCCAACTATCCATCGACCGGAGCCGACCCGACCGGCGTGTTGTTCCGACTGCCGGCCTCGGTGTGGAGCGACCCCGAACTCCTCGCCAAGGCCCAGCAGGGCCTCGAGCGGTCCGGAGTATTCGAGCGGGTGACAGGCGCACTCAACCCCACCGGAGTCATGCTGACCCCGGTGGGGCTGGCCGAGGCCCATGGTCGGTTGTCCCAACTCGGTCCGGCGGCAACGCTTCCGGTCACGCCACCGCCCGGTGTCGCCATCTCGCCCGCCGCCTACCGCGCCTACCAGACCTCGGCCCAGTTCATCAGTCCCGACGGGCGCACCATCCTCTACCAGACGATGCTGCGCGCCGGTCCGTCGACCAGTACCGCGGCGGCCTATGCCATTCCGGCGGTGCGCGCCGCGGTCACCCAGGTCGGGCGGTCGATCGGGGCAACCGCCAGCGGAGTCACCGGAAACGCCGCTGTGGCTTCGGACGTCGGCGGCATCTCCGAGCACGACCTGGTCAAGATCATCCCGATCGTCATGCTCGTACTGGCCCTGCTACTGGCCGTCGTCCTGCGCAGCCTCATCGCGCCCCTGTACCTGGTAGTCAGCGTCGGACTCTCCTACCTGGCCTCCCTCGGGCTGGCGGTGCTGGTCTTCGTGATCATCGGCGGCCAGGACGGCATCAACTTCGTGCTGCCCTTCTTCATGTTCGTCTTCATCATGGCCCTGGGTCAGGACTACAACATCCTGGTGATGACCCGCATCCGCGAGGAGGCCCACCACGCCCCCATCCGGGTGGCAGTGAAGCGCGCCGTGGAGGCCACCGGCACCACCGTGACGTCGGCCGGCCTCATTCTGGCCGGGACCTTCGGTGTGCTGACCGCCACCGGCAACACGCAGGTGAAGGAGATCGGCCTCGGACTGGCCGCCGGCATCCTTCTCGACACCTTCTTCGTGCGCACACTGCTGGTCCCCTCGGTGGTGGTGCTGCTGGGCCGATGGAACTGGTGGCCGTCCAGGCTCTCCCACGAGGACCACAGCCACGACCCGGTCCTGCCCGACTGCGGGGACTCCGATGCCGGCTCTGCCGCGCTCGTGCCCACGGCCAGCGTCTCCGGACCCGGGGCCGAGCCCGCTGGCCAACCCATGGCCGGTGCCGCCCACTGACCTTCCCCACCGGGACCCGGGCGGTCGGACCGGCGTCGGGACAGAGTACGGTGAACGGGCGTGGCCAGCCGACGGAACACCCCTCTTCGACCCACGGTGATCCTCCTGGTCCGTCACGGCAGGACCCCGACCACCGGCAAGGTGCTCCCCGGCCGCTCATCCGGCCTGCACCTGTCCGACGAAGGCCGGGCCCAGGCCGAGGCGGCCGCCCAGCGGATCGTCGCGCTGGCCGATTCCGGCGGGCGGCCACCCGTGGCGGTCTACGCCTCGCCGCTGGAGCGGACCGCCGAGACGGCGCGGCCGATCGCCAGGCGCCTCGGCCTCCGGGTCCGCTCCGACCGCGGCCTCCTCGAGTGTGACTTCGGCGAGTGGACCGGGTCCCGGCTGGCGGCGCTGGCCAAGAAGCCGGAGTGGACCCAGGTCCAGCGATCGCCCAGCGGGTTCCGGTTCCCCCGAGGGGAGTCCTTCCTCGAGATGCAGGCCCGGATGGCCTCGGCGATCAGTCGCTTGGTGGCCCGGCACCGGGGCGAGACCATCGTGGCCGTGTCCCACGCCGATCCGATCAAGGCCGCCGTGGCCGTGGCGGCCGGGACCCCCCTCGACCTGTTCCAGCGCCTGGTCGTGTCGCCCTGCTCGGTGTCGGCCCTGGCCTACACGGATGCCGGCCCGCACGTCCTCACCGTCAACTCCACCGCCTCGCTGAGCGAGTTGGCCATCTCATGAGCGAGGGCTACGACCTCTCCTCCGACCGGCTCGTCGTGGGCACCGTCGGGCCGGTCGGCAACCGGCTCTTCCTGCTCCAGTGCCGGCAAGGACCGATGCTGCTCACCTTCAAGATCGAGAAGCAGCAGGTGGCGGTGGTGGCCGATCTCCTGGCGCGGATCGTCAGGGGCGAGCGGCGCCCCGGTCACCTGCCCGACGAGCTCCCCCTCGAGGAGCCGGCCGAGCCGGTCTGGGCGGTCGGGACGATCGGCGTGTCCTACGACGAGGCCGGGGAGCGGATCGTCCTGGTCATCGAGGAACTGGTCGCCGAAGAGGAGACCGGAGCCATCGCCCGCCTCTCCATCACCCGCGAGCAGGCCGCCGCCTTTGCCATCCAAGCCACCAAGCTGGTCGAATCGGGTAGGCCTCCCTGCCCGTTGTGCGGATCACCGCTCGACCCGTCCGGACACGAATGCCCGCGGACCAACGGCCACCGCCCGCCGGCCGTGTGACCGGCTGGAGACCGGAGGTCGGCCCGGACCTGGACACGGCGATCGACGAGCTCGGGGCAGGTGAGCTCACCGTGGAGGGCCGGCTCCCATGGAGCTCCAACCTGACCTTCCTGGTCAGCCTGGGCACCGACGGCCCTGATCCGCTCCGGGCCGTGTACAAGCCCGCCGGCGGCGAGCAGGCGCTGTGGGACTTCCCCGACGGCCTCTACCGACGAGAGGTGGCGGCCTTCGTCCTCTCCGAGGCCCTCGGGTGGGGCATCGTCCCGCCCACCGTGGCACGCGAGGACGGTCCCCTCGGTGCCGGCTCGCTGCAGCTGTTCGTCGAGGCCGACTACGAAGAGCACTACTTCACCGTCTTCGACGAGGGCAGCCGCGGGGACCAGCTGCGCACGATCTGCGCCTTCGACATCGTCGCCAACAATGCCGACCGCAAGAGCGGCCATGTGCTAACGGGATCCGACGAGCGCCTGTGGGCCATCGACCACGGCCTGTGCTTCCACCGCCAGCACAAGCTGCGGACGGTGATCTGGGACTTCGCCGGCGAGGAGGTTCCCGAGGGGGTCCTGGCCGATCTGGCCCGATTGGGATCGAACCTCCCCGAAGCGCTGGACGCCCTGCTGTCGGAGCCGGAGCGTGAGGCGATCCTGGGGCGGATCACCGCGCTGGTCCGTGAGGGTACGTTCCCCGAGCCGACAGGGGACCGGCCCCCCTATCCGTGGCCGCTGGTCTGAGCGCCGGTCACCCGCCGGGGAGATCGATGTGCAGGGCCGACCGCATCGAGGCCAGCACCGCCTTCGAGAGCCGTCGCCCTCCCCCGGGGGCCAGGTGGATGCCGTCGGGGGTGCGGATGTTGACCTCGGCCCCCGAGGCGTCCGGCAGGTAGGCGGTGAAATTGCCCTGCCCGTCGCCCAGCACGCCGGTCGACGAGAGGTAGGTGGCCCCCACCGGGCGGGCGGCGATCTCGGACTGCGCCACCGAGTTGACCACGTGCATCTCGCCGTCGAGCTGGGCCCCGGCCATGGGGGGCATGCCCACCCACAGCACATGGGCCCCGGCAGCGTTGGCCTCGTCGATGAAGGCTCCGACCCGCCGGCCATAGGCGGCGTTCCAGGCCGGTGTGCCGTAGGGGATGGTGGTCCCCCCTTCGACCAGGCTCTGGGGGTCGTTCGCCCCCATCATGACCACCACCAGCCGGGGCTGGTCATTGGCCAGGTCCACCCGGAGCTCCGCCTGCCAGTCGAAGTAGTCGGGGCGCGACAGGCCGGTGTCGACGCGGCCGTCGAGCACGGGGGTGACCACGCCGGTGGCGGCCAGGTCGGCGACCAGCGGCTGGCCGAGGTCGCTGCCGATGGAGTCGCCGACCACCAGCACCCGGAGGGGGGCGGCCGGCGTCGGATGCCCGTTGAGGGCGGGAAGGGTCGTGGTGGTGGTCGCAGGGCCGGGGGTCGCCCCGGCGACCGGATGAGGACCGGGGCCCGGCGGGCGCGTCCGGGCGCCGGCACGGGCCCGGACGGCCAACGCCAGGGACGGGCCGCCGCCCGGAGTGCGGCCGAACGCCCCGTCGGTCCACCCCACCACGTGGGAGAGGCCCACGGTGCGGCTGAGTGCGGCAACCGGACCTGTCAGGTCGAGCGCCACCGTCCTGCGGGCCCCCACCGGCGACACGGCGGCCGAGTGCTGCAGGCTGGGGGCGTCGAGCAGTAGCCAGGCGGCGAAGCACACCGCCCCGATGAAGAGCATCCGGGTCCAGGAGATCCCGGGTTGGTTCGTCGAGCGCAACCGGACATGGACGTCGGGGCCGCCGCCCTCGTTCCCGCCGCGGCCGTGCCCGTTGTCCGGGCCCCGCCCCCGGTCGGCGTCCCTCCTCCCCCCCACACGCCCGGCGGATGCATCGGTCAGGCCATCGTCGCCCACCCCGAACAGGGGCCCGCTGCTCGACGGTGGCGGCTTCGGAGGTGGTGGGGTCGGCGGAGGAGGTGCCATGTTCAGAACCGGTAGTAGATGAAGGGGGCGACGCCCTGGGGACCGAAGGTGGTGATCGCCAACAGCACCAGTCCAAGTATGCCCCCCTGCAGCACCGGGCGGCGTCGGGCAAAGACCTCGAGCACGCCGGTGAGCCACTTGTCGGGCAGGTGCTGGCTGGCGATGCCGGAGGCGATGGCCGCCACGGCCAACGGGGTGACCAGGGGCGAGGGCCCCCAGCCGTCGACCAGCCGGCTGAGCATGGCCCAGACCGTCCCCAACGTGTCGGACCGGAAGAACAGCCACCCCAGGCACACCACCTGGAAGGTCACGAACTGGGCCAGGGCCACCGGGCCCCGGCCGACCGGATCGAGGGGCAGCCCCCGTTCCGCCCGGGTCCGGCGCCGGCGGCGTCCGATGATCTGGCCGACCCCGTGGTAGAGGCCCCAGGCCACGAACGTCCAGGCCGCCCCGTGCCACAGGCCGCCGATCAGCATGGTGACCAGGATGTTGACCGAGATCCTCCACTCGCTTCCTCGGTTGCCCCCCAGCGGTATGTAGAGGTAGTCCCGGAGCCAGAACGACAGGGTGATGTGCCAGCGGCGCCAGAAGTCCTGGAGGGAGACGGCCGTGTAGGGGCGCCGGAAGTTCACGGGGAACCGGAACCCGAGCAGGAGGGCGATGCCGATGGCGATGTCGGTGTACCCGCTGAAGTCGGCGTAGATCTGCACGGCGTAGCCGTAGATGGCGAAGAGGACCTCGAGGGCCGAGTGCTGGTGCGGGTCGGCGAACACCGGGTCGACCACATAGGTCGACAGGTAGGAGGACAGGACGACCTTCTTGACCAGGCCGGCTGCGATCAGCCAGCACGCCTCCACGTAGCGGACGTTGTCCGGGTCGCGCCGGCGGCGGATCTGGGGCAACAGCTCGGTGCCGCGCACGATGGGCCCGGCCACCAGATGGGGGAAGAACGAGAGGTACACCGTGACGTCGATCCCCCGGGCCGGCTTCAGCACCCCGCGGTGGATGTCGACCACGTAGCTGATGGCCATGAAGGTGAAGAAGGAGATCCCCACGGGCAGGGTGACGGCCACCAGAGGGAGGGGCCTGCCGAGGCCGAACGCATGGAGGAAGTTGTCGAGGTTGAGGGCGACGAAGCCGTAGTACTTGAACCAGGCCAACAGCCCGATCAGGAGCGCCAGGGTCGTCCACAGGGTCACCCGATGCCGGAGCCCCGAGGTGCGGTGGACGAGCCGCCCGCCCAGGAAGGCGACCCCCGTCGAGGCGGCCAGGAGGAAGATGAAGTGCCAGTCCCACCAGGCATAGAAGAAGTAGCTGGCCAGGACCATGAATGCCTTCCATGGCCCCGCGTAGGGATTGAGCAGCCACTGCACCGTGTAGACGACGGCGAAGAAGATTGCGAAGTCGATGGTGGGGAAGAGCACGTGATCGTCGATCGAACAGGAGTTGAGCGCCGGCCGACGCAGGAATGCGGAAGCCGACGGGACACTACCCGGTGGCCTGTAAATTGCCTGTGACCAGTTGGCCGCCCGTCTTCAGGCGACCGCCCCACCCCGGTGCTCGCCGGTCGGGCCCTCCGGCGATCCGGAGCGGGCCCTCCGGGTCAGCCCTTGGCCTTGAGCGCCTCGATCAGCTTGGGCAGCACCTTGTGGACGTCGCCCACGATGCCGAGGTCGGCCACGGAGAAGATCGGGGCATCCGCGTCCTTGTTGATGGCCACGATGTTCTTCGAGTTCTTCATTCCCACCAGGTGCTGGGTGGCACCGGAGATCCCGCACGCCAGATAGACGGTGGGCTTCACCGTCTTGCCGGTCTGGCCGACCTGGTGCGAGTAGGGAACCCACCCGGCGTCGACGATGGCCCGGCTGGCGCCGGCGGCACCCTTGAGCAGCGTGGCCAGCTCCTCGATGAGGGCGTAGTTGTCCTTCTCGCCGAGGCCGCGCCCGCCGGACACCACCACAGCGGCTTCGTCCAGCTTGGGACCGGTGCGCTCCTCGACGTGGCGGGCGACGATCCGTGCCGCATTGGTGGCGCCGGTGTCCGGCGCCGGGGACGCCATCACCGAGGCCGGCGCGCCGCCGGAGGGCTCGGCGGGGAAGGACTTGGCCCTGACCACGTAGATCCCCGGTCCCTCCGCGGTGAACCGGGCGGAGAGCACCTGGGTGCCGCCGAAGATCGCGTGATGGGTGACCAGTCCGCCGTCGTCGGCGATGAGGTCGACCACGTTGGTCAGCACCGGGCGGTCGAGCCTGGCCGACAGGCGACCGGCGATGTCCCGACCGTCGTAGGTGGCGGGGAACAGGACGGCATCGGGGCCGGCCCCGCCGGCAACAGCGGCGGCGATGGCGGCGGCGACCGGCACGCCGGGCAGGGCCCCGCCCAGATCACCGACGTCGTGCACGGTGGTCACGCCGTACTGGCCCAGGGTGGCGGCCACGGACGCGGTCGCCTCTCCCCAGGCAACGGCCTCCACCGTCCCGGCCAGTGACCTGGCCTGGGTGATCAGTTCGAGCGAGGTGGTGATGGGCGCCCCGTCCACAACTTCGGCGAGGACCCAGATTTTGTCGACAGACATGTGCGCGTGTTCTCCTACCCGATCCCTACAGGACCTTCAGTTGCTCGAGGAACTCGATGACCCGCTGGTGGCCCTCGCCCTCGTCGACGACGATCTCGCCGGCGGCGCGTGCCTCGGCGTCGGCCACCTGTGTGATCTCCTGGCGTGCCCCGGCGGCGCCGACCTCCCCCGCGTCGAGCCCGAGCTCGGCCACCGTGAGGGTTTCCACCGGCTTCGACTTGGCCGCCATGATCCCCTTGAAGGAGGGGTAGCGGGGCTCGACCACACCGGCCGTCACCGTCACCAGCGCCGGCAGCGGGCTCTCGACCTCGTCGTACCCGGCCTCGGTCTGGCGTTCCACCTTGACCGAGTTACCGGTGATCTCCACCTTCTTGGCAAAGGTCACCGAGGGCAGGCCCAACAATTCGGCGACCTGCACGGGAGTGGTCCCCGTGTACCCGTCCGTGGACTCGGTGGCAGCCAGGATCAGGTCCGGTTCGGCCCGTTTGATGGCCGCGGCCAGCACCTTGGCTGTTCCCAGGGCGTCGGTCCCGGCCAGCGAGTCGTCGCTGACCAGGATGGCCCTGGCCGCTCCCATGGCCAGCGCCGTACGCAGGCCCGAGGTCTCCCCGTTGGGGGCCATCGACACCAGGGTCACCTCGCCGCCCCCGGCGGCATCGGCCAGCTGCAGGGCCATCTCCACGCCGTAGGCATCGGAATCATCGAGGATGAGCTTCCCGGCTCGGACGAGGTTCTTCGTCACCGCATCGAGGGCCGGGGGTGCGGCCGGATCAGGGATCTGCTTCACACAGACAACGACGTTCATGGGCGTGCATTGTTGACGAAATTCGGCCAATCGACCAATCGGGCCGTGATCCCAGGTCAGGACGCCCGGATCCGAGCCGGCGGCGCCGGCGGCGCCGGGCGCGGTCCGTAGCGGTCAGCCCGAGCCGTAGGTGGCCAGAGCAAGGCGGACGTCGTCGGTGATGACCGTGTCGACGTCGGCCCGCTCCATCGCCTCCAGGCTGGGCCGATCGTCCACCGTCCAGGCGGCAACCAACAGCCCGGCATCGTGGGCCTCGCCGACCAGTGCCGGCGTGACCAGCTCCACCGACGGGTGGAGGGCGGTGCACCCCCGGTCCGTGGCCAGCGCCACGCTCCGGGCGGGGTCGAACCACGAAGCCACCAGCAACCCGGTGGGCAGCTCGGCGTGGGCCTCCCGGACCGACTCGAGGGTGGCGGGCCAGAACGAGGAGATCACCACCGACGTCGTGCGCCCCGACGCCACCACCAGCTCGACCACCTCCGCCGCCACCCTCTCGTCAGGGTCGAATCCCGGCTCACCCGGAAGGTTCTTGATCTCGATGTTGACGATCATCGCCTCGCAGACCTCGAGGGCGGGCCCCAGCAGGGGCACGAACGAAGGCAGGTCACCGGCGGCCAGCTCGTGTACGGGCCCGACACCGCTGACGACGGGGTCGTGATGGACGGCCAGCGCGCCGTCCGCCGTCCGCCGCACATCGAGCTCGACGCCGGCGGCGCCGAGCTCCCGGGCACGCAGGAACGCCTCGAGCGTGTTCTCCCGGACCCCTCTGGCGGCGTCAGGGCTCCCGCGATGGGCCTGGACCGCAATCGCAACCATCGCTCCGGGGCCTCCCGAGGTTCGCCGCGCCGGCAGGTACCACGCCGCAAAAGCCGTGCAATAGGCCTCAAAACTGCTTGCAAGCGTAGGTGCCGGTGATTACTCTAGTGAACGCACCCTGAACGGCCGGTGACACTTTGACGCCGAGCTATGTGAAACAGATCACAAACAGGGAAACTCGGGACTGTGGAGCGGAGGAAATCAGCGTGGCTCTTATGTGGAACCGCACGGTCGAGTGGGACGACGGGGACTGGCGGCATCTCGCTGCCTGTCGGAGCACGGAACCCGACCTCTTCTTTCCGATCGGCACGACCGGGCCGGCCGTCGATCAGATCGAGGCCGCCAAGCGGGTCTGCCGCGCATGCGACGCCCAGGAGCCCTGTCTCGACTTCGCCCTCGCCACCAATCAGGAGTCGGGCGTGTGGGGCGGGACCTCCGAAGAAGAGCGCCGCAAGCTGCGCAAGGCCTGGCTCGCCGCCCGGCGCCGGGCCTCCTGAGAGACCCTCCCCCGCCACGGGCCCGCTCCCGGCCCGCTACTCACCGATCGGCTGGGCCTCCCGTGCCGGGAGTTCGATGATCACCATCGTCCCGCTCTGGGCAGGGTCGACCTCGCTCCTGTTGCGCATGGTGATGGATCCGTCCAACTGACTGCGCACAAGATCGCGGACGATGGACAGGCCGAGGCTCTGGGAGGCATCGATGTCGAAGCTGTCGGGCAGGCCCGACCCGTCGTCGGTCACCTCCAACCTGAGCGTGGTGCCGTCGTTGACCAGATGGACACGGATGGTGCCCGACGCATAGGGGGCTGCACCACCGCCGCCCGATGAGCCATGAGGGCCGGGGCCCTCGGCGCCGTCCTCCGCCTCGAACTCGGGGAACGCGTGCTCGATGGCGTTCTGGACCAGCTCGGCCACCACCACCGCCAGGGGCGTCGCCACATCGGCGGGCACCTCGCCGAGCCCCCCGGTGACCTCGAAGGCCAGGTGCCGCGAGACCACGACCGAATCCTCGGCCATCCGGATCAGCGAGGTGACAATTTCGTCGAAGGGAACCTGGTCGCTCGGCTCACGCGAGAGGATCTCGTGCACGATGGCGATCGACCGCACCCGCCGTTCCGCCTCGAAGAGGGCAACCCTGCCCCCGCCCGGGGGCAGGCGCCTGGCCTGGAGGCGGAGAAGGGCGGAGATCGTCTGCAGATTGTTCTTCACCCGGTGGTGCACCTCGCGTATGGCCGCGTCCTTGGAGAGCAACAGCCGGTCGAGTCGACGCACGTCGGTGACGTCCCGCAGCAGCACGAGGCATCCGGTTACCTCCTCGTGCGCGAGCAGGGGGATGCAGTGGAGCAGCACCGTGACGTCCGGCCGGCGCTCCACCTCCTCGACCACCGGCAGGGCCGAGGCCAACGCCCATTCGATGGCGGACTCCTCGATTCCGAGGTCGGTAAGGCGCCGACCCTCGATCTGCGAGTACATCCCCATCCGGTGCAGGGCGTTGGTGGCGTTGGGGGAGGCGAAGTGCACCCGGCCCTCTTCGTCGACCAGGACGACGCCGTCGCCCACCCGCGGCGCCTCCTCGGTGGCGACCTCCTCGCTGGGGAACGGGAAGGACGACTCCGAGAGCATCACCGCGAACCGGTCGAACACATCGCGGTAGGTGCGCTCGAGATGGCCGGGCCGGCGGCCCGCACCGGCGGAGAGCCGGGCCAAGACGGCCACCGTGGCCCCTTCGCACCGGACCGGGATGCACTGGAGGCGGACCGGCTCCTCGCCGGCCTCGAGCAGCTTCTCTCCGCGAGAGGCCTCACCGGACCGCAAGGTCTGGACCACCTGGGGCCACTCGGCCGGCCCGGCGGTCTGGCCGACCAGGTCGTGCTGCACGACGGTGGCGGTGTTCGACGGTCGCATCTGGCCCAGCACGACCAGCATCTGCTGGCCGGGATGGGGATCACCCGGCAACGGTGCCATCGGGGCCATGAGCACGAGGTCCGAGAACGACAGGTCCGCCAGGATGCCCCAGGTCCCGAGCAGGCGCTGGAGGTGACCCAGCTGCGCCTCGTCCAGGTCGGTGCGCTCGAATGCGAGCTCTGCCGGCGTGGCCACGGTCAGTTCCCTTCCGGCGTGGCCACGGTGACCTCGTAGGGCTGCCGGTTGTGGAAGGCCCGCAGCCGGGTCACCCCGGCGGCCACGAGCAGGTCCCGCAGGTCGTCGGCCCGGTCGGCCACGTCGGGGAGGCTGTGGGCGTCCGACGCGGTGGTCAGGGGGACGCCCCGGTCGATGAATCGCCTGAGCAGGGGGGGTGCCGGGTACTCCTCACCCACCGGCTTCCTCCATCCCGCCGAAGAGAGCTCGGCCGCCATGCCCGAGCGCACCGCCGCCTCGGCGATCCGGTCGTAGAACTCGTCGGGAACGGCCGGCATGCGTCCGGCGATCTTGACCAGGTCCGGGTGGGCGAAGACGTCGCACACCCCGGAAGCGGCCAGCTCCTCCATGGCCCGGGTGTACTCGTCCCAGACGGCATCGATGTTCCGGGCGTCCCACTCGGCCAGGACCAGGGGGTCGTTCAGCACGTCGAACCGCCACGTGCCCAACCAGTGAACGGATCCCAACAGCACGTCGAAGGGGTAGTCGGCCAACAGCCCGGCCACCTCGTCCATGCGGTCCTGGTAGAAGTCGACCTCCAGGCCGAGCACGACGGGCAGGCCTTCGGCCTTCACCGCCTGGACGACCTCGACATAGGTGTCGAGGTCCACCCGGGCGTGGTGATCCCAGTAGGCGGCCATGCCCGGGCGGAGCGCCTCGCCGGGGAGGTCGTCCCAGAACCCGCCCAGCAGCTCCTTGGCCTGGGTGAATCGGAAGAGGTGCTCGGTGAGGGCGATCTCCTCAACTCCCACCTCGACGGCGCGCCTGCAGTAGGCCGCCACCTGCTCGATGGTGGCCTCGGCGTCACGTTGCGAGTGGGGCCAGAGGTGAAGGTGGTAGTCCAACACGGTCGTACTCGGTCCTTTCGAGATCTTGGGGTGCTCCGGCCACGACGGACGGCCGGGACGGGAGGCCGGGGGTGTCAGGCTGCCCGGCGGACGAGGGTGACTCCGTCCCGGACCGTGGTCTGGACCACGACCACCCGCGGGTCCACGGCCAGGGCATCGTTGAAGAGGCGGAGGGCGACCGTGTCCTCGGTGGTGTCGGTCGGATCGAGGATCCGGCCGCTCCACAGCGTGTTGTCGGCGGCGATGAGACCGCGAGGAGCCAGTTTGGGGAGCACTGCTTCGAAGTAGTCGCGATAGGCCGCCTTGTCGGCATCGATGAAGACCAGATCGAAGGGGCCGTCCAGGGCGGAGATGGTCTCGATGGCCGGGCCGACCACCACGTCGATGCACCCGGCATAGGGGCTGGCCGCGATGTGGCGGCGGGCGAACTCGGCATGCACCGCGGAGATCTCGCAGGTGATGATCCGTCCACCGGGGGCCAGACCGGCCGCCATCGACAGGGACGAGTAGCCGCCGAACGTACCGATCTCGAGGACCGAGTGGGCATCGAGGGCGAAGGTGAGCATCTCGAGGAAGCGGCCTTCGAGTCGGCCGACCATCATGCCCGGGGAGTCGAGGGTGGCCCGCACGTCGTCGGCCACCTCTTCGAGGAAGCGCGGCGGCGCCGTGGTGCGTTCGGTGGCGTACGCCTCCAGGGTGGGGTCGACGATGTCGGTCATGGAAGCATCGTAAGTCAGCCGGACGACGTAGTCGGAGGTGCACCGCAGCCGCCGTTGACCGGCAGGGCGCCGGTCGCACCGGCGGGGCACCTGGGGTTCACCTAGTCCCAGATCTGTTCGCCCAACCTGACCAGGCCGGCCAGATCGAAGATGTCCGTTTCGAAGAAGGGCACGGTGGCCAGCACATCGGGCACCACCGAGAGGCTGGACCGCTCCTCCATCTCCCGGAGCGCCACCACCTGGAAGTTGAGGTAGCTGTCCGCCACCTCGGTGAGGACCCGGGCGATCTGGTCGGTGTCGCCGAGGACGGGGTCCACCTTGGCCAGCGTCGGGGACAGTTGGGCGGCGAGGTCCCCGGCCCGCTCCTTCATCGACTCGGCCACCGATGCGCCGCCAGCACCCCGGAGGTAGTCCGGCAGCACCTTGTTCAACACGATGGCACCCAGGTGGAGTCGCCGGGCGGTGAGCTGTTCGGCGAAGAACTCGGCCTCTCGGAGCGGCACCGCCTCGAGGGTGGAGACCACGACGAAGGTGGTGCGCCGGTCGGACAACAGCCGGCCCACCGACTCGGACCGCTCGACGAAGCCGTCGTACATCGACTGGAAGAGGATGAAGAACTCCGAGATGTCGGCGAGGAACTCGGTGCCGAGGATCCGATCTGCGATCTGGTAGAAGGGCTTGGTGGCCACGTTGACCAGACGCGAGCGGTAGGGGACGATCAGCCAGCGCAGCAGACGGGACGAGAAGAAGTCGGCCATCCGCTGGGGGGCGTCGAGGAAGTCGAGGGCATTGCGGGTGGGCGGAGTGTCCACCACGATCAGGTCGTAGTCGCTCTCCGAATGGATCTCGTACAGCCGCTCCATGGCAATGTAGTCGTGGCTCTGGATGAACCGCCCCGAGATGTTCTGGTACAGCGGATTGGCCAGGATCTCCCCCCGGGTCTGCTCGTCGGGCGCGTGGTGTCGGATGAGGGCGTCCCACGACTCCTTGGTGTCGAGCATGGCTGCCCACAACTGGCCCCTCGGCTTCACCCCGGCGGCGCGGAACGCCTCGTCGGGGACTCGGTGCTCGGTGTTGCCGATGCCATCGAGGCCGAGGGCGTCGGCCAGCCGCTTGGCCGGGTCGACGGTCAGCACCAACACCTTGGACCCGTGCCTGACGGCGGCCATCACGGCGGCGGCGGCGGCGGTGGTCGTCTTGCCCACGCCGCCGGGCCCACAGGCCACGACGATCTCCTTGGTGGCCAGTAGCCCGTCCATCGATCCACTGCCGGCCGCCGGGACGTGGCTCGCGGACGGAAGCCGGGTGGCACCGGCATCCCGGGCGGGGCGGCCTCGCCTCCCGGGGCGGGGGCCGGCCATCAGTAGCCGAGCTCCTCGCCCAGCGAGGCCGCCACCTGCCGGGTCGTCCGGAGCCCGTGGGACCGGGTGAAGAGATACGGCAGGTAGAGCATGGGGGTCGCCCCGCCGATGCTGAGGCGGAGGCGGTCGAGATGGGTGGAGCGGGTCCGCCGCATGGTGACAGCCAGTCGGGCGGCGTCCAGCACCGGACCGGCGTCGGCTCCGACCAGCTCGTTCAGCCGGCCCAGCGCCTCGGCCGAGCCCAGGACGTCGAACACCTCTTCCTCCTGCCGGCCGAACAACTCGGGCAGGACCCGGTTGACCACCACCGCGGACAGCTTCACAGTGGTCTCCTTCCTGACCCGGTCGGCCAGCTCGATCGTCTCGGTGACAGGCATCTCCTCGGGAGTGCACACCGCCACCAGGCCGGTCAACGTCGGATCGGACAGGATGTCGAGCATCCAGTCCGTCTGGGTCCGGATGAGGCCGACCTTGACCAGGTTGTTGATGGCCTGGGGGGCAGCCAGCTGGCCGACGATGTGGCCCGAGGCGGGCGCGTCCACCACCACCAGGTCGTAGTTGCGCTCGCGGACCTCATAGCAGAGCTTGCCCACCGTGAGGATCTCCCGGACCCCGGGTGCCGCCGTGGCTACGAAGTCGAAGGCCTTGGCCAGCGGTCCGATGCGCCCCACCACCGGGATGCGCAGCTGGAGCTTGAGGTACTCGCGCAGTGACGCCTCGGTGTCCATGGTCATGGCGAAGAGGCCGGGCAGGACCTCCCTCTCCTTGAACACGGTGGGCGGCGCCTCGTAGAAGCCGGCGACATCGCCCTTGGCGTCGACTTCGCAGATGAGGACCCGCTTGCCCTGGAGGGTGGCGAGCAGGGCCATGGCCGAGGCCACCGTCGTCTTGCCGACGCCACCCTTGCCGGTGACGAAGACCAGTTTCAGATCGAGGAGCGCGGTCATCCGGTCAGCGGCCACGTCACCGATTGGCGCCGCACCTACCGGCGATGCGGGGTTTGATCAGGAGATCCCGAAGCCGACCCGCCGGTCGGAGCTGGGTGGATCCACCTCTACGTAGGCCACCTTGCCGACGGGGACACCGACCTGGCGGCCCTTCCGGTCGGTGAGCCAGAGGATGGTCCCGTCTTCGGCCAGCGCCGCTTCGATGTCGGCCAGGACCTTTTCGCGCTCCGCGTCGTCGGGCAACTCGATGTCGAGCTCCTTCATCGATTGCACGATCCCGATACGCACGTCCACCTGGCACGCTCCTCTCAGCTGGCTCCGGCAAGGCTGCCGCTGCCCCCGACGATACAAGGTCCGGGGCGCCTGGCGTCCCGCCGTCACGGCCATGGGGCACACTGGCGGTATGGACAGGCAGAACGAGCGCCACCTCCTCTGGGCATCGACCATGGCAGGCCATGGCGGCGCCGGCATCACGTTCGCCCACGTAGACAGCCACGCCGGCACGGGTGCCGAGCTCCCCGAGCCCGGCTTCGATCGCCAGGCTCGCGAGGAGGTGGAGCGTGGGCAACTGGCCCCCGGGGCCACCCACGGGCTCGGCGCCGGTAATCGGGTGCGGCCCGAGGAGCCCGACCGGTGGCGCACCTGTTTCGAGCGCGACCGCGACCGCATCCTGCACGCCACGGCGTTCCGGCGACTGGCCGGCAAGACCCAGGTCTTCGTATTCCCCGACGACCACCAGCGGACCAGGCTGACCCACGCGCTGGAGGTGGCCCAGGTGGCCACCGGCATCGCCCGGGCCAGTCGCCTCAACGTCGCCCTGACCGAGGCGATCGCTCTCGGCCACGACTGCGGGCACGGCCCGGGGGGCCATTCCAGCGAGGATGCGCTGTCCCCCTACCTCGACGGGGGATTCGACCACGCCACGTGGGGAGCAGACGTCTCGCTGGCACCGCTCAATCTCTGCCACGAGACCCTCGACGGCATCCGCAACCACTCGTGGTCGCGGCCCGCGCCGATGACCCCCGAGGGCGAGGTGGTGAGCTGGGCCGACCGGATCGCCTACGTCTGCCACGACTTCG
>DAIMIK010000040.1:0-19266 GCA_036722795.1 Acidimicrobiales bacterium | reverse complement strand
GTGGCGGAAGCTCCTGACCAGCGCGCCACCCGATGACGAGTTGGAGTAGCCGGCACACCCGACCGGCCGTGCGCGGGCCCGACCGTCGCCGGATCCCGCCCCGGCGGCGAACCTCCGGTGCTGCCATGGTGAACCACACGCGAACTTCTGTTTCTGTCCTGCCGGCATGCCGGGCGGGCACCAGGTAGTCGGATCCGGGGACCTCTGGAGTCGGGAGCACCCACAGCTCCTTCTCCGAGCAGCCCGCCGGAGGACCATGTTCATCGGCCTGCCGGTCCTGGCCTTCCTGCTCATCCCATACCCGGCAGCCAACACTTCGACGTTCACTCCCACCCATGCGCAACGGCGGCAGGGTGCGTTCATCGGCATGCCGACCGCCGGTCCGAACGGGCCCGAGGTCCACGTGGGCAACAACATCGAGTTCTTCAGGTCGATCACCGATGTCAGTGCCGACGGCGACGGCATCGTCCATACGGTGCACACCGGTGGCCCCTCGCGATCATCTCCCTGGCGGTGGTCGTGGTCGACATCGTGCTCCGGTGGAGGCTGAAGAAGTCCGTACTCTGGCGGCGCCAGTGAAGTGGGGCGACCGGGCAGTGCGAGCGGCTCGGGGACCGGCATCCGGCGTCGGACCGGGGACCGCCACGACCGACGCAGCCACGACCGACGCAGCCACGACCGACGCTGCCACGACGACGCAGCCACGACCGCACCCGCCACCGAGCGGGCGGTCGCCGACTGCTGGTTCGACCCCCTCTGCCCGTGGGCGTGGAAGGGGTCGCGCTGGATCCTGCACGCATCCGAGGTCCGCCCGATCGACGTCCAGTGGCAGGTGATGTCGGTCGCCAGCCTCAACTCGGACAGGGAGGACCTGCCCGAGGAGTACCGCCAACTGC
Organism: Acidimicrobiales bacterium; assembly: GCA_036722795.1. Lineage (GTDB taxonomy): Bacteria > Actinomycetota > Acidimicrobiia > Acidimicrobiales > RAAP-2 > Bog-756. Next base: position 18,370 of record DAIMIK010000040.1, on the reverse strand, counting down.
TGGCCGAGGCGTGGGAACCGGTCCGGGTCTGCATCGCCGCCGAGCAGGAGTTCGGGCCCGAGGTCCTGCTGCCTCTCTACACGGCCCGGGCAACGGTTCCACCTCCAGGGCAAGCCCAAGGATCGGGCGACCATCGAGGAGACCTTCACCGAGGCCGGGCTGCCGACGTCGCCGGCCGACGCCACCGGCACCGAGGGTTTCTTCGAGCTCGAGCGCAGCCGGACCACCCCGCCGATCTTCGACTGACCACCCCGGCATCAGGTCGCCGCCCCTCTCCGTGGCCGGTGTGGCCGTCAGCGGAGCAGGGAGAGCACCAGCAGCCCCTGGGCGAGGTGGTAGGTGACGTGGACGGCGAGTGGTCCCCGCCGGATGGGCCGTACGAACCGGTCGAGGGCCAGCAGGGTATCCGACAGCAGGAAGAGCCCGGCCCCCAACGCGGCGAGCAGGATGCCGACATTGGTGGCGAGGACGACCATGACGGCGATGGCGAGCACGTAGAGGCAGACCGGCGCGATCAGGGCGCGCCGGCCGTGGTCGGCGAGCGATCGGACCAGGATGGTGCACGGCGCGGCCTCGACGGCGACCACCGCCACCGCTGCCACCACGAGCCCGAGCGTCGAGAAGGAGAACGGCGGCGTGCCCGCCGGTGACGGTGGCTGCAGCAGGCCCCCGATGAAGAGGACATGGCCGACCAGGAACGCGGCCAGTCCGGGGACGAACAGGTTCCGGGGGAGCATCAACAAGACGTCGCCCACCAGGCAGCATGCGAGCGCCGCCACGAACCACCACCGCCGGTCGATCAGATCGATCCGGCCTGCCGGCAGCACTGCGGCGGCGGCGGTCAACGCGGCCAGGACTGTCGGCTTGGCGGCGTACATGAGCCGCCGGTCGCTCGTCGCCATCGCGAACCAGTCGGCCATCGCGGCCACCGCTGCGACCCCCGCGAGCGTCCAGAACAGCGTCACCCGCCTGACCCTATCGGCCGGTCGACCGAGTGGCCCGGGCCGGTGTCGAGCGGTAGGGCCTCGTGGGGCGGACGGTGTGCACCCAGAGGCTGACGAAGCCGGGGAGGGCCGTTGCCACCGCGTCGCAGGGTCGAAGTCGGCACTGTCATGCCTGACCATCCACCACTGCGGAATTGCCTGTCGTTAGGGTTTTTCTACAAGGAAGGTAGGTCGAGGAGCTGATGCCTGTGGTCCTTGTGATCATCATCGCGGCGGGATGGATCGTCATCTTGGGTCCCAGCATTCTGAAACGGCGGTCGCACGGCGGTACCGGCATCAGTTCCATCTCGAATTTCCACCGCCAGTTGCGGGTCCTCGAGCACTCCGGCCAGAAGCCGATCATGGCGCCGGCCTACCGGCTGCACGCCGTCGGCGGCGAGGGTCCCTCGAGGAGTGGCCCCCCCTACCCCGAGGTCAGCGCGGTCCCCGTCCTGACCGTGGTGGGAGCCAAGGAGCTGCCGCGGCCCGCACTGGCCTTCCTGGGCGAACCGTCCGGAGATCCCGAGGACGGCCGCCGATCGGCCGGCCCGCCCTCCCATGCCGCAGCCGTGGGGACGGGCGGCGCCATCGACGAGTTCGACCAGGGGGAGGGACTGTGGGATGCCGCCCCCCCGGCCCGTTCGCCCGACATGCATGCGCGCCACCTCGCCCGGCGCCGGCGACGCGACACCCTGGGCGTTCTGGCCGCGGTCTTCCTCCTGAGCTTCATGGTCGGATTCATCCCCGGTGCCGCCGTCATCTGGTCGGTGACGGCGCTGTCGGGTGTGGCACTCGTCGCCTATGTGGCCCTCTTGGTGCAGATGCGGAGGCTGGCCGAGGAACGCGAGCGGAAGCTCCACTACCTGCGGCCGCCGTCGGGCGAAGGGGTGGACCCACGCCGTGCGCCCGGGGCGCCCGCCTACAGCAGCGGGCGGTACGCGCACCCGTCGAACGGAGCGGTAGCCGCCCGCTGAACGGAGCGCCGCAGTCAGCCGAGCTCGGTGCCCACCACGGACACGAAGGACACCATCTCGCCCGGGTAGCCGCCCAGGTTGTGGGTGAGGGCGAGGGTCCGGTCGGTGTCGATCTGCCGCTCGGGGGTGGCTTCCCCGCGGAGCTGCAGCCACGTCTCGAAGAACATCCGCAGGCCCGACGCGCCCACCGGGTGGCCGAAGCTCTTGAGGCCCCCGTCGGGATTGACGGGCAGTTCGCCGGTGCGATCGAAGGTGCCGGCCAGCACCTCCTTCCATGCTGTGCCGCGCTCGGCGAATCCGAGGTCCTCCATCAGCACCAGCTCGGTGGGCGTGAAGCAGTCGTGCACCTCTGCCATGGCCAGCTCGTGGCGCGGATCGGTGATGCCGGCCTGGCGGTAGGCGTCCGCGGCGGCGAGGGCACACTCGGGGAACCACGTGTAGTCGTAGTCGGGATCGATGAGCCCCGCGCCGCTGCCGGCGGCGAACGACAGCGCCTTGATGTAGAGCGGCTTGTCGGTATAGCGATGGGCGTCCTCGGCCCGGACGACGATGGCGGCGGCGGCCCCGTCGGCCACGCCCGCGCAGTCGAACACCCCGAGGCGGCCGGCGACACGCGGCGAGGCGCAGATGGTCTCCGTCGACACCTCCTTGCGGAACTGGGCGCGCGGGTTGCGGGCCCCGTTCTGGTGGTTCTTCCACGAGATGCGGGCCAGCACCTCGGTCAGCTCGTCCTCACCGACCCCGTACTTCTTGCCGTAGGCCGGAGCCACCATCGAGAACATGGCCGCGGCAGTGAGGGTACGGGTGGTGCCGTCGTTGGGGACGGGGAAGGCGTTGAGCCCCTGGTATCCGGAGTCCTTGACCTTCTCGGCGCCCACGGCCATGGCCACGTCGTAGGCCCCGGACGCCACGGCGTAGGCGGCGGCCCGCAGCGCCTCGGAGCCGGTGGTGCAGTAGTTCTCGACCCGGGTGACCGGCTTGCCCTCCAGCTGCAGGGGCCGGGCCAGCGTGATGCCGCTCATGCCCGACTGGGCGGTGCCGAACCAGTAGGCGTCGACGTCGTCCTTGGCCACCCCGGCGGAGGCGAAGGTGTCCGCGGAGGCCTCGACGATCAGGTCGTCGAGGCCCTTGTCCCAGTGCTCGGCGAAACGGGTGCAGCCCATCCCGACGATTGCCACCCGGTCCTTGATCCCGTGCGATGCCATCGTCTCTCTCCTCGTTCCTCGGTGCGATCCTGTGCGTTGTCTCGCGACGCGATGCGATGCCGATCAGGCGCCGGCGGCCGCGGACCCGCCTGGGCCCGCGGCCCGTGACGGCTTGGCCTTCCAGAAGTAGTCGTGGATGCCGTCGGCGGTGAACAGCTTCCGGAACGTCATGGTCACCCGGTCGCCGATGTCGACCGAGTCCGGGTCGACGTCGGTCAGCTCCACCGGGAACCGCCCACCGCCGTCGAAGTCGAGCACGGCGAAGACGACGGGGGGGCTCGGCGAGTAGGCCAGCCGGTCGACGGTGTACGTGGCGATGGTGGCCTCGGAGTCGGCCCTGCCGACCGGCACCATGTCGTCGACGGCCCCGCCCTTCATCGACACTCGGGAGGGCGGCAGGTGGATGGCATCCGATGAGCGGTCGCGTGATCCGACAAAGCCGAACTTCCAGTCCTCGTTGCGCCACGCCGCGGTGGAGGAGACCCTCTGGGGCTCGGGGCGCCGGGGAGGCTCGGGGGTGACCATGCCCCGCCAGGTGAGGAACTTGCCGTAGGCGAGGTCGGCGCCGCCGGCGATCTGGTCGGCGACGGACCCGGCCGGCGCCCACGAGGACAGGGCGTCGGTGGTCCGGAACAAGAGGACGTCGGCGCCGTCGGCCAGGGCTACCACCGCCACCACCTGACCGGGCCGGGCCGCCTCGAGCATCGAGGCCAGCACCAGTCCCGGATGGGCGGCCCCGGTCTGACCCACGGTGGTGGACAGGTCGTCGGACAGCGCACCATCCCGGGCCGCGAGCTTGCGGGTGAGGGCCTTTACGGCCCGGCCGTGCATCCCGGTGACCACCACCTGGTCGACCTCGTCGGCGTTGATCCCGGCGGTCTTCAACGCGGACTCCCAGGCCTGGGTGCCGAGTGGTACGTACCGGGTCTCGCCGAACCGCTCCTCCCACACCTTGGACCGGCGGTCGCCGGCGGCCCGCCAGCGGTCGAGGAACTCGTCGGTCGCCGAGGCGCCGCCCAGGAACTCGGCGATCACCGGTGTGCCGGGGGCGTCGTCCCCGATGAGCACCGCGGCCGCCCCGTCGCCCCCGGCCGACTCGTCGGCCGAGGTGGGGAGGCCGTCGCGCAGATCGGACAGCACCACCAGGGTCGTTCCCGACCCGGTGGCCGCCAGTGCGGCGCCCAGCGCACCCGTCCCGGATCGGAGCGCGCCCCCGAAGTCGAAGGCAGCCACGTGGGCCGCCTGGCGCAGGGCGGCGTGGATGGTAGTGGCGTTGGTCTTGTCCAGATAGGCGGGAGTGGCGGTGGCGAACCAGATGGAGTCCGGGCCGGCACCCGGCACGGGCCGCAGGGCCAGGCGGGCCGCCTCGACCCCCATGGTGGTGGTGTCCTCGTCATGGGAGGCCACCGCCCGGGTGCCCTTCCCGCCGCCGGTACCGAAGACCTCGGCCACCGCCGAACGCTGGAGCCGCCGGTACGGCACGTACCCGGCGATGCTGACGATGCCTCTCATGGTGGTGGCGTTCCCTTCGTCGTAACGGCACTGGCTGCACCCGGGCAGATCGACCGGGGTGCGGGCGGGCGCTCCCCCCGACTGCACGGGAGACATGCGGCCGGGACGGTGCCCGGATGACCTGGTTGGATGACCGACGCTGGCCTCGACTGCTTCCTCATCCTATGATGCACACAGTATCTGACGGTCAGTCAGGAAACCACTGCGGCAGCCGCCGCGCCCGCACGATGGAGGCCGGACCATGGACTTCGAGTTCACCCCCGAGCAGCTCGAGTTCGTCAAGGAGGTCGAGCAGTTCCTCGACGACAACAGCGACCCCGAGGTCTTCGACGTCACCCGCGAGAACATGGCGCAGATCGTGGACACGCCGCTGCGTCGCCAGTTCATGGCCAAAGTGGGCGAGCAGGGGTGGCTCGGCATCACCTGGCCCGAGGAGTACGGCGGATCGGACGGTGACGGGATCTACGAGTACCTCTTGAACGAGGCGCTGGCCGCCCGGGGAGGACCGCAGATCGGCAAGGGCGTGGGCATCATCGGCAAGACCATCATCAGCCACGGGAGCGAGAAGCTGAAGCAGGAGTTCCTGCCCAAGATCCTGCGCAACGAGGTCGAGTTCGCGGTGGGCTACTCCGAGCCCAACGCCGGCTCGGATGCCGCCTCCATGCAGCTGAAGGCCACCCGCGACGGGGACGGGTGGCTCCTCAACGGGCAGAAGACGTGGACCACGTCCGCCCACTTCGCCGACTGGTACTGGGTGGGTGCCCGCACCGACCCCGAGGCCCCCAAGCACCACGGGATCAGCCTGTTCCTGGTTCCGATGGACCATCCGGGGATCACGGTCAGGTCCATATGGACCATGGGGGACGAGCGCACCAACGAGGTCTACCTCGACGACGTGTGGGTCTCGGACGACTATGTCGTCGGCCAGCTCAACAAGGGGTTCCAGTACATCTCGGAGGCCCTCGACCTCGAGCGCTTCACCCTGTTCACCTACTCGCCGACCGCGCAGCGGCTCGACCTCCTGACCGAGTACGTCAAGTCGGCCACCCGGGACGGCGAACCCCTGAAGGACGACGCGGTGGTCCGGTCGCGGATCGCCGAGCTCCACACCGAGGCCGAGGTGGCCAGGGTGCTCGGCCTCAAGTTCGTTTTCGCCTCGTCCGAGGGCGGCGCCCCCCCGACCTCGCAGGCGTCCGAGTACAAGCTGTTCACCACCGAGTTCTCGCGTCGACTGGCCAATGCCTCCATGGACATCGCCGGGCCCGGATCCCAGCTGCGGGTCCGCGACGAGGATGCCCCGATGAAGGGCCGGTCCGAGTCGACCTACCGCTACACGGTGATCGACACCATCGGCGGCGGGTCCTCGGAGATCCAGAAGAACATCATCGCCCGCCGCAAGCTCGGCCTCCCGAAGAACTTCTGAGCCCCCTCGACACCCGTGACCGACCAGTCCACCTCTGCTGTCGCGCCGTCGGTGGCGCCGTCAGAGCCGAGCTCGGTGGGCGCCGGCGCCGGGCCGGGCGGGCCGCTGCGCGGCATCACCGTCCTCGACCTGGCCACCGTGGGCCCGGCGGCCCGGTGCACGCGCCTGCTGGCCGACTACGGGGCCGCGGTCATCAAGGTGGGGGCGGTGCCGGGCCGGGGCGCCGACCCCATCCAGCCCCCGTTCTACGCCTACAGCGGCTCGCGTCACCTGCGGCGCACGTCCATCGACCTCAAGGACCCCGACGGCCGCCAGGCCTTCCTCTCGCTGGTGGCGACGGCCGACGTGGTCGTGGAGAGCTTCCGCCCGGGGGTCGTCGAGCGCCTGCGTATCGGCTTCGACGACCTGCGTGCCGTCAACCCGGGGATCATCCTGTGCTCCACCACCGGCTACGGCCAGAGCGGCCCCCGTTCGGCTTGGGCCGGGCACGACATCAACTACCTGGCCGTCGGCGGGTACCTGGCCACCACCGAACCCCGGGCGGACGGCGGCCCCCCGGTGCCGGGCGCGACCATCGCCGACGCCGCCGGCGGGGGCATGCACGCGGCCATGGCGATCATGGCCGCACTGATCGGTCGCGGGGACAGCGGGCCAGGCGTGCACCTTGACGTGTCCATCGCCGACGGCGTGCTGTGGCTCACGTCCTTGGCCGTCGACGAGCACCTGGCCACGGGGGCGCCGGTCGGCCCGGGCCACAACATCATCACGGGACGGTACGCCTGCTACGACACCTACCGGGCCGCCGACGGTGGGTGGCTGGCGGTGGGCGCCATCGAGCCCAAGTTCTACGCCAACCTGTGCCGGCTCCTCGGGTGCGACCAGTGGTCGGGCCACCAGCTCGACGACCAGGTCCAGGACCGGATCCGGGCCGACTTCCGGTCGGCCTTCGCCGCCAGGGACCGGGATGCCTGGGTCGCCGAGCTGGCCGGCGCCGACACCTGCGTGACCCCCGTGCTGTCGGTGGCCGAGATGGTCGGGGACGAACAGTACGCGGCGCGCCACGCATTCGTCGAGGCGGAGCTGGCGCCACGGGGTGGCGGCGATGGCGAGCCGACCCGGTTCCGCCAGGTGGGGCCGGTGCTGGCCGGCATGGAGGGGGTGGGTGCCCCGGTGCAGATCGGGGACCCGGCCCGTTCCGACACCGGGGAGCTGCTGGCGGCCGCCGGCGTGGGCCCGGAGCGACTCGCGGAGCTGTGGACGAAAGGAGTGGTGGCATGAGCGCCATCGGCGTGGCCGACATCGAACGCGTCATCGGGGTGGAGCAGTACGAGGAGGAGGGGGAGTTCCCCGTCGAGCAGGGCTACGTGTGGACGACCTGCGCCTCGGTGGAGAACGGCAACCCCCTGTTCTGGGACGACCTGGTAGCCGAGGAGGTGACCGGGGGGCCGATCGCCCCGCCGACCATGGTCTCGGTGTGGTTCCGCCCCCATCATTGGGCACCCGGGCGCACCACCCAGGCCCTGCCCCTGCAGATCCACTTCGACCTGAAAGAGGGCCTCGGGCTCCCCGAGGCCGTCATGAGCGACAACACCATCGTGTTCCACGAGCCGGTACGCCCGGGTGACCGGCTGCGGACCCGCCAGATCCTGCGCTCGGTCAGCGACGAGAAGACCACCAAGCTCGGCACCGGCCGCTTCTGGGTCATCGACGTGGAGTACCACAACCAGCGCGGGGACCTGGTGGCCGTCGAGAGCTATACCGGCTTCGGCTACCGGCGCGCCGAGGCCGCCGGGACCGTGGGTCCCCTACGGGATCGATGATGATGATGATCACCACCCGCCTCCTGCACGGCGGCGTCTCTGTCGGCGACCATCTCCCCGAGCTGGTCTATCCGGTCACTGCCTCCACCGTGGTGCTCGGTGCCCTGGCCGCCCGCGACTGGCGCCCGATGCACCACGACAAGGACTTCGCCGTCAACCGCAACGGCACCCGCGACATCTTCCTCAACACGCCCAACCAGGCGGCCTGGTTCGAGCGGTTCGTCACCGACTGGACCGGGCCGTACGGCCGCCTCCGGCGGATGACCTTCCGCATGCTGGGCTCGATCTTCCCCGGCGACACCATGGTGTTCCGGGGCGAGGTGACCGACACCGGGGTGGACGAGACCGGATGCGGTTGGGTGGCCATCGACATCTCGGTATCGGTCGACGACGACCCCAAGACCACCTGCAAGGCCCGTGTGGCACTGCCGGTCACCGACGACGACAACCCCTGGGAGCGCAGGGGCGATCGGTGGCGGCCGTGATGCCTGCCACCGCGCCGCCCTGCGCCGTCGGCCCCGTCCTGCCGCCCACCACGCCACCGCATGCGGCATCACCGAGCGACGCATCACCGAACGAGGAGAGGCGACCATGTTGGATCTGAGATTCAGCCCCGAACAAGAGATGCTCCGCGAGACGGTGCGCGGTGTGTGCGCCACCACCAGCCCGCTGAGCGTGGTGCGCGAGCTCGAGGACGACCCGGTCGGCTACCCGCCCGATCTGTGGAGGCAGCTGGCCCACCTCGACCTGATCGGCCTGCAACTGCCCGAGGAGTACGGCGGTTCGGGCATGACCGCGGTGGAGGGAGTGGTGGTCTACGAGGAGTTCGGGCGCTCCCTCGCCCCGTCCCCTCATTTCGTCAGTTCCATCCTGTGCGGTGGTGCGCTGGCCCGGTCGGGCAGCGAGGCCCAGAAGCAGCAGTGGCTGCCCCGCATCGTGACCGGTGATGCAATCCTCACCCCGGCATGGCTCGAGCCAGAGAACGGCTTCGGTCCCAAGGGCGTGCAGGTCCGGGCGGTGCCCGACGGCGATGGCTTCGTGCTGTCCGGCACCAAGCGCCACGTGGCGTTCGCCCGTGCCGCCGTCTGCCTGGTGGCGCTGGCCCGCACCGGGGATGACCCGACCGATGTCGACCTCTTCCTCGTCGACCCGTCGGCCGAGGGCGTCACCCTCACCCAGCAGCTGACCGTCGCGTCAGACACCCAGTACCGGGTCGACTTCGACCAGGTGCGTGTCGACGCGTCGGACCGCATCGGGGGCGCGGGGAGCGGGTGGGCCACCTGGGACACGGTGATGCACGACGGGATCATCCTGGCGGGCGCACAGGCCGTGGGCGGCGCACAGTACGCATTGGAGATCACCGTGCAGTACGCCAAGGACCGCCAGCAGTTCGACAAGCCCCTCGGCGCCTTCCAGGCCATCGCCCACTACCTGGCCGACGCCGCCACCAACGTCGACGGCGCCGAGGTGCTCGTCCATGAGGCGGCCTGGGCGCGGTCCGAGGGGCGCAACGTCGCCAAGCTGGCCCCGATGGCCAAGTTGTACGCGTGCCGTACCTTCCGGGACGTGACCGCCTCGGCCCAACAGATCTTCGGGGGGATCGGGTTCACCGTCGAGTTCGACATCCAGCTGTACTTCCGGCGGGCCAAGCAACTCCAGATCTCGTGGTGGGACACCCGGCACCTCGAGGAGTTGGTGGCGGCAGCGGTGCTCGACGACTGACGGCGCGTCACTCGCGACGGGGATGCCGCTGGGCGGGAGGCACACCGGGCCCGGGACGTCGACCCGCCGACTTGACCCGGGAATCCAGTACACCGCAAGTTCCCTCCGGTTGCGCTACGGTCAGTGCTGCGACCGGGGAGAGTCGCAACCCGAGACCCAGGGGGAGACGGTATGGCAGCGCAGACGTTGGATGCGAACGCCGGGACGACATCGGGACACGGAGCCCTGTTCCGGTTCTTGTTCGTCCACGAGATCGACGAGTACCCGGCCACCGGGAAGCGGACCGCCTACCTGGGCCTGGCCGTGGTGGCCACCATCGTCCTCTACTACACGTACTTCACGCAGACCGGGGTGACCCCCAACATCCTGCAGTACTACCACATGTCCTTCGCCTTCTACGTGTACATCGTGGTCGTCTCGAACCTCATCGGGGCCTTCGCCTCGCTGCCGGCCAGCAAGACCGACAAGTTCGGCCGGTCCAACGTCATCATCTACGGGCTGCTCATCGTCGGGCTCCTGGTGGCCGTCGCCGTCCCCCTCTGCAAGACCGAGTGGCAGTTCGCCATCACCATCTGCGTCCTCGGCCTGGTCGAAGGCGCCATCCTGGTGGCGACGCCGTCGCTGGTGCGCGACTTCAGCCCGCAGCTGGGCCGGGCCTCGGCCATGGGCTTCTGGACGGTGGGCCCGGTGGCCGGAAGCCTGCTCACCAGCATCGTGGCCACCCACACCCTCGACCACTTCGTGCACAACAGTCCTCTTGCCGGCTGGAAGAGCCAGTTCGTCATCTCCGGCGTGTCCGCGCTGGTCGTCTTCGTCCTCGCCATCTTCTTCATGAAGGACCTGTCCTCCCGGCTCCGCGACCAATTGATGGTCTCCGAACGGGACCGCGCCCTGATCGAGGCGAGGGCCCTGGGTCTCTCCGACGAGGAGGTGTTCGCGGCCACCACCCACCCGTGGCGCCAGATCCTCAAGTGGGACCTGGTGGGCTCGGCCATCGGCATCTCCTTCTTCCTGCTCGTCTACTACGCCGCATCGGCCTTCTTCACCATCTACTGGTCCACCGTCTTCAAGCAGCCGAACGGCCTCAACCTGACCACCGGCCAGGCCAACGGGCTGAATGCCTGGTTCTGGTGGGCCGACGCCGCCGCCCTGATCATCTTCGGGGTGCTCTCCGACAAGTTCCGGGTCCGCAAGCCGTTCATGCTCATCGGCGCCATCGGCTCGATCGTCATGCTCATCGTCTTCCTGCAGCAGGCCAACAACGCGCACACCTCACACAACCAGATCGTCCTCATCGAGGTGATCCTGGCCGCCTGCATCTCGCTGTGCTATGCGCCGTGGATGGCCGCCTACACCGAGATGGTCGAGGCCAAGAACCCGGCTCTGGTCGGTACCGGGCTGGCCCTGTGGGGGTGGATCCTGCGGCTCACCGTGGGGCTCTCGTTCCTCTTCCTGCCCCTGGTGGTCAACTCGGTGAACCCGGTGGTCGACAACCTGCCCTACGCCACACCCCAGGTCCAGCAGTTCCTGGTGCAGCATCCGGACTCGGTGGCGTTCGCCCAGGAGCACGCCACCTTCCTCGCGGTACTCAACACGCCGACCAACAAGCCGATCGTGGCCGCCCTGGCGGCCAACCCGTCCCTCTCCAACATCGTCGCCGCCACCAAGGCACTCGGACCGGCGAATTTTGCCCTGGTCGTCAAGTACCAGACCCAGTTGACCAAGCTGGTGGTCCCCTACGAGACGCAGCTCAACTACCTGGCGGCCCACCAGAGCCAACTGCAGGCGCTGCAGAACGGCGTGGCCAAGTCGCCCAAGCAGTGGCAGCACTGGTTCTGGGTCTGCGTCGGGGGCATGATCCTGTTCATCCCGACCATCTTCTTGAACCACGGCCGCTGGAGCCCGGCCAAGGCCCGCGAGGACGAGGAGCAGCACGAAGCCGACGTGGCCGAGGAGCTGCGCGAGCTGGAGGGGGCCAACGCCTGAGGCCCGTCGGGCCGCGACCCCGGATCACGGGGCTCGGCCCCCGAGGCCCTCAGGGCCTCAGGTTGCAGCCATTGCCGGCACCACCCGGTCGACGAACAGCTCGAGTGAGCGCCAACCGATGGCGGGGTCGAGACCGGCGACCAGCGGCTTGAGTTTGAGCGCGGCGTCAGGGTCCATCCGGCGGGCCAGTGCGACGCACTCGTCGGGCGTGACCACGGCGTAGAGCCCCGAGCTCCTGAGCTCGTCGACGGTCTCGACCGGGGTCCACGGATTGGCACCAGGGGCCGCCGCCGCCCACCGGGCGTACCCGTTGGCCTCGTGGAGCGCATGGGGGCCGAGCTCGGCCCACGATCGGTCCGGGTCGTCGGTCACGAAGACCCACAGGGGACCGTCGGGCCAGAGCAGGATGCCGTCCCCCTTGCCCAGGCGCCGGCACTCGGCCACGTAGGCGTCCCCGAGCCGCCGGTCCGGCACGGCGGGGAGATAGGCGTCGCCCAGGCGGGCCGCCCGCCTCGGGGCCGACCCGCCCACGATGACGAACGGACGGGGCTGCTGCACCGGGCCGGGGGTGACGGTGACCTCCGCTCCCCGATAGACGAAGGGCTCCCCCGAGAGGGCGGCCAGCAAGGCGGTCAACTTCTCCTCGAAGAGCCCGCCACGTCCCTCGAAGGGGACGCCGAACATGGCGAACTCGTCGGGCACGTAGCCGGGGACGACGGTCAGCTCCACCCTCCCGTTGCTGATGATGTCGAGCACGGCCACGTCCTCGGCGGTGGACACGGGATCCCTGAGGGTGAGGACCAGGGCCGACAGCATGATCCGAACCTGCCGGGTGCGCCCCGCCACGGCCGCGCCGAACACGAAGGGCGAGGGCAGGTAGCCGTCCGGCGAGCCGTGGTGCTCGGAGATGACCACGCGCGGGCAGCCCCTGGCGTCGGCCCAGTCGGTCATGGACAGTGCCTCGGCGTAGAGCTCGACCCGGGGCGTGCCGAAGGCCGGTGCCCTCAGATCGTGGTGCAGCAGCCAGTTGCTCATGCGTCGGCCTCCTGGTCGGCGGGCTGCCCCTGTAGGTCCCGGCTCGATCCGTCGAGCGTACGACACCGTGTTGCACCGGCGATCTACTCTGGGTCCCGTGGAGATCGCAGGGGAGCACCCGCCGGGCTTCGCCGTCGTCGACGTCGAGACCACCGGCTTCTCGCCCGAGCAGGAACGGATCGTCGAGGTGGCCGTGGTGATCCTCTCGCCCACCGGCGAGGAGGTCGACACCTTCTGCACGCTCGTCGACCCGGGACGAGACCCCGGGCCGACCCACGTCCACGGCATCTCCGAGGAGATGCTGGTGGGAGCGCCGAGCTTCGCGGAGATCCATCCCTATCTGGCCGACCGGCTCACGGGCAGGGTCATCGTGGGCCACAACGTCGACCGGTTCGACCTGGCCTTCCTGTCGTCCGAGTGCCGGAGGGCCGGGGGCGAGGCCCTGGTCCCCGACAACGTGGTGACCGTGGACACCCTGCGGGTGGCCCAGCTCCACCTGGGACTGCGGGGCAAGGCCCGGCTGGTCGACTGCTGCGACCACTTCGGTCTCAGCTGGGACGACCACCACAGTGCCCTGGGCGACACCCGGGTGACCGCGTCGCTGTTCCGGTCGATGAGGGAGCACCTGGGCGATGGCCCCCTCGGCATCAGCGAGCTGCTGCTCGCCGCCCGGGCCTGTAACTGGCCCGGGGCCTCGGGACTGCGATCGATGACCCGTGGACGGGCCGGGTCGCTGGCCGGCTGAGGCGTCGGTCCGCGGCGCTGCGTGCGCCTACGGCATCGCCTCGATCGGAGGCGCCATCATCTCTCGGTGGCGGGCGCCGGCCAACATCTCGCCAGGGTCGCCCGCCCCCTGGGTGCCTGCCACCAGGGGCGAGCGGGCCAGGATGACCACCCCGGCGACCAGCACCGCCAGGGCGGCCACTTCCAGGGCCACCCACAGGGCGCCCCCGCGGAGCCGGTCGGCGAAGAGGGTGATCCCGAGCACGATGCTGACCAGCGGGTTGACGGTCACCAGGGTCGTGCGCGATGCGGTGATCGGCCCGGCGTGCAGGGCATTCTGCAGGAGGAAGACCGTGCCCAGGCCGGTCACGGCGAGCATGTAGGGCTGGGCGTGGGTGAGCACGTGCCCCCACCCCTCGGAGATATAGGTCGTGGTGGCCTTGGTCAGTGCGGCCCCGAAGGCGGCGGTCACCGCGGTGGCCGCCCCGAAGGCGGCCGCCCGCCACCACCTCGGGCCGCGCAGGGCGGCGACGATGAAGCCGGCGATGACGGCGATCAGCACGCCCGAGGCCACCACCCACGCACGGGTGTCGGGGATGGCATTGCCGCCGGCGGGCGCCGCCGCCAGGAAGAACCCACCGAGGCCCACCACGATGATCGTCGAGCCCAGCCACTCCTGGGGACCCAGCCGGTAGCGGAACCAGACGCCCAGGATGAGCATGAGGAAGAGCAGCTCGGTGGTGAGCACTGGTTGGACCACGCTGAGTTCGCCGAAGCGCAGGGCGGTGGCCTGCAGGGCGAACTCCACCAGCATCAGTCCGAAGCCGATGAGCCAGATGCCACGCCGGATGGCGTGGGCCATGAGGCTCAGCCTCAGCGTGGTCGACGCCGGGGCCGACTCGACGCCGATCCGCTGGAGCACCGACGTCAGAGCGTTGACGAAGGCGGCAATCGCTGCCAGGAGATAGGCCACGGACCCCGTTGTACTCGCAAACGGGTTCCTCTGCCGACCGCCGGGGACCGGGGGCCATCTCGGTGCGGTCCGGGAGAGTCGGCCGCTACCGACGGGTCGCCGTCGAACGTGGCGACGCGGTGATCGCCCCCTCCGACCGGTGAGTGGCCACCTCCGACGTCGGCTCCCCGGAGTGCGCCCAGGCCGACCACGCCTGGTACCCACCGACCAGGTCGGTGGCGTGCCGGAAGCCGAGGGCGAGCAGCGACTCGGCCGCCAGTGACGAGGCGTACCCTTGCGAGCACACCACCACCACCGTTTGGTCGAACCCCGTGACGTTGGGCAGTCGGTGGGCGCCGTTGGGGTCGAGGCGCCACTCGAGCACATTGCGCTCGACGACCAGGGCACCAGGGAGCGGGCCCTCCTCCTTCCGCTGGGCGGCCGGCCGGATGTCGATGATCAATCCGCCCGCATCGGTCACCGTGGCCAGGTCCTCGGGCCTGGTCCGGCCGATCTGGCGACGGGCCCTGACCACCAGGTCGTCGGCGGAGGGGCTCACGAGGGGTCGTGGGCCCCGGTGGTGTCGAAAGGCCCGACCGGCTCGATCTCCTCGGTGCGCACCGGGTCCGGCCGGCCGTCACGGTCCGGCTCGTAGTAGGTCATGCTGGTCAGGCGCGGCCCGTACACGTGCACACTGATCGCATCTGCCTGCCCGTAGTTGTTGACATCGTGGACGTAGCGGGGCCCGAACTGGCGGTGGTCCCCGGCGCGCAGGCGGCGGGTGGTCATGACGGCCGGCCCAGGGTGGTCGGCCTCCACCGAGACCTCGGTCAGCACGCCCTCGGCCACCACCACGGCGCCGCGGGACAGGCCGTGGTCGTGCAGGTCGATGCGCCCGCCGGGCGGCCACCCGATGGCCCATGCCTCGAAGAGATCGGTGGCGGCCAAGAGGATCCAGGCGCGCGCCTCGAGGCCACGCAGACCGGTGATGCCACCCGCCGAGACGGCGAAGCCTTCGGCGATGGCCAGGAGGTCGACCTGCCTCCTGGCCCGGGGGGACGGGGCATGGAGCACGGTCGGCTCCGGGGGGCGAGGGGCCCTCGATCCGGTCAGCGGCCTCGGGGGACGACGGGGGGACGGAGCATCACTGAGCACCGCGGCCGGATCGAGGTAGGCGAATGCCATACGGCCACTGTAGAGAGCGAAAGCCGACTAATCAAGTCAACTTTCTAGAATTACGAGAATCGAGGGGGAGACGCCACCGGTGCCGGGCGACGGGCAGGGGGGCCGCTCAGGGGGACGCCGCACCGTCGATGCCGTCTTCGTCGAGGCCGCCGGCGAATCCCTCACCGGCTGATGCCGCTTCAGGCATGCCCGCCGGCATGTGCAACCCGAGGGTGTAGCCCTCCAAGAAGAGGTCCGCCTCCCGGCGCCGGGGGTAGCGAGTCTCCAGCTCCCGGAAGCGCGGCGAATGGTTCGGCTCGACGAGGTGGGCCAGCTCGTGGACGATCACCGCGTCGAGTACCCAGGCCGGAGCGACCCGCAGCCGCTCCGAGACCCGGACCGCTCGCGTCTCGATGGTGCACGACCCCCACCGCTTGTTCTGTGTGGTGGACCATCGGATCGACGATGGCTCCACCCCGTCGAGGTAGCGCCGGCCGAGGGCGCGGGCCCTCTCCGCGAGGTGCGCGTCCGAGGCGTGCAGGTGCGGCCGGTGCCGGGCCAGCCGGCGGGCCAGGCTCTCGACCATCCGGTCGCGGTCGGCACCACGCAGGTGGGTGGGAACCACCACCACGATGCGGTCGCCCTCCCAGTGAGCACCGGCGGTCTTCTTCCGCCGCTTGCTGACCCTCACCTCGATGTGGGGGTCGCACACCGTGGGATGCTCCGTCGCGTAGCTCACGGTCGCCACGGTAGGGGCGGGTTGTGACCGCTCTGTTGCCATTGGTACCCTTCTCCTTTTCGAGGGCCGGCCGGCGATCGTCGTGCGGTGTGACCGGTCCGGGGGCGTTCGCCCAGGCCGCCCAGGCCGGCCGGGCTATTCGGGCTGCGGGCGTCGGCCGTACGGGGCCGGCGTCACCGCCTCGGAGGCTTCCTCGGTCAGTTCGTCCGATGCCGGCCGGAGGGCACGCCAAAGGGCGCCGCCCAGGATGCCGCCCACGACCGGGAAGACGATGAACACCCACAGCTGGCTGAGGGCCCAACTCCCCTGGAACGCCGCAGTGGCCAGGCTCCGGGCCGGGTTCACCGACGTGTTGTCGATGGGGATGGAGATCAGGTGGATGACCGTGAGGGTGAGCCCGACGGTGACCCCGGTGAGGCCCACCGGCATGGACAGCCGGCTGGTCGAGGCGATGATGAAGACGAAGACCGCGGTGAAGAAGACCTCCGCCAGCATCACTGCACCGAGCTTGAAGTCGCCCGGTGAGTGGATCCCGTAGCCGTTGGACGCGAATCCCGACGCCTTCGCACTGAACGTGATCGCGCTGCCCTTGGCGATGATGTAGATGATCAGTGCCCCGAAGAGCCCGCCGACGACCTGGCCGACGATGTAGAAGGGCAGCTCCTTGGTCTTGGTCTTGCCGATGACCCACAGGCCGAGGGTCACCGCCGGGTTGACGTGGCAGCCCGAGATGGAGCCGATGGCGTACGCGGCGACCAGCAGCGAGAGGCCGAAGGCCAGCGCCACGCCGAGGATGCCGACCGACCCTTTGGGGAAGAAGTTGCCGGTGGCCAGAATGGCGGTGCCCGCGCCCCCGACGACGAGGATCATCGTCCCGATGGCCTCGGCGATGCCGATTCTGAGGCGACTGTCCATGGCGTTTCCTCTCGATTGGCAGTTGTGGGCAGATGGCCACCGCCGGGTCGCCGGTCTGCTGCTTGCGGGAGATACTAGGCACGCCGGGGGTGGCCGACGGGGACCGTGTGCGGGCATGGCCGCGACCCTCGCCGCCTACGGCCGGCCCGCCCGCGCCCCGGGGGTGCAGTCGGCATCGACCCAGCTCGCGGGCACTCCCGAATGGGAGATCGGGGGCCCCGGCGGTACGATGGCGTGGTGCGTCGATACTTCACACCCCGCTGCATCGGGTTGCACGTGACGCTGCTCGTCCTGTTGCCGGCCTTCGCCTGGCTCACCCTGTGGCAGTTGGACCGTGCCCTCAGTGGCAACACGCTGAGCTGGGCTTACACCTTCCTTTGGCCGTTCTTCGGCTGCTATGCGATCTACGTGTGGTGGCAGCTGATCCACGACCAGCGCACCGCGCTCTCGCAGAAGGCCACCGCGGCCACAGCGGCCACCACCACCGAAGGTGCGTCCCCGGCCGACCACAGGCAACCCGGCTGGGCGCTCACCGGGGGTCGCCGCAAGAACGTGGCCATCGCCGCCGGCTCGCCCATCGACGAGGAAGCCGGGGGCCGGGGCGAGCGCTTCGCGCCCCAGACTCACGAGGAGTCCGCGGAACTGGCCGAGTACAACCGCTACCTGGCGGAGCTGAACGCGGCCGATTCCGACCCGGCCCGCCGGTGAGCGGCCGCTTCGTTCACACCGGCACGACCCGGCGGGCGCGCCGGTGTCGTACCGCCCCGGAGAGGGCCACGTGCACGGAGCGCTGATCCGCTATCGGGTGATGGCATTCGTCGTGGGGACCGCGCTGCTCCTCTTGATGGTCGTGGTCATCTTCCAGCTGTTCGGGGCCAACGTGAAGGTGGCCGAGGAGGTGGTTGCCCCCATGCACGGGTACCTGTACCTGGTGTACCTGGTGACGGCGGCCGACCTGGCCCGGCGCGCCCACTGGCGCCTGGGCCGGATCCTGCTGGTGGTGGCCGCAGGCTTCGTGCCCTTCCTGGCCTTCATCGTGGAGCACCGGGTCTATCAGCAGATGCAGGCCGAGTGGGCGGCCGAGGCCGCCGGGCAGGCCGAAGGGGTCGTCTCGGAAGCGCCGTCCGAGGCGGATGCGGCAGGCGGGGCCTGAGCAGGTGGAGGTGCGGAGCCCGGTTCGCCCGGTAGATGGGACGATGGACCGCGGTCGCACGGCT
>DAIMIK010000039.1:0-20152 GCA_036722795.1 Acidimicrobiales bacterium | reverse complement strand
CGCGGTCGTGACCGGCAGACAAGCGAGATTGGCATGCTGAACCTGTCCTGGGGTCTCATGGTCTGGACCCTCATCACCTTCGGCATCGCGGTGTTCGTGCTGCGCCGATACGCGTTCGGCCCTATCCAGCACCTGCTGGACGAACGTCGCCAGTCGGTGCAGGACAGCATGGACGCGGCCGAGCAGGCGCGCGCGGAGGCGCACCGTCTTCTCGACGAGTACAAAGAGACGCTCGCCAAGGTGCGTCTCGAGGCCGAGGAGATCCTCGAGCGCTCGCGCACGACCGGCGAGCACGCCAAGGCCGAGCTGATGGCCCAGGCGCGCGCGCAGTCGGACCGCGTGCTGGCGCAAGCGCACGACCAGATCGAGCGTGATACGCGCGCCGCGCTGCGCGAGCTCAAGGGCCAGATCGCCGAGCTCACGGCACTGGCCACCGAGAAGGTCCCGACATCGACCCACGACGCGTGGGTGGTAGCCGAGGCCACGGTGGCCAGTGCTGCGATCAGGCCGATCATCGAGTGTCACCCGGTTCCGTGACGGTGTCGGTCGGGCCCACATCGCCCGGTGGTACCTCCCGCACGCCCACAGCGGGGAGGTCGCGCTCGGAGTTGCCGGCCGCCACCGCCTCGGCGTAGTCGGAGTCCGCCTGTTTCCGGTGCTTCCTCCCGGCCCCCGGGGCGAAGCGCTCGGCCTTCTCCACCATCCGGCCGATGACCCCTCGCGGACCGTGCTCGGCCGCGGGCATGTCGACGGGGCGCAGGTGGCGCAGGAGGGTCTCGCGCAACTGCCGGCTGCCGGTGGTGGCGTCGTCGCGGTGGGCGCTCTGCCCGCCCTCGGGCGACCGGACACCGAACCCCAGCTCCCCCGACCACTGCACCCGGCCCTCGAACTCCGCGCTACCGCCGGGCGAGGTGGCCCGCATCCATCCCGAGGTGTGCAGGTCGTCGCCCTCGCGCCAGTCCTCCCAGGGCATGTGCTGCGGTTTGCCGTCGTCGTCCACCAGCAACTCGTTCTTCGTGTAGATGGCGTCGTTGCGGTTGGTGAAGGAGAACTCCATCAGCTTCGACTCGGTGATCGCCTCGGTGGGGCACGCCTCCACGCACAGGTCGCAGTGGATGCACCGCAGGAAGTTGATCTCGTAGACGTATCCGTACCGCTCTCCGGGGGACACCGGGTGGTCCGGGGGGTTGTCGAGGCCGCGCACGTAGATGCAGTCGGCCGGGCACACCCCGGCGCAGAGCTCGCACCCGATGCACTTCTCCATGCCGTCCTCGTACCGGTTGAGCACGTGGCGACCATGTTGGCGCGGCTGCTTGGGCCTCTTCTCCTCGGGGTACTGGCGGGTGACCGGGGGGCGCGCCAGATGCTCGAGGGTCAGTTTGAACCCGCCGAGGAAGTTCTGCCGCCCGTGCGGCGGTTCAGGGACGGCCATCAGCCGTCACCTCCTTCTGTCGACGGGAACACCGGGCGGCCCGACGCGGTCCTGGGCGGGTCGGCGGTAGAGGCCGGCGGCTCCTGCGGCCGGGTCCAGAGGCGGATCCCCACGGGGGGGACGATGGCCCGGGTCTCCTCGCGGTCGGCGCCGACGGAGAAGGCCCGGGTGATCAGCACACCGCCGGCGATCACCGCCGCCACCATCCCGAGTCCCCACCATCCGTCGACCACGAAGCCGGCCACGATCATCAGCCAGCCCAGCGACGCCGGGATCAGGCGCTTCCAGCCCAGGTCCATCAGCTGGTCGTAGCGGAGCCGGGGCAGCGCGGCGCGCAACCAGACGAACACGAACAAGAAGGCGATGGTCTTGCCCAGGAACCACAGGATGGGCCACAGCCATTGGAGATGGGCGACGTGGGGCACCGGGCCGTCGGGGCCGCCGAAGAACAGGGTCACCGTGATGGCGGACATGGTGATGGTGTTCATGAACTCGGCCAGGAAGAAGAGTGCGAACCGGATCGACGAGTACTCGGTGACGAAGCCGCCGACGAGTTCGGAGTCGGCCTCGACCAGGTCGAACGGGGGCCGGTTCGTCTCCGCCACGACGGCAATGAAGAAGATGACGAAGGGGACGACGGCCAGCCGGATGACGTTCCACTGCCAGAGGTGCCCCGCCTGGGAGTCGACGATGGCCCGGGTGCTCAGCGACCCGGTGATCAGTACCACCATCACCACGGTCATGCCCAGGGCGGCCTCGTAGGAGATCATCTGGGCGGACGCCCGCACCGACCCCAGCAAGGGGTACTTCGAGCCCGAGGACCACCCGGCCAGCATGATCCCGTAGACGCCGATCGCCGACATGGCCAGCAGGAAGAGGATCCCCATGGGGGGATCGGCCAGCTGCAGCTCGAAGGTGTGCCCGGCAACGGTCACCTCGCCGCCGATCGGCACGATGGCGAAGATCAGGAACGCAGGGATGATGGTCAGGTACGGCGCCAGCTTGAAGACGAACCGGTCGGCCTGGTCGGGGAGCAGGTCCTCCTTGAAGAAGAGCTTGATCCCATCGGCCAGCGTCTGGGCGATGCCGAACGGCCCGGCGCGGTTGGGACCGATGCGGCTCTGCATGTCGGAGATGACTTTTCGCTCGAACCAGATCATCAACATGACCGCCACCATCAAGGCGACGAAGACCACCACCACCTTGATCACGACGATGAGCACGACCGCCCAGTCCACCCCGCCGGCGAATAGCGGATCACCCGAGCCGAAGAGGGGGTGGAGAACCGAGGCGAGTGTGCTCATGGCGTCTCCATCTGCAGTTCGACCACCGGCGCGCCGAGGTCGATGAGGTCGCCGACGGTCCCCTGCGCCAGGGGGGCGTTGAACTCGGTGGCCACGACCCGGCGCGGCAGCGAGGCGTCGGGAACTGCCCTCAGCACGGCCGAGGCGGTGGCGGTGCGCACCCGGACCGAGCCACCGGCGGCCACGCCCAGCTCATCGAGGTCGTGCGGGTTGACCCGCAGTGGCGCGGTGGCCACCAGCCCGGCCAGGACG
This sequence comes from Acidimicrobiales bacterium, assembly GCA_036722795.1. GTDB lineage: Bacteria > Actinomycetota > Acidimicrobiia > Acidimicrobiales > RAAP-2 > Bog-756. Next base: position 17,164 of record DAIMIK010000039.1, on the reverse strand, counting down.
GGCACCGCGCTGACCGCCGCCCCGAGGTCGTAGAGGGTGCGCGAGGCCACCAGACGCACCGAGTACCTGTCGCCGGGGGCCACATGGGGCACCACCAGATCGACCGGGCCCACCAGCGGCTCCGGCCGGGCAGGTCCGGCGGCGGACGCCGCGTGGTCGTCCGGCGCGTCGGGGCCGGCGGTGGGCGTCTCGGCCAGGCCGGCAGGAGGGGGGGCTCCCTGCCGTTCCACCGACTCCACGCCCGGGACGGCGATCGGGTCGAGCGGCAGCGGGGCCCGACGGGTGATCGACACCGCGCTGGCCACGAGAGGGGCCACCACCCCGTCGGTGGCACCCCGGGTGTCGAGTACCGAGCGGGTGATGCCGCGATGCGACGGTGCCAGCTGTTCCACCTCGTCCCAGACCGCGCCCACCGAGTCGAAGCCGAGGTCGGCGCCGAGGTGGACAGCCAGCTCGCCGGCGATCATCCAGTCCGCCCAGGCCTGGCCCGGCGGCACCAGCTTCTGCCCGAGGCGGGCGATGCGCCCCTCGATGTTGGTGGTGGTGCCGGGCCGCTCGTGGGCCTCGGCCGCCGGCAGCACCACATCGGCGCACTCGGTGATCGGCCCGGGCGCCGAGGCCACCGTCACCACGAACTCGGCGCCGTCGACGGCACGCTCGGCCTGACGATGGTCGGGGAAATCGGTCAATGGGTCGGCGCCGAGGATGACCATGGCGCGGACGCGCCCCCCCTCCGCCTGATCGCCGGCGGCCGCGGCCAGGATGCCCACCGCGTCACGGCCCCGTGCCTCGGGCACCGAGCCCCAGGCCTGGCCGAACCAGGCGCGGCCGCTGTCGAGCGTGACCCGCCCCGGAAGCATCCCCGGGGCCAGGCCCATGTCGAGGGCACCGAGGACGTTGCCGCGGCGGAGTGCGGGGAGAAACCGCGCCGCGGGCAGGGCCCGGGCCACCACCTGGGCCGCCTCGGCCACCAGCTCCGCGTCCTCGGCCAGGGACGGGCGGCCGGCGATGACCACCACGTTCGCCGCTCCGGCCAGCCGCCTGGCCTCGTCCAGGGCTTCCGGATCCACTCCCCCGCCGGGGGGGGCGCCGGTGCCCACCAGGGCCTGGGCCAGTCCGATGGCGCCGCCCGGCCCGTACCGGAGGGACGCCTTGGCGTAGGGGGTGACCGCCGTGGCCCGGGGCGAGAGCTCGATCACGGACAGCCCGCCGTCCACGATGGCGGAGCGCAGCCGGAGGAAGAGCACCGGGAGCTCCTCGCGCAGGTCGCCCGAGAGCACGATCACCGTGTCGGCGGCCACGGCCTGGTCGATGGTGGCCCGGGGCAGGCCGAGGACCACCTCTGCGGGGAGCCCGTCGCCCATCTGGGCGTCGACCGAGTCGGTGCCGAGGATCCCCTTGGCCACCTTGGCCCATGCGTAGGCCCCCTCGTTGGTGAGACGCCCCCCACCGAGGAACCCGATGGACTCCGCCCCGCCGTCGGCGACAGCCCGCTGCAGGCCCTTGGCCACCACGGCCAGGGCCTCGTGCCACGACGCCGGCACCAGCCGGCCGTCCTTGCGGACCAGGGGCTCGGTCAACCGCTCCGCGCTGTTGACGGCATCGAAGGCGAACCGGCCCTTGTCGCACAGCCACCCCTGGTTGACCGGGTCGACGTCGATGCCGAGGAGCCGGGTGACCCGGTTGGAGGACGACTGCACCGCCACCCGGCACCCCACCGCGCACGTCGTGCAGGTCGACTCCACCTGGTCGAGGTCCCACGGGCGGGCGGCGAACCGGTAGGGAGCCGCGGTCAGGGCGCCCACCGGGCAGATCTGCACGACGTTGCCCGAGAAGTACGACGAGAACGGCAGCTCAGGGAAGGTGCTCACCTGCATCTGCTCCCCGCGGCCGATGAAGTCGATCTGGGCCTCGCCCGCAACCTCTTCGGCGAATCGGGTGCAACGGCTGCACTGGATGCAGCGCTCGCGATCGAGGAGCACCAACTCGGAGATGGGGATGGGCTTCTCGAAGTGCCGCTTCTCCTCGACGAACCGGGTCTCGCCCGGCCCGTAGGCCAGCGTCTGGTCCTGCAGGGGGCACTCGCCTCCCTTGTCGCACACCGGGCAGTCGAGCGGGTGGTTGATCAACAGGAACTCGAGGACGCCGTCCTGGGCCTTCTTCACCTTGTCCGAGTCGGTGGTGACCTCAATCCCCGGTTGGACCTCGAGGAAGCAGCTGGGCTGCAGCGAGGCGCCGCGGGGGCCGCTCACCTCGACCAGGCACATCCGGCAGACCCCGACCGACTTCATACGCGGGTGGTAGCAGAAGCGGGGGATGAAGGTGCCTGCCCGCTCCGCCGCGGCGATGAGCAGCTCGCCCTTGTGCGCGGTGACCTCGCGGCCGTCGAGGGTGAACGGGACAGTGTCGGCGGACCCGTCCTGTCCGGGCCCCTGGGCGGCGGTCTGCTCACCCATAGGGGCACCCGCCCTCCTTGATGTGGACGAGGAACTCGTCGCGGAACATCTCGATGGCCGAGCCGATGGAGGAGGGGATGGACGGCCCGAGCACGCAGATGGTGGTCTGCTGGGGCGGCCAGGTCAGTCCGGGGGCGATGTTGTCGCACGCATCGAGGAGCAGGTCGAGGTCCTCTTCGCGGCCGTGTCCCGTCTCGATGCGCTCCATGATCTTGTCCAACCACCCCGAGCCCTCCCGGCAGGGCGTGCACTGGCCGCAGGACTCGCGCGAGAAGAACTTGGTGATCCGCCACGACGCCCGCACCGCGCAGGTGTGGTCGTCCATCACGACGACCGACCCCGAGCCGAGCATGGATCCGGCGTCGGCCACCTCGTCCTGGCCGAGGGGGAGGTCGATCTGGTCGGGCCCGAACCAGGGAGCGGACACGCCCCCGGGGATGAACGCCTTCAGGTCGCGGCCATGGGGGACGCCGCCGCCGAGGATCGGGGCGTTGATCAGATCGTTGAATGTGGTCTTCACCATCTCGAGCTCGAAGACGCCGGGGTTGTTCACGTGCCCGGCCAGGGCGAACAGCCGGGTACCGGCTGACCGGCCCTCGCCCAGGGCGGCAAAGGCAGCCCCACCGTTCCGGATGATCCACGGCAGGTTGGACATCGTCTCCACGTTGTTGACCACGGTGGGCTCGCCGTACAGCCCGATGGCCGCAGGGAAGAACGGCGGCTTGATCCGGGGGAACCCGCGCTTGCCCTCGAGAGATTCGAGCAGGGCGGTCTCCTCTCCGCAGATGTAGGCGCCCGCGCCCGGATGGACGACGACGTCCACCGAGAACCCCGATCCGAAGATGTCCCGGCCCACTGCCCCCTGGGCATAGGCGTCGTTTAGCGCGGACTGCACCCGCTCGAGGCCGAGGGCGAACTCGCCGCGGATGAAGATGAACACCTGGGTGACCTGCAGGGCGTAGGCGGCGATGAGCACGCCTTCGATGAGCTGGTGGGGGTCGCGCTCGATGAGCAGGTGGTCCTTGAAGGTGGCCGGCTCGCTCTCGTCCCCGTTGACCACCAGGTAGGTGACCGGGCTCTTCCGCAGCATGGCCCACTTGCGGCCGGCCGGAAACCCGGCGCCGCCGCGGCCGAGCAGGCTGGCCGTGTCCACCTCCTGGGCCACGGCTTCGGGGGTCAAAGACAGCGCCTTGCGCAGGCCGTCGTAGCCTCCGGTGGCCAGGAAGCGCTCGAGGGTGTGGGAGTCCGCGTGCTGCAGGCGGCTGGTGACGATCTTCGGGGCCTCGGTGATGGCCACTACGAGCCCCCGTCGGCCTTGGTGGCCTTCGTGGTCTTGGCCGCCTTGGCGGCCTTGGCCGCCGCGGCCGCCGCCCGCTCCGCCTGGGCCTCGGCCATGGCCGCACGCTCCGAGGCCACCTGGGCCGGGTCTACCTGCAGCCCCGTGCTCCGCCGGACCCGGATGAGTGTGCCGTGGTCGGGGATCTCCCCCGAGCGCGCGCCCGAGCGCAACTCGGCCACCAGCTGGTCGAAGGACTCCGGGGTCTGGGCCCCGACGAATCGGTGATTGACCTGCGCGCAGGGGGCCCGGTCGCAGTCGGCCAGGCACTCGGACTCCTCGAGCGTGACGACCCCGTCGACCGTGGTGCCGCCCGCATTGACCCCGAGGGAGGATTCGGCATGCTCGAGCAGTTCGGCGGCGCCGTTCAGCAGGCAGGCGATATTCGTGCAGACCGACACCACGTAGCTGCCCACTGGCTGGGTGTGGAGCATGTCGTAGAACGAGGCGGTGCCGAGCACCTCGGCGGGCGTGACCCCGACCAGGCCGGCGATGTCGGCCATGGCCTCGGGCGTCAGCCAGCCGTCCTGGCCCTGGGCCAGATGGCACAGGGGGATGAGCGCCGAGCGCGGCTCGGGGTAGAGGGCGACCAGCTCCCTGGCGGCAGCCAGGGTGTCGGTCGAGAGGTGCCGGGGGGCCGGGGCCTTCGATGCGCCGGACCGGCGCGGCGGGTCCACGCCGGAGGGAGGGGCGGCACCGCTCACCGGTCCACCTCCCCCATCACCGGGTCGACGGAGGAGCAGACAGCCACGGCGTCGGCCAGGAGCCCGCCGCGCATCATGAGGGGCAGGCCCTGCAGATTGACGAAGCTCGGGCCCCGGATGTGCATGCGGTAGGGCTTGGGCGAACCGTCGGACACCAGGTAGCACCCCAGCTCGCCCCGCGGCGACTCGGTGGCGACGTACACCTCGCCCTCGGGGACCTTGAACCCCTCGGTGAACACCTTGAAGTGGTGGATGAGCGCCTCCATCGACTCGTCGATGCGGCCCCGGGGCGGTGGGGTGACCTTCTTGTCCTGGACCCGGTAGTCTCCGGCCGGCATCTTCTCCACGATCTGACGGATGATCCGGATCGACTCGCGGATCTCGTTGAGGCGGATCGAGTACCGGTCGAAGTTGTCTCCGTAGGTGCCGACGATGACGTCGAAGTCGACCTCGTCGTAGCGCAGGTAGGGCATTGCCCGGCGGAGGTCCCACGGAACGCCCGTCGACCGCAGGATCGGGCCGGTGAGGCTGAGGGCCAGGGCCTCCTCGGCCGAGAGCCCGCCGATGCCCTCCGTCCGCTGCCGGAACACCGGCTGTCCGGTCAGCAGCTCGTCGTACTCGTCGGTACGGGGGAGCACGGTGTCGCAGATGATGGTCACGTCGTCCTCCCACCCGTCGGACAGGTCGGCCGCGGTGCCACCCGGGCGGATGAAGTTGTGGTTCATCCGGAGCCCGGTGGTCTTCTCGAAGAAGGCCAGGATCATCTCGCGCTCGCGGAAGCCGTAGATCATCATCGACGTCGAACCGAGGTCCATGCCGTTGGTGGCCATCCACATCAGATGGGACGACACCCGGTTCAGCTCGACCAGCAGCATCCGGATCCAATCGGAGCGCGGGGGCATCTCCACGCCGAGCAGGGCCTCGACCGCCAGCGAGAGGACGAGTTCGTTGTGGAGCGGGGACAGGTAGTCCATACGGGTGACGTTGGTCGACCCCTGCACGTAGGTCAGCTCCTCGGCGGTCTTCTCCATGCCGGTGTGGAGGTAGCCGATCACCGGCTTCGTGCGCAGCACCGTCTCCCCGTCGAGCTCCAACATCAGGCGGAGCACGCCGTGGGTGGAGGGGTGCTGCGGGCCCATGTTGATGATCATGGTCTCGTCGTCGGTCCGCTCGACGTCGATGTCGGAGGGATCGATGGCCACGCCTTCGGGCAGCCGGAGCACGGCGCCGACCTCGCGGCGGAGCTCGCCGGCATCGGTGGTCGAGCGGGAGCTCAGCTCCTGGCTTCCCTCAGCGGTCTCCACGATCAGGCCCTTGGCCGTGCCGTCGGGTGCCGGGCTCAGGAAGTCGTCACCCGACACCGGCGGTCCCTGCACCGTGTCCGGATGGGGGGCGGGTGCCGGCGCGTCGGGGTCCTCACGGTCGTCGGGGGGCTCGGCTTCGCTCATCTCGGCCCTGGTGCACCCTTGAACTGGATCGGTACCCGACCGACGCCGTAGTCCTTGCGCAGGGGGTGGCCCTCCCAATCTTCCGGCAACAGGATGCGGGTCATGTCGGGGTGCCCGGCGAAGACGATGCCGAACAGGTCGTAGGCCTCGCGCTCCATGGCCTCCACTCCGGGGTACAGCTCGAAGAGGGTCGGAGCCACCGCGTCCGACTCGGGAACCTGCAGCCGGATCCGCACCCGCTTGACCTGGCTCAGCGACAGCAGATTGACCACGACCTCGAACCGCTCGGGCGCCACCCCTTCGGGCAGCCGTCGGCCCCGGTGGGTCAGGTAGTCGACGCCGCAGAGATCGGCGCACATCTCGAACCCGCCGTCGCGATAGCCGCGCACCACCCCGACGTACTGGTCGCGGGTGGGGAAGACCACCTCTTGGCGGTTCCGCTCCGACGCCCGCGTCGAGCTGCCTCCCGACCCACTGACCCCGGGCCCGGCGTGGGCAAGATGCGCTCCGCTCCCCTCCGTCACAGGGGCTCACCCACACTGCGGGCGATGACCGGGTTGCGCCTGGGCGTGCCCAGGTGCACGGCATCCGGCCGATCCGGGGTCCACCCCGACGTGGCCTCCCCCGCGTGTGTGCGCCCATCGTCGGTGTCCCCACCTTGGTCCTGGGCCAGCCCCGCAAGGTCCAGGTGGCCGGTCGCGCCCGGCTCGGCCGGGGCGCGCCGGGTGATCTCGTTGGTCCGGACCTTCTCGTGCAACGTGAGAATGGCGTGCATGAGCGTCTCGGGGGTGGGGGGGCAGCCGGGGGCGTACACGTCGACCGGGACGATCTGGTCCACACCCTGGACGATGGCGTAGTTGTTGAACATGCCGCCGGTGCTGGCGCACACACCCATCGACAGCACCCACTTGGGCTCCATCATCTGGTCGTAGACCTGACGGAGGACCGGCGCCATCTTCTGGGAGACCCGGCCGGCCACGATCATGAGGTCGGCCTGACGCGGCGATGCCCGGAAGACCTCCATGCCGAAGCGGGCGAGGTCGAAGTCGGCGGCTCCCACCGACATCATCTCGATGGCACAACAGGCCAGGCCGAACGTGGCGGGCCACATGGAGTGGGTCCGGGCCCACTTGACCAGATCCTCGAGACGGCCGGTGAGGAAGTTGTGTTGGAGATCTTCGAGACCCATGAGCGCTGACTTCCTCGTCCTACGCCGCTCGACCGGGTCCGGAGGGGGCAGTGGCCGGGTCCCCGGTCGTCGGTGCGTCCGGGTCGGTGACCGCAGGCCGAGCCGGGTCGGTGGGTGACGGGGTACCGACCGAACGCGTCGACTGGCCGGGTCCCCCCGGTCCGGCGGTGATGCGGGCGATCGTCGACTCGGAGGTCCGCGGTGGCATGGCGCCGACCAGCCGCTTGGCCGGTCCCCAGCTCAGGGCCCCGTTGCTCACGAGGAACAGGAAGGAGACGAACACCACTGCGGCGAAGACGAACACTTCGACCAGGCCGAAGGAGCGAAGCTGGTGGAAGATCACCGCCCAGGGGTACAAGAAGACGATCTCGATGTCGAAGATGATGAAGATCATCGCCACCAGGTAGAAGCGCACCGGGAAGCGGGTCGGCGGCTCGATGCCGGGGACGATGCCGCACTCGTAGGGGGCGGTCTTTGCCGCTGTCGGCCGTTTCCCCGGGGCGAGCAGGGACGAAGCCACGAAGGAGACCGCCGCGAACAGGCCGGCGAGGAGGAGGAGGAGCAGTATCGGCAGATAATCGTCCACAGCGACTTGTTTTTACCACGCACCCCTTCGCAGAAGCACATCGACGGACCGCCGGTGCCCCGGCGGCAATCGGTTCCTGTTCGGTGTGCCGTCCAACCGGCGGGCACCTACGATTGGCCCCGTGAATTCCCCTCTGTCCCGCGACGCCGCAGGCGAGCCGACCGACGCCGACGCCGGGGGGTCCGTGCGACCGACCGCTGCCGGCGGGGCCGACCACGTCCACGACGTCCTCGTGGTGGGAGGCGGGCCCTCGGGATCCTCCTGCGCCTACTGGCTGGCGGAGGCCGGGTGGGACGTGGCCCTGGTGGAGAAGAAGGTGTTCCCGCGGGTGAAGACCTGCGGCGACGGCTTGACTCCGCGCTCGGTGCGCCAGATCGCCGACATGGGGCTGGAGGGGGCGTTGGCCGGGGCCCACCGCTTCACCGGTCTCCGCACCCACGCCTTCGGCAAGGTCCTCGACCTGCCGTGGCCCGAGCATCCCACCTTCCCCTCCTACGGGTACGTCATCACCCGCCACGACCTCGACGCCCTGGTCAACGAGCGCGCCGTCAAGGCGGGTGCCATCGTGTGGCAGGGAACCGAGGCGCTCGAACCGATCCTCGAGGAGCCGGGCACGGTGCCACAGGATCATCAACTCCGCTCCTCGGCCCTGCCCTCCTGCGTCGGTGCGGTGGTGAAGGACAAGGCCACCGGGGACACCCGTTCGTTGCGGGCGAGGTACGTCGTGGTGGCCGACGGGGCCAACTCGCGCTTCGGGCGGGCCCTCGGCACGGAGCGGAACCGCAGCCAGCCGATGGGGATGGCCCTGCGCGGGTACTACTCCTCGCCGGGACACGATCAACCGTTCATCGAATCGCACCTCGACATCCGGGACGGCGAGGGGAAGGTGGTGCCAGGGTATGGGTGGATCTTCCCCCTGGGTGACGGGCGGGTGAACGTCGGCGTGGGCCTGTTGTCAACCGACCAGCGTTGGAAGGGCGTCAACACCTCGACGCTGATGGACCACTTCGTGGCCTGGACGCCCAAGGAGTGGGAGCTGTCGCCGTCGACCTGCCTCGGGCCTCCCACCGGAGGCAAGCTGCCGATGGGACTGGCAGTCGGCCCCAGGGTGGGCGCCACCACGTTGGTGGTGGGTGACGCCGCCGGCTCGATCAACCCCTTCAACGGGGAGGGGATCGCCTACGGATTCGAGACCGGACGGATCGCTGCCGCCTCACTGGGCGAGGCGCTCTCCGGTGGCGGCGCCGACGCGCTGCTGCGTTACGAGACCCGGCTCGAGGACGCCTACGGCCTCTACTACCGGGTGGCACGAGCCTTCATCCGGGTCATCAGCCGGCCGGAGCTGATGAAACTGTGCGTCGGCACGGGGATGTACTCGGAGTCGCTGATGGGCTGGATCCTCAGGATCATGGCCAACCTGCTCCGTCCGGACGAGACCGGCCCGGCGGAGGCCGCTTACCGGGTCCTCGCTCTCATCGCCCGGCTGGCCCCCGAGGGGGCCTGACCCCCGTCGGTCCCGGGCTGGTCGGCCGGGCCTACTTGGCGACAGCCTGGGCAACCCGCCCGGTGACGGCGTTGTAGGCCGGGACGAACGCCTCCGACGGGATCGGGGGGCCGTTGGTCGAAGGCGTCAACCGGGCCTCCACGCGGCCGCCGATGATGAATGCCTGACCGACCACCTCGGTGCCCGTTCCGGGGACGGTGAACGTGGTGATGTACCCGAACGACTGGACCCCGGTCGGCGCGGACAGGGTCACCGACACCACCTGGGCGGTGGCACCGGGCACGACGGCAGAGGCCAAGGTCGTCTCGTACTGGCCGAAGCAAGTGGGGAAGTTGGGAGCGGCGAACGGTGCAGCCAGCGCCTGTGCCTCGGCGGTCGTACCCATGGTCCGGGTGACGGAGGACATGTGGATGCCCGGATCCGATCCGCTCTGGAAGGTCTGTGACGTGGCCACGGCGACCTGGCCGGGAGCGGAACTGCCGAGCAGCGCAGCAACGGTGCTGACGGGCTGGTTGACGCACGTCGCCAATGCCTGGTTGGCCGACAACACCGCGGAGGTGGGTGCCGCCAGTGGCTGCGGCGGCAATCCGCGCACCGAGGTATAGGTCCACCCGGCGGGCAGGTCGGTGAGGCGCAGATTGATCGACTGGGCCAGCTGGTAGGCCACCGCCTCGCCCGGCGGGACCGTGGTGGGTGTGGTGGTCGCGGCGGTGGGTGTGGTGGTCGCCGTGGTGGTGGTGTTCTTCTTGACGAGAAGGTAGGCGATGCCTGCGACGGCCACGAGGAGCACAGCGACCAGCACTCCGATCACAACTGGACGCCTGCCCTTCGAGGCCGGCGCTCCCGCCGGTGGCCCGGCAGCGGGTTGGCCCGGCAGCGCATCGGTGGGCGGCTGGACACCAATTGCAACAGTGCCAGGCGTTGTGGCGGCCTGACCACTCGGGGCATCCGGGCCCTCCGGGCCTGCGGCAACCTGGGCCCCGGCTACGAGGCCGCCGGCGTCGTGGGCGATGGGCGGGACTCCGGCGGACGGCGCGGCGCCGGCACCGGCCGCGCCACCGGCATCGGCATCGGCATCGGCATCGGCCGCGCCACCGACGGCCACTGCACCGGCCGCCACAGCACCGGCGGCCGCCCCCTTGCGCCAACGGCTCTTCTTCTTAGGCGTCTCCTCCTGGGGTACGAGCGAGCCACCCGTGACATCCACCTGATCCCACTGCACCTCTCCGGTGACCGGATCGATGGGGGGCTTCCAGGTCACCGTTCCGGGCAGTGCCCCCGCCCCTGGTGCCCCCGGGGGCGGGGGAGGCAGGGTCGTCTCGAGGGGAACGGCGCCGACCGGCGGCTCCGAGGGTGCCGATGCACCCGGCGGGGGGACCGGGGCGACCTCCGGCGGTCGGGATCTGCGCCACCCCTTGGCCTTCTTCGAGGGCGAGTCGGCCGCGAAATCGACCGGCTGGCCGAGCGGCGGGTTGTCCCAAGCCGTGGCGCCGGGCATCGGGTCGGTCGACACCTCCCATCCGGCGACGCCGACCGCTCCGGCCAGCCCGGGCGCAGGGGGTGGGGGCAGGGGTGGGGGCAACGTCTCGGCACCGGGCGGCGTGGGGCCGGTAGGGGGGGCGCCAGACCATGGTGCGGGCCCACCGCGGGAAACGGTGGGAGGTGGAGGTGGTAGCGGTGGTGGAGGCGGTGGAGGCGGTGCGGCGGCGAAGGCCGGGGCGACGGTCGACGCCCCTTCAACCTGGGCGTCGGCTCCCGTCCCCGTCGCGTCCGGCTCCGTCGTGCTTCCGTTCCCGGAGTTGTCGGCACGTCCGGCCGCAGCTGCGGCGGCACCTGCAGCGGTCAGCGCGGTCGGCGCGGTCGGCGCAAAGCGGGGACCGGGAGCAGCGGCAAGAGGGGAAGGCGCAGGCGACGGAAGGGGCGGAGCCTCGGCGACGGCACCCTCGCCACCCTGGCGGTCCTCGCCTACGGGTCCGTCCCCAGCCGAGGAGGCACCGGCGGAAGCGGCACCGGCGGCCGCGGTGGCGGCGGCCGCGGTGGCGGTCGGCTGCCCCTTGTACCGGGCGAGCCACGCCGGGAGCGCCTGGTCGAGATACGCGGCCTGACCGGGTGAGACCGTCGACGTCGGGAGAAGGAACCGGATGGACTGCCCCCCCGAGGTGAGCTCCATGACCGCGGCATCCCGCCCGTCGGGCAGCACGATCTTCTCGTTGCAGGTCGCCGAATCAAGGCCGGACCACACCAGGAGCCGCTCGATCTGGGGCTGGGGACCCTGCACCGTGATACCGGCCGTGGTGAACAGCAGGCTGAGTCCCTCGGTGGTCCGGGTCCCCCGCTCGGCGTCGCCGGCCAAGGCAACGCCACCGAGTTGCATGCCCTCGGGAGGCAGTTCCGTGATTCCGACGGTCATGTACCTCTCCTCCGTTGGGGGGCCCTCTGCGGCTCGATTCATCGGCGTTGCCAATCCTGCCGCCCGTACGGGCGATCCGGCAAGCCGCGCCGCCGTTCCGGTCCGCTGACAGCTGACCGTTGACCGCTGCAGACTACTCGTAGTGTGCCACGACCGACCCCCCTCGGCGCCGGGTCATCGCTCCTACCGCCCCGGCCCTCAGACCGCGACGCTCCTGCCCTGGCCCTCCACGCGTGCTTCGAAGGCGGACAGCGGCGCCGTCAAGGCATCGCTCGGGATCGGACCGCCCACGGCAAAGGCCTGGAGCTGGGCTTCGATCCGGTCACTCCCCAGGGTGACGGCCTCCACCTCGACCGGGAGAGGCGTCGACCGGTCGGACACCGTGAACGTCATCACGAGGGCGACCGTCTGCACGCCCGCCAGGGAGGGAAGGCTCAGCACCGACGCGGTGGCGGGGCCCGGTTGGTCGTTGCCCCCGGTCGCGTCGTTGACACCGAGTTGCAACTCCGAGGCCACCGCGTTCGCGGTGCACTGCGGATACCCGGGCCTGGCCCACAGCGAGAGGTCGCCCATCTCGTCGCCGTGGGTCCGGACGATGGCGGCCGCCGTCTGGAGTTCCAGCGTGTAGCCGGACTGCGCGGCCGGAGAGGGGCTGAGGTAGATCGGAGACGTGGTCTGGGCCGTCTGGTCCGCCGCCTGGCCGCCCAGCAGGACGGCGCCCTGGTCGGCGGTGATGCCCATGCACCGGGAATAGGCGTCGGTGATCTCCCGCTCGACGATCTGGTCGTGGCGCGAGTTGCCCGAACCCGAGTTGTCGCTCGAGACACTCCACCCCTGCGGAAGGTCGTTGCGGGTCAACATCAGCGAATTGGCCAGGCGCTGATCGGACGAGACCCGAGGTGCTGCAGGGGTCACCGTCGTGGACCGGGTCCCTATGCGCGAAAGGCCGAAGGCCAGGCCGACCGCACCGAGCAGGAAGGCGATCCCCACCAGCAACGTGGCCAGCCGCCGGCGGCGTCTCCGTCTCGGCGGCGACTGGACATGGCGATCCACGGGACGGCCGTAGGGCGCCTCCGGGTAGGGCGCGGCACTGTAGGGCGCGGCACCGTAAGCACCGCCGCGGCGGTACACCGGGTAGGCGACGTCAGGAGCGACGGCAGGTGGCCAGGGGGGCGGCACCGGTCGACGGGCGAGCCACTCCTCCAACGCCGACAGCTGCACCGTCCGCAACGGGTCCGTGCCGATCAGGAGACGGACCGCCCGGCCCACCGAGGTCACGTCGAGCGGCAGGACCACGTGGCCGGCCGGGTCCGGGGCGGCCACCCCGATGGACATCGAGGTCACCTCGGCCCATCGCACCAGGCGCCGATCCCCCCGATGCGGCCCGGTGATCTCGATGCCCCGTTCGTCGAATGAGATCGTGAGCCCCTGCGAACCGCTCGCCACCGGGCCACCCCCCGCCACCATGGTGACGCCGTCGAACCGGAATCGGGCGGCATCCGGCACCGGCCGGGGCGGAGGTGGGGCGGCATGCAGTGGGGACGGTGCGACCGAACCGGGCACCGCGACCTCCCCCTCGTGATCACCTGTCGGGTTCATCACGTGCAGCCTCCGTCTGCATTGCCCAGGAGCCAGCCGAAAGTGGCCAGGAGTCAGCCCGCAAGGGCGTCCCCGATGGCCTCGGACGCCACGTCGAGTGTGTGTTGCAGCTCGGGCTCACCGTGGGCGATCGACGGGAATGCCACCTCGTACGGGCCGGGGGCAAGCGCCACCCCCCGTGTCAGCATCGCCCGGAAGAACCCCGCGTAGACGCCGGTGTCGGCCGATGCGACCGCCCCGCGGTAGTCGCGGACCGGGCCGGAGCCCTCCGGGATGAAGAACAGTCCGAACAGCGGTCCGGCCACCGGGACCAGCGCCTCGAGCGGCCTTCCCCGATCGTCCACGCGGCCCGCCATGGCCAGCGCAGCGGTCAGGACCTCCTGAAGGCTCGCCGCGAACGCGGCCACGCGCGCCGACAGCGCGGCGTACGACCCGGCGTCGAGCGTGTGGAGGACCGCGAGACCGGCCGCCGTGGCCAGTGGGTTGCCCGACAACGTGCCCGCTTGGTAGACCGGTCCGCCGGGGGCCAGCACCGAGAGCACGTCGGCGCGCCCGCCGAACGCCCCCACCGGCAGCCCACCACCGATCACCTTGCCGAAGCACCACAGATCGGGCCGCACCCCCGACCACGCGGAGGCACCGCCTTCCCCGAGGCGGAACCCGGTGATCACCTCGTCGAACACCAGGAGCGCCCCCACTGCGTCGCAGGCGGCGCGCAACCCCTCGAGGAATCCGTCCGCCGGTGCCACCAGGCCCATGTTGGCCGCCACCGCCTCGACGATCACGCACGCCACCTGGTCATCGAGATCGGGGATCCGGTTGTAGGGGGCGACCACCGTGTCGGCCACCGCCTCCGCCGGCACACCGGCGGAGTCCGGCAGGCCGAGTGTGGCCACGCCGCTGCCTCCACCGGCGAGCAGCCCGTCAGAGTGGCCGTGGTAGCACCCGGCGAACTTCACGATGCGGGACCTGCCGGTGAAGCCGCGGGCCACCCGGATGGCGCTCATCGCCGCCTCGGTCCCCGACGACACGAGGCGGACCTGTTGACAGCCGTCCACCCGGGCGCAGATGGCCTCTGCCAGCAGTACCTCGCCCTCGGTCGGTGCCCCGAAGGTGGTCCCTCGCGCAGCTGCATCGCCGACCGCCCGCACCACGGCGGGATGGGCATGACCGAGGATCGACGCGCCGTAGGACTGGACGAAATCGAGCAGGCGGTTGCCGTCGACGTCCCACACGTAGGCGCCGTCCCCGCGTGCCACGAAGTAGGGGTGGCCGCCTACCGAGCGGAACGATCTGACCGGTGAGTTCACCCCCCCGGGGATGACCTGGCAGGCCCGCTCGAAGAGCTCCGCCGAGCGGGTGCCCTCAACCACCGAGCACCTCGGCCACCTCGCCGGCGAAGTAGGTGAGGATGAAGTCGGCACCAGCCCGCTTCACCGCGGTCAGCTGCTCGAGGGCCACACCGGGCCCGTCGATCCACCCGTTCGCAGCGGCGGCCTTCACCATGGCATACTCCCCGCTCACGTGGTAGGCAGCGACCGGAACGTCCACGGCGGCACGCACGTCGGCGATCACGTCGAGGTAGGTCAGCGCCGGCTTCACCATCACCATGTCCGCCCCCTCGGCCACGTCCAGCGCCACCTCCACCAATGCCTCACGGCGGTTGCGGAAGTCCTGCTGGTAGCCCTTCCGGTCGTCCTCCTCCGCGATCGTGACCTCGGCAGCGTCCCGGAACGGGCCGTAGAGGGCGGACGCGTACTTGGCCGAGTAGGCCAGGATCGCCGTCTGCCCGTGCCCGCCCGCGTCCAGGGCTCCACGGATGGCGGCCACCTGGCCGTCCATCATCCCGCTGGGAGCGATGACCTCTGCACCGGCATCCGCCTGGGCGAGCGCCAACCGGGCATAGAGGTCGACGGTGGCGTCGTTGTCGACCTCACCCGTGGCCTGGTCGACCACGCCGCAGTGTCCGTGGTCGGTGAATTCGTCGAGACAGCAGTCGGCCATCACCACCACACCGTCTCCCACCGCACCGCGCACCGCGGCAAGGGCGCGCTGTGTGATTCCGTCGGGGCGCAACGCGGCGGACCCGGTTGCGTCCTTGTCCTCAGGCCGCGGCAGTCCGAACAGGATGATGCCCGGGACACCGAGGGCACTCAGCCGCTTCGACTCGATGACCAGCGACTCCACCGTGTGCTGGAGCACGCCCGGCAGCGACGGCACCGGGCGCGGATCGTCGAGGCCGTCGGCGACGAACAGTGGGGCCACCAGGTCGTCGACGGAGAGCCCGGTCTCCGCCACCAGCCTCCTCATGGCGGAGGTCCGGCGCAGTCGACGCGGGCGCATCGCCGGATATCCGGCTCCGCACCCTCGGAGCCCGGCGCTGGTTGGGTCTCGGTGTGGCACGGAACACCAGCCTACGGCAGGACGGTGGAGGCCACTCCCCGCCGGTGGGGTTCAACCCGGGGTCGCAAGGCCCGCCCGTGTCGCCACTTGTGGCGCCTCCGGTGCTGCTACTGCTGCTCCTGCTGCTCCTGCTGCTCTCGTTGCTCTTGCTGCTGCTCGGACTGCCCCCGGTGGGGGCGGGCTTGGTGGCCTGCACCGCCCAGGGCCGCCACCACCGCCTCCACCAGTCCGTCGATGGAGTGCACCTGCGCCTCCGCTGTCACCTCGAGGCCCGCCTCCCGGACCGAGGCCGACGTGATCGGACCGATGGTGGCGATCACCGGCGGGACGCCGCCACGGCCCAGGAGCCCGATGGAGCGTTCGACCGTCGACGACGACGTGAAGGCCACGGCGTCGGCCCGGACGGCCGCATCGATCGCCGCGGGGTCGGGGTCGCCGGCCTCCGTGCGGTACGCCACCACCTCGTCGACCGTCCACCCCTTGGCCCTGAGCCCCGGGACCAGCCCGCCCCGCACCATCTCGGCCCGGGGGAAGAGGACTGCCCCGGAGCCGGGCGTCCCCCCCGGCCGGCCGGGTCCGCCGGGGTCCGGCCCGGGGAAGGCGTCGGCCAGGGCCTCGGCCACCGAGACCTCCGGCACCAGGTCGGGGATGATCCCACCTTCCATCAGTGCCCGGGCCGTCCCCGCCCCCACCGCAGCCCAGCGCACGGACGAGGGGACTCCACGGTCAGCGAGCGCCGCCAACAACCGCGTCACCGCATTGGAGGAGGTGAAGACCGTCCACCGGTACCCACCGGCGGCGAGGCGGCCGGCCGCCTCGGCCAGGGCAGCACCCCCGTCGGGGGCCTCGGCGACGGCGATGACCGGGAGCTCCACCACCTCCGCCCCGAGGGACGCCAGACGATCGACCAGACCCGACGCCTGAGCACGGGTGCGGGTGACCACCACGCTCCTGCCGGCCAACGGGAGAGCCGTCAACGGGAATCCGGGCCCTCGGCCGTCGAGCCGACATCCAGGGCGGCCACCGGGCCGACCACGATGACCGACGGGGCCGGCAGTAGCACCGCAGCGAGGCCGTCCAGGGTTGTCCGGACCACCTGTTGGTCCGGGGCAGTCCCCCAGTGCACCACGGCCGCCGGCGTGTCGGGGAGGCGCCCGCTCGCGATCAGCTGAGCGGCGATCTCGGCGCGCTCGGACATCCCCATCAGGATGACCAAGGTCCCCCCGGCTCTGCCGAGGGCCTGCCAGTCAACCCCGCCGGCTGCGGAGGCGTCGCCGACACGGCCGGTGACCACGGTCACCGACGTGGACAGCGTGCGATGGGTGACGGGGATGCCGGCCGCCGCTGGGGCGGCAAACGCCGACGTCACCCCCGGGACCACCTCGTAGGCGATGCCCGCCTTTCGCAGCGCCTCGGCCTCTTCGCCACCGCGTCCGAACACGAAGGGGTCGCCGCCCTTCAGGCGGACCACCTCCTGCCCGGCCCGGCCATGTTCGACCAGCAGTGCATTGATGTCGGACTGCCGGCTC
>DAIMIK010000038.1:14250-20415 GCA_036722795.1 Acidimicrobiales bacterium | reverse complement strand
CGCGTTCGTCGTGCCGCGTTACGGCCCGGCAATCATCGGTGGGGCGGAGACGGCGGCGCGGGTCCTGGCCGAGCACCTCGTGGCCCGCAAGGGTTGGGAGGTCGACGTCCTGACCAGCTGCGCCGAGGACTTCGTCACCTGGTCCGACGTCTACCCCGAAGGCGTGGAGGTGATCAACGGCGTCCGGGTGGCACGGTTCGCCTCCGCCGCGGGGCGGGACCCGTCGTTCCATCCCCTGTCGGCATCACTGCTGGCGGACCCCGGGCGTGCATCGCTCGAGGACGCCGAGCGATGGGTCGACCTGCAGGGGCCGGTGACCCCGGCGGTGGTCGATGCCGCCGTCCACTCCGACGCGGATGTGCTCGTCTTCTTTCCGTACCTCTACTATCCGACGGTCAGGGTCATCGACCAGGTGTCGGTGCCGACGATTCTCCATCCGGCCGCCCACGACGAGCCCGCCCTCCGCCTGCCGGTCTTCCCCCGGGTGTTCGAGGCGGCCGATGGCCTGGTCTTCCTGACTGTGGCCGAGCGAGACCTGGTGCAGAAGATGTTCCCGGTGGCGACCCGCCACCAGCTGCTCCTCGGTCTGGGCGTGGACGATCCGGACCGGCGTCTCGGCAACGGGGGCGCCAGAACCGCCCCGGGCGGTCCACGGGCACCGTCCGTGAGCGAATCCCCCTACCTGGTCTGCCTCGGACGGGTCGATCGCCACAAGGGGACCTCCTTGTTGGCCACGCTGTTCTCCCGCTACAAGGAGAGGCACCCCGGTCCCCTCCGACTGGTCCTCGCCGGTCCGATCGTCGAGGCCCCCGAAACGCACCCGGACATCGAGGTGCTGGGCCCCGTGTCCGACGACGAGAAATGGGCGCTCCTCGATGGGGCGGTTGCCCTGGTGTCCCCGTCATCCTGGGAGTCGTTCTCCCTGGTGGTCGCTGAATCGTGGAGCGCTCGGACACCCGTCTTGGTCAACGCCGCCTGCGGGGCCACCGTCGAGCACTGCCGGCGGTCCGGAGGAGGGTTGACCTTCGCCGGCTTCGGCGAGTTCGAGGTGGCGGTGGACCTCCTGTGCGGCGACCAGCGGATGGCCCGGGACCTGGGCGCCCGAGGCCGCGCCTACGTCGACCGGCGGTTTCGCTGGCCCTTGGTCATCGACCGCTATGCCGCCTTCGTGGAATCGGTGGCTCTAGCCAGGTAGTCAGATCCCAGGCCCGAGTGGGCGGGAGCCGGCCGACTCCAGCACCGGCCGACTCCGGCGCCGGCCGACTCGACCGCGCTGACGCCGAGGACGGCCACGCCGGGGAGGATCTGGCACACCCGGTACCCGCCGACGAGCAGGGGAGTGGTGACCGGCACGG
The DNA here is from genome assembly GCA_036722795.1 of Acidimicrobiales bacterium. Classification (GTDB taxonomy): domain Bacteria; phylum Actinomycetota; class Acidimicrobiia; order Acidimicrobiales; family RAAP-2; genus Bog-756. The sequence continues at coordinate 19,060 of DAIMIK010000038.1, read as the reverse complement.
CGTGTCCCTGTGCAGTCGCATCGTAGCGAGTGTCCAAGCTGAATCCTGCGATCGATGTGCACGGCTTCGCGCACCGCCGGTCCACTACGGTTCATCACCAATGTCCGCCAGTAGTGAGAGTACGGTCGAGAAGCCCGTCGACGACGTGCGGGCGAACGGTCCCACTACCCATGGTGTCGAGGATGGGGCGAACGTCCGCCGCAGTGGTGGTCGACTGACCGGGCGTCTGCGACTTGTCTGGACCATCGGTTGCATGGCTTTCGCGGTGCAAGCCGTTGGTTTGATGTTCTGGAGTTGGCATCTTTGGACCCGTTTCGACCTGACCAGCGACTTCGGCACGTTCAGCCAGGCGTGGCAGCAGATCGGGACCGGGCACCTCAATCCTCGAGAGACGACCTTCGCCTACTACTACCCCCACTACGGCTATCCCTTCTGGCAGAGCCACTTCGAGATTGTCATGTGGCCTCTCGGTCTCCTTCACCTGGTCTCCTCGAGCACGTTCACTCTCTTGGTGGTTCAAGATCTAGTGCTCGCAGGAATCGGATTGATGGCTCTTCGATTCGGACTGGAGCTTCTCCAGCGGGAATGGCCGTCCACTGTCCGCTACAGCACCTTTGTCGGAGCCGGACTCCTGGCTGCTCTGCTAGTGAGCCCGTGGGTCTATTGGACAGCCTCGTTCGACTTCCACCTGCAGCCGCTTGCGGTCCTGTTCTCGGTTGCGTGTGCAAGGGACGTATGGAACGGCCGTCGACGGGCGTGGTGGTGGGCCGCTGCAGTACTGACTTGCGGAGACGTTGCGGCGTCCTATCTGGTCGGAATAGGGCTTGCTGCAGTCGTTGCCGGCCGACCCACTCGCCGGAATGGTCTGATTCTGATCGGGATGGGAGCAGCGTGGATTCTGTTCATCGTTGCCATAGGTTCAGGCAAGGGATCCAGCCTCGCGGGCAACTACGGCTACCTCGCGCACGTGTCGGCTGGAACTGGTCTCGGTGCCACCCTTGGTGTCCTTTGGGGAATTGTTCATCATCCAACGGGCGTGTTCGATGTGATCCGTGGCAGACGTGATGAGATTCTGAAGTTCATTTGGTCCTCAGGAACCATCGGACTCTTCTCCGCGCTCGGCATCGGCATGACGCTGGTAGTGCTGGCTCCCAATGCCTTGAACCAATCGCCGGTCTTCATTGGCGCCACAGCCTCATTCCAGAATCTCGCTGCTGTGGTGTTCTTGATTGTCGGGGGCGTTACGGTGCTCACTTGGCTGGCCCGCCGAGGCCGGTGGGGGATTCTTCTCGTCTGGCCTCTTGGCGCACTCGCGCTCTTCCAGATTCTCGTTGTCAGTAGCTCTTGGATTCCCAGGATCTCTTCCACTTTCCTCAGGGTGGACGCAGTGACTGCACGGCAACTCACGGAAGTGCAGGCAAAGACTGGAGGTTCCGCAGAGGTCATCGCTTCACAAGGGATTATCGGCAGATTCGGTGGGCGCAAAGTCCTCTACCCCTACCTCAACGCGTTTGCGGACGGTCAGACCATTCCGATCAACTCTGACACGGTCGTTTTCATATTCGTCCCCAATCAGGGAATTGAAGCCGCCACGACGACGCAAACCGACGCCGCCATCGACAAAGTCCGCAATCAGTTGCACGCAACACAGATCACCTCGACTCCCAATGTCACTGCGTTCAGCTGGCATCCGCCTGCTGGGACCAAGACCGTCCACTTCAATCCTTGAAGCCCAGCACACCTGACCGGGTCCCCGCGAGGTGAGCCGCTTGCTCAACAATCGGGATCCCCTCCGGATCGAAGGCCCGAGGGCGCCCAACGCGTCGTCGACGACATCGGCGGTGCGAATGGTGGCCCGGTGCGGGTCATGCCGTCGGATCGCCCGCCAGCCGCGTCGAGTTGATCCAAGTCCATGGCGCCGGGTACCGAGCGCTGGACGATTCCGAGGCCATACCCCGGGGGGTTGCCCCTCCGAATTTGGGTTCAGTTCGGCCCCCGACTGGCCGATACAGGGAACTACTGGGGTACCCGCACGCCGTTCGAGGCCGGGCCACCCCATGACCAGCTGGGAACAAGCCCGGGCAGCCGACTGGCGCTGCGCGAAGAGGAGCAAGTGGATGAGTTCAGTACGGTCGGGCCGGGTGTACACGGGTTCGGGTTTCGCAACCAGGGTCCTGCAGCGTGCCGGTGTCGCCGGCGGGGCCATCGCCCTCGGGGTGGCCGGCGCGCTCGCGGCGATTCCAGTGTCGGCCGGGTCCGTGGCCCTTCCGGTGGCACACGCCAGTGTGGGCATCAACTTCATCTGGCAACAGGTGCTGCCCGACGCCGGGTCCCCCATCGGCCAGGGCTCTCCCTCGGTGGCCACGCTCGATGGCGGGGGCTCCTCGGTGGTGGTGGGCGACCGAGCCGGGAATCTGTGGGCCTTCCACCTGGCCGACGGCTCGGGTGTCCCGGGGTGGCCTGCCCACACCGGGACACCCATCGACTCGACTCCGTCGGTGACGCCCGACGGGAGCGGAACCGACACTGTCTTCGTGGGCGCCGGCAATGCCTCCCAGCCCAGGGTCGGTGGCTACTACGCCTTCACCCACTCGGGAGCACAGGCGTGGTACCGCAGCGCCCCGGACCCGAACGGGATCTACGGTGTGCAGGCCTCTATGTCGGTGGGCGTGCTCAACGGGGTGAACTCGGTGGTGGCACCGTCGCTCGGGCAGGAGGAGTACGCCTTCGACGCGTCCAACGGCTCGGGACTCCCGGGCTGGCCGTTCTTCACGGCGGACAGCACCTTCACCACACCGGCCCTGGCCGACCTCTACGGCAACGGGCAGACAGAGGCGGTGGAGGGTGGCGACTCGTCCCCCGGCGTGGCCTACGGGCAGACCTACACCGCGGGCGGCCATCTCCGGGTGCTCGGTGCCGGTGGCAATCTGATCTGCGACCACGACACCAACCAGACGGTCGACTCGTCACCTGCGGTCGGTAACTTCCTCGCCGGCGGGCAGACGGGCATCGCCTTCGGCACCGGGTCCTACTATCCGGGGGCCTCAGACTCCAACACGCTGTTCGGCTCGGACTCCCACTGCAACGTCGTGTGGCGGACCAACCTCGGGGGGAACACCATGGGCAGCCCCGCCATCGGTGACCTCGAGGGCGACGGCAACGTCCAGGTCGTCGAAGGTGCCGACACCGGCTCCGGAGGCCTGGTGTGGGCTCTGAACGGCTCCAACGGCGCCCCGATGCCGGGCTGGCCCCAGGCCACCTCAGGCCGCATCATCGGAGGGATTACGACCGCCGACCTCACCGGGGCCGGCTACAACGACGTGCTGGTGCCGACCACCAACGGCCTGGTCATCTACGACGGGCGCAGTGCGCAGGTGGTGGCCGTCCTCGGTGCCGGCGCCATCGGGCTGCAGAACTCGCCGATGGTCACCATCGATCCGAACGGATCCATCGGGATCACCATCGCCGGATACAACGCCCAGAACGCCGGGTTCATCCAGCACTACGAAGTAGCCGGTTCGAACGGGCGCTCGCTGGGCAAGCGGTCGTGGCCCATGTTCCACCAGAATCCGCAGCTGACCGGCTGGGACAGCCAGGCAGCGCCCGGCCACCTCAGCCAGCCGATCATCGGAATGGCCGCCACGGGTGACGGCAAAGGGTATTGGAACGTGGCCGTCGACGGCGGGCTGTTCGCCTTCGGCGATGCAAAATTCTACGGGTCGATGGGCGGGCAACGACTCAACAAGCCGGTCGTCGGGATGGCCGCCACCGGTGATGGCAGGGGCTACTGGGAAGTGGCCTCCGACGGCGGCCTCTTCGCCTTCGGGGATGCCGGCTTCTACGGGTCCACCGGGGCGATGGCCCTGAACAAGCCGGTCGTCGGGATGGCCGCCACGTCCGACGGGAGGGGCTACTGGTTGGTCGCCTCCGACGGTGGCATCTTCGCCTTCGGGGATGCGCGCTTCTCCGGATCGATGGGCGGTCAGCCGCTCAATCAGCCCATCGTGGGTATGGCGGCAAACGGAAGGCTGGGCTACTGGTTGGTGGCCTCCGACGGCGGCATCTTCTCCTTCGGGGGAGCGCCCTTCTACGGATCGACCGGCGGCATGCACCTGGTGTTGCCCGTGGTCGGCCTGGCCCCGGTGCCGGGCGGCGGCGGGTACTGGATGGCGGCCGGCGACGGCGGGCTGTTCGCCTTCAATGCGGGCTTCTACGGTTCGATTCCCCAACTGTTCGCAGCAGCCACCGTCGGAGTCGACTGAGTCGGGCCACGGCCCGCAGGCGCGGCCGGGACGCAGCGGGACGGGGTGGGTGCGAGCCAGGGGAGGGCTGCCCTTCGCCGAAGAGGCCGATGGTGGCTCCGTCCAGTGATTGCGGGGCGTCCGCCGGCTCGGGGGTGACCGGCGGTACTGTAGGAGGCGAGGTGGATGTGGGACGAAAGAGGGCAAGTCTGAGCAGAGCCGGTCTCCGGCGTGGGCTGAGGGCGTCGCTGGTGTCGTCCGCGGTGTTGTCCGTCTGCGCCTTCGGCGTGGTGTCGTCCTCCCCACCGGCCGCCGCCTACTCCTCGCCCACGGTCTCCCTCGTCGGCCACGGCTACGGTCATGGCCACGGGATGGGCCAGTGGGGGGCCCTCGGCTACGCGCTGGCCCAGACGGGCTACCAGTCGATCGTCGGCCACTACTACGGCGGAACCACGTTGGCCGGGTTGCCCAGCGGAGCGGATGCCAACCAACCGGTGAAGGTGGCGTTGACCGAGAACAACGGGAACTCGGTGATCGTGACGTCCGCGTCGGCGTTCACGGTCTCCGGC
>DAIMIK010000038.1:0-14150 GCA_036722795.1 Acidimicrobiales bacterium | reverse complement strand
TGCTGGCCACGATCACCAACCCCACCGCGACGCTCACGGACCCGGGGGGAACGCTCCAGCTCTGCCAGAACCCCACCAACCTGACCGTGCACGGCTCGATCGGGGCGACCTACACCACGGACGGTCAGGCCCGCACCGTCAACACGCTGCCACTCGGGCAGTACGTGGAGGACGTGGTGCCGAACGAATCGCCCGCCTACTGGGGAACACTGGGCGGATCGGGATCCCAGGGCCAGGCCTGGGGATTCCAGGAGCTCGAGGCCCAGGCCGTGGCAGCCCGGTCCTACGTGATGGCCGGCCTCGGGTCCTACGGCGGCTACGCCGACACGTGTGACCTGACCTGCCAGACCTATCGAGGAACCCTCAACGAGAGCGCCATCACCGACCTGGCGGTCACCGACACCAGTGGCCAGGTGATGGAGTTCCCCGGAGGGGCGGTGGCGGCCACCCAGTACTCCGCCTCGACCGGGGGCTACACCGCCCCGGGTGCGTTCCCCGCGGTGGCCGACGCCGGCGACTCGATCTGTGTCCCGAGCGCCTGCAATTCCAACCACACCTGGACAGCGTCGATCGCAGTGACGGCAATCGCGGCCGCCTGGCCGCAACTGGGCACACTCGAGGCGATCGACATCACCGGGCGCAACGGGCTCGGCGACTTGGGCGGACGGGTCACGGCCATGACCCTTGTCGGCTCGGGCCAGAACGTGTCGCTGACCGGCGACGCATTTGCCGGCGCTCTGGGCCTGAACTCTGACTGGTTCACCGTGACCAACTCGCTCGACAGCCCGGCGGTCGGCATGGCCGCCACCTCCGACGGCAAGGGCTACTGGGTGGCGGGCAGCCACGGCTCGGTGGCGGTCTTCGGCAATGCGACCTACCACGGTTCCGCCGACGGCCTCACGCTGTCCCGACCGGTCGTGGGCATGGCGGCCACCCCCGACGGCCAGGGCTACTGGCTGGTGGCCAGCGACGGCGGGATCTTCAGCTACGGCAGCGCCAGGTTCTACGGGTCCACCGGTGCCATCACCCTGAACAAGCCGGTGGTGGGCATGGCGGCCACTCCCGACGGGAAGGGCTACTGGTTGGCTGCCTCCGACGGCGGCGTGTTCGCCTTCGGGGACGCCCCGTTCTACGGATCGATGGGTGGGCGCCCCCTGAACCGGCCCGTCGTGGGGATGTCGGGGGTGCCCCAGGGCGGCGGCTACTGGTTGGTGGCCTCCGACGGCGGCATCTTCTCCTTCGGCAGCGCCGTGTTCCACGGGTCGACCGGATCGCTGACGCTGGCGCAGCCCATGGTGGGGATGGCCCACACCCCCGATGGCGGCGGGTACTGGATGGTGGCCGCCGATGGAGGGATCTTCTCCCTCGGCGATGCCGGCTTCTTCGGATCAGCGGCCGGCTAGCCCTCCTGCCCGATCCCGTTGTCGACCCGGCTGGATCATCGCCATGTTGCGGCCGTGTCTGGACGTAGTGTTCAGATCCAATGCCGGAGAACGCGAATGCCGACAATGCCGGCCCGGGCCGGCCGGACCGCGTAGCCGGCCCGCCGGACACCGAGGGGGGCGACGCCACCCCCCGCCGGCCCGGAGATCGCCGGCCGGTGCGGTGGCAGCGGGGCCGGCCCTGGCGGGCCATCTTCTTCGCCCCGGTCGGGGACGGCCAGACCCGTCGGCGGGGGTCCGATGCCATCCGGCTGGGCCTGGCCGTGCTGGTGGTCATCCTCTGCTGGGTGGTCACCCAGGTGAACTCCAGCACCGAGCACTCGATCGCCTCGGTGCTGTCCTCGGCCCCGAACGGTATCCGTTGGCTGGTCACAACCATCTGGTGGGTCGGATCGGTGGGACTGATCGTCGTGGTGGCCGTGCTAGCGCTGCTGGCGAGGCGCTGGTCGGTCGTCCGCGACATCGGGCTGTCCGGTCTGGGCGCCTGGCTCCTTTGCCTCATCTCCAGCGCGTTGTTCGGCAGCGCCGGCGGGCGCCCGCCGAGCTCGTCGTTCCATCACTTCGACCTGTCGTTCCCGGTGGCCAGGGTGGCGGCCACCGTCGGGGTGGTGACCGCTGCCCTTCCCTACTTCAGCCGCTGGGTGCAGCTGACCATCGAGACGGCCATCGGGCTGTTGGCCCTGGCGACGGTGGTCAACGGGTCAGGCCTGCCGGTGGCGGTGCTGGCCAGCCTGGCCGTCGGTTGGGGGATGACCGCCCTGGTGCACCTCATCTTCGGTTCGCCGTTGGGCCTCCAGTCGACCGATGAGGTGGCCCTGTTGCTGGGTGACCTCAAGATCTCGGCCGTCGACGTCGTGGCCAACGCCCGCCAGGAGTGGGGGGTCGGTCGGTTCACCGGCCGGGTCGACGACGGGAGGATCGACGTGTCGGTCTACGGCCGCGACGCCTCCGACGCCCAACTGTTGGCCAAGACGATGCGGTTCCTCTTCTACCGCGACTCGGGCCCGACCCTCGCGCTCACCAGGCGCCAGCAGGTCGAGCACGAGGCCTATCTCACCCTGATGGCCGATCGGGCCGGGGCCCGGGTCCCGGCGGTTCTGGCCGCCGGCCCGGCCGGGCCCGCCCGCGACGCCATGCTTGTGACCCGGCCGCCTGCGGGAGCCTTGCTGTCGACCTTCCCTCCGTACGTGGTTCCCGCCGAGCCGGCCGAGTCCGGCGGCGGTTCGAAAGGTGCCCCCGACGGGGCGTCGCAGGGTGTGGTGACCCCGGTGGCGGTGGCCGATGACGACAGGCGCGCCGGCCGCGCCGGTGGCGACGGCACGGCTACCCAGCAGGCGCTCCCGTTCGACGACGAGGTGCTCGACGACGTCTTCCGCCAGGTGATTGCGCTCCGTGACGCCGGTATCGCCCACGGCTCCCTGTCGACCGAGACCATCGTCGTGAGCGAGGACGGCTCGACCGGGATGGTCGATTTCCGGGCCGCTTCCACGGTGGCCAACGCCGACCAGCTCAACAGCGACATGGCCGCCGCCCTGGCCGCCCTGGCGGTGGTGGCCGGACCGGAGCGAACGGTTGCTGCCGCTGCCCGGACCGTACCGTCCGGGGCCCTGGTCGATGCGCTGCCGTTCCTGCAGCGTGCAGCACTCGACCCGGTGGCGTCGAAGACCCTGCGCGGCAAGAAGGCCATCCTCAGCGGGCTGCGCGAGCAGGGTGCGACCGCTGCCGGCGTGGAGGTTCCCGAGCTCATCGAGCCGCGCCGGGTCAGTTGGGTCAATCTGGCCCTGGTGGTGGGCACCCTCGTCGGGGGGTGGGCCCTCATCGCCGTGCTGGTGAACGTGACCAAGTCATGGAGCACCATCACCGGGGCCAAGTGGGGCTGGGTGGCGGTGGTCTTCGTGCTGGCCCAGGCCGCCTACCCGGCCATCGCCGTCACCACCGTGGGCTCGGTGACCAGCCCGCTGCCCTACGGCAGGACAGTGGCCCTCGAAGTCTCCGACACCTTCGTCGGGCTGGCCGGAGGTTCGCTGGCCGTGCTGGCCACCAGGGTGCGGTTCTTCCAACAGGAGGGCTACGACGCCACGACGGCGGTGACGTCGGGCGTGCTGGTGAGCACCGCCAGCTGGATCGTCAAGGGCGCCCTCTTCCTCATCGCCCTGCCCTTGGCCTATGGAAGCTTCCACTTCAATTCGTCGCCCACCAGCAACGGCTCCAGCAGCGCCTCGAAGCTGGTCTGGCTCATCGTGATCGCCATCGTGGCGATCGGTGTCGCGCTCGGCCTGATCTTCGCCGTCCCCCGGTGGCGTCGGCTGGCCGCTGCGAAGCTGCGTCCCAAGGCTTCCGAGGTGTGGGCACACCTCAAGGTCCTGGCCACCCACCCACGCAACCTGGTCGAGATCTTCGGGGGCAATGTCGCCGCCCAACTCTTCGTGGCCATGGCCCTCGGTGCTTCGCTGCATGCCTTCGGCGACCAGCTGAACCTGTCCGTCCTGATCGTGGTGCTCACGCTGGGATCGATGCTCGGAGGGATCTCGCCGGTGCCGGGCGGGATGGGGGTGGTCGAGGCCGGCATGATCCTCGGCCTGACCGCGGCCGGTATCAACGAGTCCGATGCGGTGGCCGCGGTGTTCGTCCAACGCCTGTTCACCGCCTACCTGCCCCCGATCTGGGGCTGGTTCGTCCTGGTGTGGATGCGCAAGAAGGAGTACCTCTGACCTACGGGAGCGGGGTCATCCCCTGCCCGCGCCGGGCCGGGTCTCGTCCAGCCCGGGGAAGGAGCGGAGACGGCCGATCGGCCCCAGGCGCCCGACGTTGACGCCGATGTCGGCGGCCTCCAGCATCCGCAGGTCACCGCGGCTGTTCCCATAGGCCCACAGCCTCTCCGGGCCCGCCCCTGACTCGTCGATCCACTTCCGCAGGCGGCGTAGCTTCTCCTGACCACGGCAGTTGGCCCCCGCGTACCGGCCGGTCATCCTCCCGTCGGCACCCACCTCCAGCCGGGTGGCGATGACGGCGTCGGCGGCCAGCCGGTCACCGACCACGTTGACGTAGGCCTCGGGGGACGCCGAGACGATGACCACCTTGTCCCCGCGCCCGCGGTGCCAGTCCATTCGGTCGCGCACATCGGAGCGGAGATGGCCGGCCAGGTGCTCCTCGGCGAAGACGGTTGCCACTCGCTGGAGGTGCCCGGCGTCGATGCCGGCCAGGACCCGCTCGAAGAGGCGCTCCTTGGTGGTGTCGGCTGCGCGGCCGCCGACCAGGGCGGCGTGGGCCAGGCGGGGGGACAGGGCCAGGGAGGCGGACAGCACGCAACGGCGGCCGGCCACCGCGGAGAGGAACCCGAAGACGCTGCCACCATCCGTCAGGGTGCCGTCGAAGTCGAATGCGGCCACATCGGGCACCGGCGGCACCCTGCTCAGGCGCCGGTTGGATCGACGGCCGCCCCGCCCCGCCCGGCACCGGACGCGAACTCGCGGGCGCCGGATGCCGCCTCGGACGAGGCCAGGCTGTCGAGGCCGAACCGTGTCTCGGCCAGCATGGCCTCGGAGGTGGACAGCCCCCACTGGGCCATCACCGAGAGCCGGTCGTTTCGCATGCAGGTCTGGGGGAGAGCGGCCAACTCGCGGCCCCATGCCACAGCCGCCTCCCGGGCCGTCCCCGGAGGGACCACGCGGTTCACCAGGCCGATGGCCAGGGCCTCGCCGGCACCGACCTCGCGTCCGGTCAGGATCAGGTCGAGGGCGCGGCCGTGGCCGACGAGCCGCGGGAGGCGAACAGTGCCTCCGTCGATCAGGGGTACCCCGAAGCGCCGGCAGAACACGCCGAAGGTGGCCTCGGCCGAGGCCACCCGGAGGTCGCACCAGACGGCCAGCTCGAGGCCACCGGCCACGGCGTAGCCCTCGACGGCGGCGATGACCGGCTTGGACAGCTGCAGGCGGGTCGGCCCCATCGGTCCCGGGCCGTCCTCGGCCACCCGGTGGAGGTCGCCGGCAGCCAGCGCCCTCAGGTCGGCACCGGCGCAGAAGGTGCCCCCACCGCCGGTGAGCACCGCCACCGACGACGACGGATCGGCGTCGAACCCGGTGAACGCCTCGAGCAGCGCGGTGGCGGTGGCCGGATCGACGGCATTGCGTCGTTCCGGCCGGTCGATGGTGACCACCGTGACCGGGCCTTCCTTGTCCACGTGCAGTGCGGAGCCCATCCCCACAGCATGTCATCCCGTCGGCATGGTGGAGTTGCCGGGTGGAGGCCGGGTGCCCCGCCCGGGCCGTCCTCGAGCGCCCGCGCCCCACCCTGATACCTAAACTTGACCAACTCCGTCGACAATTGCGCCGGAGTCGACTAATCTGGCCGGGCGCCGGGGCCACGGCCACTTCCGGACCCGGAATGCGCCACCGACGCACCGCACACCAAACCGCACACCAAACCGCACACCAAAAGGAGCAATGCATGTCACTTCGTCTGGGCGACACCGCCCCCGACTTCACTGCGGAGACCACCGAAGGCACGATCAACTTCCACGAGTACCTCGGGGACAGCTGGGGCGTGTTGTTCTCCCATCCCAAGGACTTCACCCCGGTGTGCACCACCGAGCTGGGTGCCTTCTCCAAGGCCAAGGTCGAGTTCGACAAGCGGAACACCAAGCTGATCGGCCTCTCCGTCGACGACGTGACCTCCCACGGCAAGTGGGCCGGAGACATCGAAGAGACCCAGGGGCAGGCCCTGAACTTCCCGCTGATCGGTGACGAGGACCGCAAGGTCGCCGATCTGTACGACATGATCCACCCGAACGCCGACAACTCCCTCACCGTCCGTTCGGTGTTCATCATCGGCCCGGACAAGAAGGTCAAGCTCACGTTGACCTATCCGGCCTCCACCGGCCGCAACGTGGACGAGGTCCTGCGGGTCCTCGACTCCCTCCAATTGACCGCCGACTACAAGGTGGCCACTCCGGCCAACTGGAAGGACGGCGAGGACGTGATCATCGTCCCTGCCGTGTCCGACGAGGAGGCCAAGGAGCGGTTCCCCAAGGGGTTCAAGGCGATCAAGCCCTACCTTCGGGTCACACCCCAGCCCAACAAATAGTCCACCGGGCCCGCACCTGGCGCTGTCGACGGAGGATCGGATCCGGCCCCAGCGGCCGGATCCGATCCTCCGTCCTGGGGATACCTCACGACCTGCGATCCTGCTAGCATTGGCGCGCCGGCGTGTTCCGTCCGTCGGCCGTCACCAAGATTCCAGAGGTCGATTCCCCACATGCCAGACAAGCAGGCCACCATCTCCGAGTACCGTCTCCACGAGACGGATACCGGGTCACCCGAGGTGCAGATCGCCATCCTGAGCGAGCGCATCATCCACCTGACCGAGCATCTCAAGGTGCACAAGGGCGACCATCACACCCGCCGTGGTCTCCTGAAGCTGATCGGCCGTCGCCGTCGCCTGCTGGACTATGTGCGGAACAACGACGTCGAGCGCTACCGGGAGATCATCGGTCGCCTCGGTCTCCGCCGCTAGGCGGACATGCTTCGCTCCGCCCGGCTTCGGCCGGGCGGTCGCAATTCCTCCATCGGCCCAGTGTCGATGGACCGCAGTCCGGCGCAGTGCCGGCCCGCAGCAGTAGCGGCCAACCACACCGGTGGGTGGTCGTGGAAACACCACATAGATTGGGCTCCCGTCGAGGTCAGTCACCAGTTGCCGAACACCCGGTCCCGATGATGCGGATGGTGTGTTCGACAACTGGGAACTGGCTCGGGGAGTCCCCGAGAAACCAAGGAGCGTCATGTCAGACGCCATTACCGTTTCGGCGCCCATCAGCGGCACCGACAGAACACTCACCTTCGAAGCAGGCAAATTGGCCCAACTGGCCGACGGGGCTGTCGTGGGACGCATCGGGGACACCGTGCTGCTCGCCACCGCCACCACCGCCCGGTCGGTGCGGGAGGGGGCCGACTTCTTCCCCCTCACCGTGGACATCGAGGAGCGGACTTACGCGGCGGGGAGGATCCCCGGATCGTTCTTCCGCCGCGAGGGCAAGTCGTCGGATCAGGCCATCCTCACCTGCCGTCTCATCGACCGGCCGTTGCGCCCGTCGTTCCCCAAGGGATTCCGCAACGAGGTCCACATCGTGGGCACCATCTTCGGGGCGGACCAGGTCAATCCCCACGACGTCCTGGCCATCAACAGCGCCTCCGCAGCGCTGATGCTGTCCGGCATCCCCTTCGAGGGACCGATCGGCGCCGTCCGGGTCGCCTACTCGACCGACGGCCAGTGGATCCCCCATCCCAGCTTCCAGGAGGGTGACGACTCCACCTTCGAGCTCATCGTGGCCGGACGGGCGCTGAGCGAGAGCGACGACACCGACATCGCCATCATGATGGTCGAGGCGGGCGGCTCCGAACGTTCGTTCCAGTACTACGACGAGGGCGCCCCCAAGGTCACCGAGGAAGTGCTGGCCGACGGCCTCGAGGCCGCCAAGCAGTGGATCCGCGAGTCCATCGTCCTCCAGCGCAAGCTGGTGGCGGCCTTCACGGCCGCACGCGGTCCGATCCAGGCCATCGAGTACTCGACCCTCTCCGACTACGGCGACGACGTGTGGAGCCGGGTGGAGGCAGTGGGCACCGATCCGGTGGCTGCAGCCAACACCATCAGCGCCAAGGCGGATCGGAATGCCGCGCTGGCCGAGGCGACCGCGACCGTCGTGTCGACGCTTTCCGGCGAGTTCCGCGATCGCGAGGGCGAGATCAAGGCGGCGGTGAAGAGCCTCACCAAGAAGCTGGTCCGCCTGCGGATCGTGGACGAGGGCCTGCGGATCGACGGTCGCACCACCACGGACATCCGACCCTTGTCGGCCGAGGTGGACCTGTTTCCGACGGCCCACGGCTCCGCGCTCTTCCAGCGTGGCGAGACCCAGGTGCTCAACGTCACCACGCTGGGCATGCCCCGCATGAACCAGCTGCTCGACACCATCTCCCCCGATGAGCACAAGCGGTACATGCACCACTACAACTTCCCCCCGTTCTCCACCGGCGAGACCGGCTTCATGCGCGGGCCGAAGCGCAGGGAGATCGGGCACGGGCTGTTGGCCGAGCGAGCCCTGTTGCCGGTGGTCCCCTACGAGGAGGACTTCCCCTACACGCTCCGCTTGGTCTCCGACGTGCTGGCCTCGAACGGCTCGACGTCGATGGCATCGGTCTGCGGTTCGACGCTGTCGATGATGGCGGCAGGCGTGCCGCTGAAGGCACCGGTGGCCGGCATCGCCATGGGGCTCGTCTACGACGGGGGCACCTACGTCACCCTCACCGACATCCTGGGTGCGGAGGATGCCTTCGGGGACATGGACTTCAAGGTGGCGGGCACGAGGGACGTGGTCACCGCGCTCCAGCTCGACACCAAGATCGACGGACTGCCCCTCGACGTGCTGACCAAGGCGCTCCTGCAGGCCAAGGACGCCCGCCTGATCATCCTCGATGTCATGGCCGAGGCGATCCCCGAGCCGCGGGCCCAGGTCGCCGAGTCGGCCCCGAAGATCATCTCCTTCGAGATCCCCATGGACAAGATCGGTGAGATCATCGGGCCCAAGGGCAAGGTGATCAACGCCCTGCAGCAGGAGACCGGTGCCGACATCGCCGTCGACGACGACGGCATGGTGGGCACGGTCACCATCGGGGCCAAGGACGGCACCGCGGTCGAAGAGGCCCGCCGACGGATCGCAACGATCCTCGATCCGCCGTTGGCCGAGGTGGGCGCCACCTATCAGGGCAAGGTGGTCAACATCACCAAGTTCGGTGCGTTCGTCAACATCCTCCCCGGGAGGGACGGGCTGCTCCACATCTCCAAGATCGGCCAGGGGAGGCGGGTCGAGCGGGTGGAGGACGTGCTCGAGCTCGGCCAACCGGTCGAGGTGAAGGTCGACGACATCGACCCTCAGGGCAAAGTGTCCCTCTCGCTGGCCGGCGAGGCTCCTGCCGGCGCAGGGTCGGGAGGCGGCGATCGCCCCGCTCGCAGCGAGGGCGGCGGCCGGGGCGGCTCCGGTCGGGGCGATCACGCAGACCCCGACGACCGGTCGGATCGTGGGCGCCGTCCGACGGCGCCCACCGGCGCCCCGTCCGGTGCCGCCCCGTCCGGGGCCGCCTCGTTTGAGGAGGCTTTCGAGGTGGAGTTGGTCCAGGAGTTCGGCGATCTGGGTCCGGCCGTGGTCGAGTCGTCCGACCGACCCGGTGGTGGTGGCGGGGGCGGCCGAGGGGGTCGCCGGCGCCGTTGAGCGTGTCCGTCCGGCGGGTGGCTGCCCTGAGGGCCGCCCCCCGCCGGCACATCCCGCCGACGGTGGCGACCACCGGGCACCCATGATCCAGACAGAGATCCTGCCGTCGGGCCTGTCCCTGGCCACCGAACGGATGGACGATGCACGGTCGGTGTGCATCGGCTTCTGGGTGGGCACCGGTTCGCGTGACGAGGACCTCGACCGCGCCGGGGCATCCCATGTCCTCGAGCACCTTCTCTTCAAGGGAACCGCACAGCGATCTCCCTCGGCCATCGCCGAGGCGGTGGACGAGGTCGGTGGGGACTTCAACGCCTTCACCACCAAGGAGTACACCTCCTTCTACATCCGCCTGCTGGCCGAGCACCTCCCCCTCGGTCTCGACATCCTGTCCGACATCATGTGGCGGCCGGCACTGCGGCCGGCGGACCTCGACGCAGAGCGCCAGGTCATCCTCGACGAGATCCTGATGCATGCCGACGAGCCTGCCGACGAGGCTGCGGAGCTGAGCTCGGCAGCGCTCTTCCCCGACCATCCGCTGGGTCGGGAGGTACTGGGGAGCGAGCAGTCGGTGTCCGCCATGACCACGGAGGGGATCCGCGCGTTCTTCGAGGCCCACTACCGGCCACGGAACATGGTGGCGGCGGTGGCCGGTGACTTCGACCACGCCGAGGTTGTGGCGGGACTCGAATCCAGGTTCGCCGGACCGGACGGCGGCGCCACACCCCCACGCTCCGCACCCGACGACCGGGTGTTGCCCCTGAAGGTGACCCGGCGCTCCACCGAACAGGCCCATCTGGTGCTGGCGGCACGTTCGGTCAACCGGTCTGACCCACGTCGGTATGCACTGGCCGTGCTCAACCACGCCTTGGGCGGGGGCCTGTCCAGCCGGCTATTCCAGGAGATCAGGGAGCGGCGTGGGCTGGCCTACTCGGTCTGGTCCGAACGGGTGGCCTACCACGATGCCGGGGCGGTGAGCGTGGGGCTGGGGACCGCTCCCGAACACGTGGCCGAGGTGCTCGACATCGTCTCGAGCGAGTTGGCCGCGTTGGGAGCGGAGGGCATCAGCGAGCGGGAGCTCTCGATCGCCAAGGGGAACCTGCGGGCCGAAACCCTGCTCGCCTGCGAGGACTCCGGGGCGCGGATGAGCCGCATCGGGGCCGGGTTGCTGCTCCACGGGGAGGTCCTCACGGTCGACGAGGTGCTGGCCCGTGTCGAGGCCCTCACCTTGGAAGAGGTGCACGCCGCGGCCGCCGAGGTGGTGGCCGCCCCACGCACCCTGTCGGTGGTCGGCCCCTTCGACGAGTCCGACTTCGATGTCCGGGCACTCCAGTTGGGCTGAGGTCGTGTGCAACGGGGACGGCCCGACGGTCACCGGGCGCTCCACGTGCCGGCGGTAGGGTGACCGGCATGCGAGTGGGTGTGGTCGGAGCCGGGGGAAAGATGGGCCGTGAGGTGTGCCGCACGGTGCTGGCCCGGCCGGGTCAGGAGCTGGTGGTGGCCCTCGATCCGCTCCACCGCGGCGCCGTCCTGGCCCAGTTGGTCGGGGTCGACGCCGGCGGGCTCGAGGTGACGGGCGACCTCGAGGAGTTGACAGCCGCCGGGGTGGAGGTGGTCGTCGACTTCTCTCGCCTGGAAGCGGCGCGCCGGACGTTGACGTTCTGCGCGGCAGCGGGCATCCACGCCGTCGTGGGGACCACCGGATTCACCGAAGGGGATCTCGAGGAGCTGGGCCATCGATTCGCCGGCCCGGCCGCCGGTTCTCCCAACTGCATCGTGGCCGCCAATTTCGCCATCGGCGCGGTGCTGATGATGCGGTTTGCAGAGTTGGCGGCGCCCTTCTTCGACGGAGCGGAGATCGTGGAGTCCCACCATGACGGGAAGCTCGACGCCCCGTCGGGAACCGCGATGCGCACCGCCGAGCGAATGGCTGGCGCACGGGCCGCCTCCGGTACCGGTGCATTCCCGCCCGATCGGACGGAGACCTCGCTGCTGGTCGGTGCCCGGGGTGGTGCCGGACCCGCGGGTGTCCGTGTGCACTCGGTACGGCTGCCCGGCCTGGTGGCCCACCAGGAGGTCGTCCTCGGGGCGGTGGGGCAGAGCCTGACCATCCGCCACGATTCCTATGACCGGGCGTCCTTCATGGACGGCGTAGCGCTGGCCGTCGAAGCGGTGGCGACGCGGCCCGGACTCACCCTCGGTCTCGAGCCCCTGCTCGGGCTCTGAGGGTCCAGGCGCCGGCGATGGACGACACCCGCCAACGGATCCTGGAGGCCACCTATGCCTGTGTGGCCCGATGGGGCATCGCCAAGACCACCGTCGAGGACGCGGCCCGAGAGGCCGGGGTCTCCCGGGCCACCGTGTACCGGACCTTCCCGGGGGGGCGCGACGAACTGATCGACGCGGTGGTGGCATGGGCGACCCTCGAGTTCTTCGCCCTCCTGTACGAGGAGGTCCACGGGGCCGACGGCCTCGAGGAGGTGATGGAGCGGGGCATCATGTTCGCCCACCGATCCATCGTCGAGCATCAGGTCCTCCAGCGGGTGATGCAGACCGAGCCGGAGAAGCTCCTCCCCAGTCTCACGGTCGAGAGCAATCGCATCCGGGAGGGCATCGCCGGGTTCCTCGTCCCCTATCTCGAGGACCGCGGTGTCGTCGACGGGGTCGACCTGGTGGAGGCCGCCGACTTCCTGGCCCGCATGGTGATCTCCTACATGTCGGCCCCGGGGCGATGGGACCTCGACGACCGGGTGCAGGTGGCCCAGTTGGTGCGTTCGGAGCTGCTCGCCGGGGTGGTGGCAGGTCCGGACCCGGGCTGACCGGGCGGTGCCGCCGGGCCGGCGGTGCGAGTCGTTGACAGTGAGACAAGAAGCGACCTAGCGTGCCAACCGTGCGGAACGTGGGGGCAGCGCTTCATGTGGTCGATGCCGGGACGCCCCGTGCCCCGACCGCCTCCCCCGACCCGGGGAGCCGCCTCTCGCCCCACCGGGAGCGTATCGTCGACGCCACCCTGGTCTGCCTGGCCCTTCACGGGACGCTCAAGACGACGGTGGACGACATCGCCCGCCAGGCCAGTCTTTCGCGGGCGACCGTCTACCGGGCCTTCCCCGGTGGCCGGGACGAGGTGCTGGCCGCGGTGGTCGACACGGAGATGGCCCGCCTCTTCTCCGCACTCGGGGTCCGCCTGGGCGAGGCGCGCGACCTGTCCCAGGCACTGGTGGCGGGCATCGTCGAGGCATCGTCCCGCATCCGGGGGCACGCGGCGCTCGCCTATCTGGTGGCGCACGAGCCCGAGATGGTGCTCGGCCATCTGGCCTTCGAGGAGTCCGATCGGCTGCTGGCCACCGCGTCACGGTTCACGGCCCCGTTCCTGGCCCGGTGGATGAGCCCGGCAGAGGCGGGACGGGGGGCGGAGGGGGCCACGCGGATCGGGCTGTCGTACGCCATCGCCCCGTCCGAGCTCACCGACCTGACCGACCCGGCGCAGACCACCCGTCTGGTGGAGACCTTCGTGGTACCGGGGATCAGGGCACTCAACGCCTCCGGCGCGCACCCGCCCATCGACATCACTCCGTTCGGGTTCGGGAGCGACCCCTCGACCGGATCCCCAACGCCTGCCTCCCGCCCCGGGAGGGCCGCCCACACCGACCAGGACCTGCTCGCGACGGCGAGCCCGAACCGCATTGATCACTCAGAGGGAGACCGGACATGACCACCGAAATGAGCAGTACCGAGGAGATCATCGGGAGAGTGGAGATCGACGACTTCGCGGCCATCCTCTCGGTGGTCGGGACCGAGGAGCCCGACGGCCGCCACGTCGTCCACTCCGACTACGACTCCGTCTTCACCTGGGACTACGAGAAGGGCGCTCGTCCCAAGCTGAGCAAGCTCTACGAGAAGGCGAAGAACGCCCAGTGGAACGGCGAGACGGACCTGCCCTGGGAGACCGAGGTCGACCAGGAGCGCATGGTCATCGAGCAGGCCGAGGC
Organism: Acidimicrobiales bacterium; assembly: GCA_036722795.1. GTDB lineage: Bacteria > Actinomycetota > Acidimicrobiia > Acidimicrobiales > RAAP-2 > Bog-756. Next base: position 465 of record DAIMIK010000038.1, on the reverse strand, counting down.
CACCGGCGGCTTCGGTGCGGGGTTCGACCTCTCCGGCACGCCGGTCGAGAAGTGGGCGGACAAGGAGTGGATCGCCTTCGGTGTCGAAAGCCAGAACTGGACCCTCTCCCAATTCCTCCACGGCGAGCAGGGCGCCCTCATCTGCACGGCGAAGATCGTGGAGTCGGTGCCGTGGGTCGATGCCAAGTACTACGCGTCGACCCAGGTGATGGACGAGGCCCGCCACGTCGAGGTGTTCGCCAAGTACCTCGACGAGAAGCTGTCCGGCCACTACCCGATCAACGCCCACCTGCGGTTGCTGCTGGACGACATCATCGCCGACTCCCGCTGGGACATCACCTACCTGGGGATGCAGATCATGGTCGAGGGGCTGGCCCTGGCCGCATTCGGGTTCATGAAGCAGATGACCACGGACCCGCTCCTCAAGCAGCTCCTCCGCTACGTGATGGCCGACGAGGCCCGCCA
>DAIMIK010000037.1:15300-20977 GCA_036722795.1 Acidimicrobiales bacterium | reverse complement strand
GACGGACCTCCGAAGATGACGGCGACTTCGGGCACGGTGGGCTGACTCCTCCGATCGACGGGTGCGGACGGGAGCCTCCGGCAGCGAGGCAGGGCCGGCGGCTCGACTGCTCAAGGGTAGTGGTCCGGCAGATCGTTCTCGTACAGCACGGTGTCCCCGGCCGTGACGTGCTCCCTCACCCAGTCGACCGCAGTGTTCCGGTCACGGAGCAGCCTCACCGTGATGCGTGCGCCGGGAACCGACGCCACGCCCGCCAGGAGGGCCTTCCGGTTGGTCCGCCCCACGATCAACAGGTCGGTGGCCACGGTGGCCGCCGCTGCTCCGAATCGCCGGTTCTCCTCGAATTGGCGCGGGCCGAGCTCCACCATGCCGGGAGTCACCACCACCAGCCGGCCGGGGCGGGCGGGCCCGGCCTGCTCCCCCACCCCCGCCGACCCGACCAGCGCAGCCAGCGCCTCCGACGCCCCGGCAGGATTGGAGTTGTAGGTGTCGTCCAGGATGGTGGCACCCGAGACGGCGCTGACCGTCTGCAGCCGGTGCTCCACGCCGGGGAGGTCGCGCACCCGGTCGCCGATGGCTGCCGGATCCACCTTCACCAGCAGCGCCACGGCGATGGCGCAGGCAAGGTTGGAGGGTTGGAGCCCCGTCGGCAGCTCGACGTCCTCGGCCAGGACCTCGCCGTCGGCATAGGCCGACAGGCGCGAGCCGTCACCGCTGCGCACGACGCAGACGTCGGCCGACCGGTCCGACGCAGAGCACCGGACCACCCGCTTCCCCTGGGAGGCCAACCGGTCGGCCAGCGCCGCCAGCCGGGTGTCGTCGACCTGCAGGACGACGTCGTCCGCCGGGCCGGTGATCTCCGACTTGGCCTCCACGATGCGATCCTCGGAGCGGAAACGCTCGAGGTGCACCGGGCCGATGGCGGTGATCACCGCCACGTCCGGTGGGCACCAGCGACACAGATCGGCGATCTCGCCGGGGCCGTAGGTCCCCATCTCGGCGACGAACACCTCGGTGCCGTCGGCCAGGTGCTCGTTGATCGCACGAGCCAGGCCGGCCCGGTTGTTGAAGCTGGCCGGGGTGGCCACGACCGTGCGCGTGGGCCGCACCAGATGGACGATATGGCCCTTGGTGGAGGTCTTGCCGTAGGAGCCGGTCACGGCCACCACCGTCGGCGCCACCCGGGCCAGTCGTGCAGCGGCGTCGTCCACGAAGTGGCCCGACAGCCGGTGCTCCAGCGGGGAAGTGACCCAACAGGCCAGGTCGACCAGGAGGGGGACGGCGAGGACGGCTGCCGCCCCGACGACGGACGCCGGCCCGATCAGCGCCCCGACCACCAGCACCCCCAGTTCGAGGCCCGCCCACACGGCGGCCAGCGTGCGCAGGCGCCGGGTCCAGGCCAGGGGTGAGGTCCGGCCGCGCACGGAGAGCCCGAGCGGCCCGGCAGCCACCGCCCCTGCCGTCACCACGGCGGCGATCGGCCACCAGAACGAGGTCACGGCGGCCGCCAGGGCCAGCGCCGCCAGCGCGACGTCGGGCGGTGTCGTCCGCCACCACCGACCGGCGAACCGGGAGACCGAGCCGGCCAGGTAGTGCTCCCGCTGGGCCACCCTCAGCCACCGGAGGCCGGCGGGGACGCAGGCCGCGGCGCAGGCGGCGACAGCGACCCAGGCGGTTCCACCGTGGAGACGGGAAGGACCCAGCGCCCCGACGGCGCCCCAGGGGCCCGGCCCACTCACGGCGCGTCGCCGGCCGGGGTGTCGTCGACGGTTCCGACCCCGGTCGGGGCGTCCGGGCCGCGCCGACGAAGGACGATCTCCCGCAGGGCAGCGGGGGCCTCGGTCGGGGTCAGGTGGCCGACACCGGGCAGGATGGTCAGCGTCGCCGAGGGAAGGATCGCCCGGGCCCGAGCGGCCACCTCGACGGGCACCTCGGTGTCGTCCTCGCCCCACACCAGGTCCACCGGGCAGTCGATGGACGCCAGCTCGTCCCCGTACCGCTCCGCCAGCACCCGGACGAGCACCCCCCGCATCACGCCCTGGGCCGCCCGGTAGTCGGCGGAGCCGTACCTGATGCGCATCACCTCCATGCGCTCGTCCCCCACCACTCCCATCCGGTGCAGCTGCCGGGCCAGCCGGTAGGTGGTTGCCGGGCGGGACCTCCGGCCCTCCCGGTCGAGCAGGGGCACACTGGTCAGCACCATGCGCTCGATCCGGTCGGGCACCATGGCCCGCAGCCGGATCGCCACCCTTCCTCCGAAAGAGTGCCCCACCACCACGACACGGTCGGCCAGCGTGCCTGCCTCCTCGAAGAGGGGCACCAGGTGGCGGGCGTACTCGGCGGTCCCCCACGCATCGGGAGGGGGAGGTGTGGCCCCGAAGCCGAACAGGTCGACCCCGATGGCGGCCGGGTCGTCGGGCGAGCCGGGCTGGTCGAAGACCGGGGCGAAGTCGTCGTGGGTGCGCTGCCACCCGTGCAGGGCGAGCACGGACGGCACGCCGGACCCCCAGGTGGCGCCGAACACCCGACCGCCGGCGAACGACTTCAGCACCAGCACACCCTACCGAGCACCCCGGCACCGGTGTGACCACCGGGGCACGAGGCCCGGGTCCGGGCGGTTGACCTCGGCCGGCGCCGGCTTGCCTCCCTGCAGCCCGGCGCCCGGCGTGCGCTCACTCGCAGGCGTGCGCCAGCCTGGCCGTGAGGTCGCCCCGGTGCGGATCCTCCGGGCCGATGAGGGTTCCGGCGTACTCGAGGATCTCGGTGTCGTAGGGGTGGATGTCGGCGAACCGGAGCAGCTGGTCGAGCTGCCCCCGCTGCAGGAGCGCCGTGCGCAGGCCCACGTCGAGGTGGTGGCGGAGATCGGTGAGGAAGGGGCTCTCGCTGGTCGGCAGGAGCTGGCCCCCGTAGAGGCGCACGGCACCTTCGGTGTCCCCGCTCCGCAGGGCGGCCAGCGCGTCGACGACGTCGGCCTCGACGGCGAAGGCGAGGCGGTAGGGCCGCGACTCGATGGCGCCGCCGAGGAGCTGGCGGAGGTGGGAGATCTCCGACTTGAGGGTGGCCGCGCTCACCGGGCGCTCGCCGTAGAGGAGGTCGTGCAGCTCCTCGAAGGAGGCCTGGCCGCGCACGGCGAGGATGGTCAGGATCTCCACCTGCCGCTGGGAGATCCGCACCGGTCGGCCGCCCACCTCCGCACGCGGGGTGCCGAGCACGCTGAGGCGCAGGTCGGGGCGGCCCCACGGGCTGGCGAGCAGCAGCTGCTCGACGAGTCGGCTCATGGCCACGACGGTGGTGAGGGCCAGCGGTGACGCCCGCCGCCAGAGGGAACTGAGATCCAGGACCCCGAGCAGCCGCCCGGACGGGGCCCGGACCGGGGCGGCGTAGCACACCCAGTCCTGCACGCCCTCGCACCAGTGCTCGGTGGCGAAGACCGCAGCGGGTCGGCCGGTGTGGAGCGCCAGGCCCGGGGCGTTGGTGCCGGCGGCGGCCTCGCGCCAGTCGGTGCTCCGGGCGGCGTCCAGCCGCCGCCGACGTTCCAGCAGGTCAGGGGTCATCGGGAGTCTCAACCAACCTTCTACCAACTCTTCGGATCGAGGATACCCCTCGGAGCAGCACCATGGGGGGCTGCACGGAGACCACAAGGGGGAACCAATGACGTATCCCAACCCGGGCACGCCCGAGAGCCCGGTGCAGTTCAAGGACCGCTACGACAATTTCATCGGCGGGAAGTGGGTGCCGCCCATCCAGGGCCGGTACTTCGAGAACATCTCACCGGTCACCGGCCACCGCTACTGCGACGTCGCCCGATCCGATGCCGACGACATCGAGCTGGCCCTCGACGCCGGACACGCGGCCAGGGAGGCATGGGGGAAGACGAGCCCGGCTGAGCGGTCGAACATCCTGCTCCGCATCGCCGACCGGATCGAGGAGAACCTCGAGTACCTGGCCGTGGTCGAGTGCTGGGAGAACGGGAAGGGGTCCGGGAGACGCTGGCTGCCGACATGCCGCTGGTGGTCGACCACTTCCGCTACTTCGCCGGCGTGCTCCGCGGCCAGGAGGGCTCGATCTCCCAGATCGACGAGGACACCGTCGCCTACCACTTCCACGAGCCACTGGGCGTCGTCGCGCAGATCATCCCGTGGAACTTCCCGATCCTGATGGCGACGTGGAAGCTGGCGCCGGCCCTGGCCGGCGGAAATTGCGTGGTGCTGAAGCCGGCCGAGCAGACTCCGGTGTCGATCCTCGTGGTGGCCGAGCTCATCGCCGACCTGCTGCCCGACGGGGTGTTGAACATCGTCAACGGCTTCGGCGTGGAAGCGGGCAAGCCGCTCGCGTCCAGCCCCCGGGTGGCAAAGGTCGCCTTCACCGGAGAGACGACGACGGGGCGGCTGATCATGCAGTACGCCTCGGAGAACCTCATCCCGGTCACACTCGAGTTGGGTGGCAAGAGCCCCAACATCTTCCTCGCCGACGTGATGGACGCCGACGACGACTTCCTCGACAAGGCCATCGAGGGCTTCGTGATGTTCGCCCTCAACCAGGGGAGGTGTGCACCTGCCCGTCCCGGGCCCTGATCGACGAGCTGGTCGCGCGTCCGGATCCGTCGCGCCTGACCCTGGGGCTGGCACCGGTCCCACTTCCGACAGCCGAACGCGGAGGTGGCACACCACACCGCTAGCCTCGGCGTCTGTGGAACCACTACGACCGATGGCGGCCGGCCCGGCCCGGGCTGTCGGATCCGGTGGCGATCCGTTCGAGCAGGCCGAGGCGGTCCTCACCGAGCGACAGCGGCGGGCCGTCGACTCGCCCTCGGAGTCACTGTGCATCGTGGCCGGTGCCGGCTCGGGGAAGACGCGGGTCCTCACTCTGCGGGTGGCCCGTCGGATCAAGGACGGCTCGGCCGATGCGGACCACACTGTGGTGTGCACGTTCACCCGCAAGGCCGCCCACGAGCTGCGGGGGCGCCTCCGGCTCTACGGTGTGCCGGTCTCCACCCCGGCCTCGGCTGGCGGTGTCCCGGGCCCAGGCGTCCGGGCGGGGACCCTCCACCAACTGGCGCTGACCCTGCTCCGGCGTCATGCCCTCGACTCGGGACAGGCGCCACCGGTGGTCGCCGAGCACCGCTACCGCACGGTCCACTCCATCGTGGGTGACCCGGCCGCCGCGTCGGCGGTCGACCTGGAGATCGGGTGGGCCAAGGCCCGCTGCCTGACCCCCGCGACCTATGCCGAGGCTGCGACCGCCGCGGCTCGGACCGCCGTCGTCCCCGTCGACACGATCGTGGCGGCCTTCGACGCCTACCAGCTCTCCCTTCGCCGTCGCCGGTCGCTCGACCTCGACGACGTGCTCATCCGCGCGGCCGATCTGCTCGGTGATGACGCCTCCTTCGCCGAGCGCATGCGGTGGCGCTACCGGCACCTCTCGGTCGACGAGTTCCAAGACGTCAACCCTGCCCAGTTCCGCCTGATCGAGACGCTGATGGGCGGCCGCACCGACCTCTGTGCCGTGGGGGATCCCAACCAGGCCATCTACGGCTGGAACGGCGCCGACCCGGGCCTGCTCGGCCGCCTCCCGGGCCTGGTGGCCGGCATGGAGGTGGTCCGCCTCGACGACAACCACCGGTCCTCGCCGCAGGTGGTGGCGGGGCGGCGGCTAGGGCTGGCGCGCACCGCCAACA
>DAIMIK010000037.1:0-15290 GCA_036722795.1 Acidimicrobiales bacterium | reverse complement strand
CCGCAGGTGGTGGCGGCGGCCTCGGCCGCCCTCGGGAGCTCGGCGGCCGTGCCTCCCCGATCGGCGGCCGCCGAGGGGCCGATGCCGGTGGTCACCGCCTACGACGACGACGCGGCGGAGGCCGACGGCGTGGTCTCCCTGCTGCTCGAACACTCGTCCGACGGCGTCCCCTGGTCGGAGCAGGCGGTGCTGGCCCGCACCCACGACCAGCTCTCCGTGATCCGCCGGGCGTTCACCCGTGCGGGCATCCCGTGCCGGATCGCCCCGGGGCCCGAGTCGCCGCCGGGGGGATCCCACAGCATGGCAGTGGGCGGCACGGCGGTGGGTGGCACGGCGGTGGGACGTCGTGCCGGGCGCCGCGGGCCGGTCGACGACGATGCCGTCGAACTGGCCACCTTCCACCGGGCCAAGGGCCTCGAGTGGACCTCGGTCCACGTGGTGGGTCTCGAGGACGGCTTCGTTCCCATCATCTACGCCGCCTCGGCCGAGGCACGGGACGAGGAGCGCCGGCTGCTCTACGTGGCCCTCACCCGGGCCTCCCGGGACCTCCACTGTTCGTGGGCGCGCTCCCGCGCCATGGGGAACGGCCGGACGATGGAACGTCAGCCGTCGCCCTGGTTGGCCTCCATCGTCCGTGTGTCGAGGACAGGCTCGGGACGGATCACCCCGCGGGACGCCGGACGGCGGATCGCGGAGATCAGGGCCGGACTCCGACGCTGACCGGGGGTCGCGAGGGCACTCCCCGAGCCCCGAGCCCGGGCTCGGGGATCTACCCGACTGTCGCGTCGATGAAGATCGGCGTGTGATCCGACGGCTTCTCGCCCTTGCGGGCGTTCCTGTCGATCAACCCGTACGTGGTCCGATCGGCCAGGACCTCGGTGACCAGGATGAGGTCGATGCGCATCCCCCGGTGCCGGTGGAACGATCCACCCCGGTAGTCCCACCAGGTGAACAGCTTGTCGTCCGGGTAGAGGCGGCGGAACACGTCGACCAGTCCCCAGGACTCGAGATCGGCGAGGGCGTCGCGCTCGGGTTGGCTGACGTGGGTCATGCCCTCGAACTGGGACGGATCCCACACGTCACGGTCTTCGGGCGCCACGTTGAAGTCGCCGCACACCGCCACCGGCCGGTCGGGTGACGTGGTCTCGTCCAACAGCTCCCGCAGTCTGGCCAACCAGGCCAACTTGGCCGGGTAGTACTCGCTGTCGAGGGCACGGCCGTTGGGCACGTAGACCGACAGCACGCGGACCCCTCCGCACTCGGCGGCGATCACCCGTGTCCCCTGGTCGTCCTCCGCCGACCCCAGGCCGGTCGAGACGTCGCCGAGTCCCACCCGACTGGCGATGGCCACCCCGTTCCAACGCCCGTCGCCGTGGTGCGCCGTCTCGTACCCGAGGGCCGCGAACGCCCCATGGGGGAAGGCGGAGTCGGCCTGTTTGGTCTCCTGCAGGCACAGCACATCGGGCTGGGCGTACTCGATCCACTCTTCGACCCGGGGGAGCCGGGCGGTGAGGGAGTTGACGTTCCAGGTGGCGATGCGCACGCGGCGGCCGCCGGTCAATCCGCGCCGGGCGGGATCGAGTCCACCAGGACGAAGAGGAGCTCGGCTTCGCAGGCCAGCTCACCGCCGACCGTCGCCCTCCCCTTGCCCTTTCCCGCACGGGCCGACATCCGGCCCAGGGTCACCTCGAGCTCGAGCAGGTCGCCGGGGATCACCTGGCGGCGGAACCTGGCCCGCTCGATGCCCCCGAACAATGGCAGCTTCCCGGCGAACTTCGGGTCGGCCAGCACCGCCACCCCGCCCAGCTGGGCCAACGACTCGACCATCAGGACGCCGGGCAGGGTGGGACGGCCGGGGAAATGGCCGGCGAAGAACGCCTCGTCACCGGTGAGCTGCCAGGCTCCCGTCGCCGAGAGTCCGGGCTCGACCGAGCGCAGTTCGGTGATGAAGAGGAACGGATCCCGATGGGGCAGGTAGTCGTCGGCTCGCACGAGGATCGAGGCTACCGGGCCGAGGGCGGGGGCCGGGACGAAGAAGGAGCCGGTACGGCGGGCCGGGTCGGGCCGGTTACTCCCCCACGCCCGGCACGCCCAACTCCGCCCGTCGACGCGCCGCGTCCAGCGAGAGGAGCACGAAGGGGCGGGTCTCCTCCTTGGTCAGCACTTGACGCGCCTTCTGGGGCGGAGGGTCGGCGAGACGCCGCAGTGGCACGTGGCAGAGCATGCCTCCGACGTCGATGTGGGCACCGTGCGAGGTGAACGAGACGACCGTGCCATCGAAGATGCTCCCCACCGGATGGTCGGCGACGAAGGTCAGGAAGGTCATGGGATCATTCAGGGCCTCCGGTGCGGGACCCGGTCGTGCATCACCGGTATCGGCGGAGCGGTTGGAACCCCCCCTCGACGCCTTGGCGGCCCTGGTGGCCTTGGTGGCCCCGGCCGCGTCCCCTGGGGCGACGGCATCGGCCGCCTTCCCGGCCCTTGCCGTCCAGGTTGCCTTGGTTGCCTTGGCCGCCTTGGTCGCCCCGGAGGCTTGGATGGCTTTGGTGGCTTTGGTGGCCTTGGTGGCTTTGGTGGCCTTGGTGGCCTTGGTGGCTTTGGTGGCCTTGACCGCCTTGGTGGCCTTCGCCGCCTTGGTGGACTTGGCCGCCTTCACTATCTTCTCCGACGGGGCTGTGGCCGTGGTGCCCCTCCTCGACCTGGTGGGCTTGGCCGGTTCCTCCTCCGAGTCGGGCTCTGCGAACGTGTCCGACCGTGTGGCCTTGGTGGCCTTGGTGGCCTTGGTGGCCTTGGTGGCCGTGGTGGCCGTGGTGGCGGCTCTCCGGCGCTTGGGGCCCGCACCGGCCGCCATCTCGCCGTCGAGCCCGGCGTCGCCGTCCCCATCCAGCACCGCCAGGTCGTCGGCTGCCTTCGCATCCCGCTTCGACTTGGCCGTCACCGAGCGGCTCTTCGGCCCTCGCACCGGTGTGCGGGGCGTGAAGACCCATCCCACGCCAGACACCGGCTTGCCCCCGATCAACCGCCCGGGTTCGAAGAGCCAGGGCCGCTCCGCATGGAACTCCTGGAAGGAGTCGTTGGAGAGAACCAGGGCGCCCGACTTCTCGGCGATCCGCAGAATGAATCCGTCTCCTCGGCCGTGGGCGCCGGCCGGAGGCGTGATCATTTCGCCGTGCTCGATGGCCTGCTCGAATGCAGCCTGCTCGGAAGGGTCGATCCGGTGCCCGAAGGAGGCGTCCACCACCACCGTGACATCCGAGGTCATGAACCCCGGGTGCTCATCCAGAAACGTCCGGATGGCCTCGTCGAGCTGGGCCAGGCTCGGGAGGGTCCGCCCCTCGGTGGCGATATTGGAACCGTCCACGACGATTCGCCTGCGTGCTGGGAGGTCGTCTTCCATACAGGGCAACAGTCAACCATCTACCCAGGTCGGCACCGACCATGGTCACCGGCGAGGGCCTGCGGCCGACCCCCGCCGACCCGGTGAACCTAGGATGATCCGGTGACCTCAGAGACGAGCCGCACCGAGGAGGCGACCGACCTCCTGCGGCACTTGATCCGCAACGGATGCGTCAACGACGGCACCCCGACCTCGGGCCAGGAGCAGCGCAGTGCCGAACTGCTCGAGGGCTACCTCGAAGGCTCGGGGGTCGACATGGAGACCTACGAGCCCGGGCCGGGGCGGACGTCGCTGGTGGCCAAGATCCACGGTGCCGACCCGTCGGCGCCGTCGCTGACCCTCCTCGGTCACACCGACGTGGTGCCGGCCAACGGGGACGACTGGCTCCACGATCCCTTCGGCGGCGAGCTGATCGACGGGACGGTATGGGGACGCGGCGCCATCGACATGCTCAACCTCACCGCCACCATGGCAACCAGCGTCCGGCACCTTGCGCTCAGCGGCTTCCGGCCGGCCGGTGACCTCACCTACATCGCGGTGGCCGACGAGGAGGGCCTCAGCAACTACGGGGCCAAATGGCTGTGCGAGCACGCCGCCGACGACGTGATCACCGACTACGTGATCACCGAGTCCGGGGGGTTTCCCATGGGTGGCGCCGACGGGACCCCACGGCTTCCGGTGATCGTCGGGGAGAAGGGGGTCTACTGGTGCGTCCTTACGGTCAAGGGCACCCCCGGCCACGGGTCCCAGCCCCTCCGGACCGACAACGCCCTCGTCAAGGCGGCCGAGCTGGTCCGCCGGATCGACGAGTACCGGCCGCAGGCCGAGCTGCACGAGGCCTGGACCCGGTTCATCCGAGGCATCGGGTTCCCCTCCGAATTGGCCGAGCCGCTGCTCGACCCTGACCGCATCGACGCCTTCTGCGACGAGCTACCCCTGCTCGGGCTGGCGCGCCAGGCGCACGCCTGCACCCACACCACCATGGCCCCGACGGTCATGCGCGCCGGGACGAAGCTCAACGTCATCCCTGACCGGGTCGAGCTCGAGGTGGACATCCGCTCCCTTCCCGGATGGGATGCCGTCGACGTCCGGGCCATGCTCGACGAGGTGGTCGGTGATCTGGCCGACGATGTGGAGATCGAGTTCCACTCCGAGCAGCCGTCGACCACCTCTCCGATCGACACCCCGCTGTGGGATGCGCTGCAACGGGTCAGCCAGGGGTTCTACCCCGGAGCCCGAACGGTTCCGTTCCTCACCGCTGGCGCCACCGACGCCCGCTTCTGCCGGGAGCTCGGCAGTGTGGCCTACGGATTCGGCCTCCACAGCCCGGCGATCAGCTTCGAGGAGTACGGGGCCATGTTCCACGGGATCGACGAGCGGGTCGACGTCGAATCGCTCCACCTGTCCACCGAGATGTGGATCGCCCTGGCGCACGACTTCCTGGTCTGATCCCCGACCGGAGATCACCGGTCGGGCGGATCGGCGTGGGCCCGCGGCGGGCCCGCTCCCTCAGCCGACGGCCCTGACCAGGAGGTCGTCTTGCTCCAGGCGGTGCAGGGCGGCGCTCCCCGATGCCGGGCTGGCCGATTCGGCCCTGCTGACATGCCGCAAGGTGTGGGTGTCACGGAGCAGCCGATGGAGCCGGCTGTGCACGAAATTCCATGCGCCCATGTTCTCCGGCTCCTCCTGCAGCCAGACCACCTCGCCGGCGTTCGGGTAGCGGTCGAGGATGTCCTGGAGGTTCGCCTTCGGCCACGGGTACAGCTGCTCGACCCGCACCACGACCACACCGGCCCCGGCCTCGCCGAGCCCGTCCCTGCGCTCCATGGCGTCATAGGCCACCTTGCCGGCGCACAGCACCATCCGGGTCACCCCGTCAGGGTCGAAGCCCTCCTGGGTCGAGACGGGGTCGTCGAGCACCTCGGCGAACGAACCCGAGGTGAACGCCTCGATGGGCGACCGGGCCAGGCGGGACCGGAGCAGCGACTTGGGGGTGAACACGACGAGTGGCTTGCGATCAGCCGTCTTGACCTGCGAACGCAGCAGATGGAAGTACTGGGCCGAGGTGGTCGGATCGGTCACCCGGAGGTTTCCCCGGGCGCACAGGGTGAGGAACCGCTCGATCCGGGCCGACGAGTGCTCCGGCCCCTGCCCCTCGTAGCCGTGCGGGAGGAGGAGGACCAGCCCCGACCTCTGGCCCCACTTGTCCTCGGCGGCTACCAGGAAGTTGTCGACGATGATCTCCGCGCCGTTCCAGAAGTCACCGAACTGGGCCTCCCAGGCCACCAGGGCGTCGGCTGCCTCGACCGAGTAGCCGTACTCGAAGCCGACGCAGGCATACTCGGACAGCAGCGAGTCGCGGATGGTGAACTTCCCGCCCTCCAGGCCGGCCAGGGGAACGTGCTCCTGTCCGGTGGCGTGGTCCACGAGGACGGCATGGCGTTGGGAGAAGGTTCCTCTCCGGGTGTCCTGCCCGGTCACCCGGACGTTGACCCCCTCAAGCAGCAGCGATCCGAAGGCCAACGCCTCGCCCAGCGCCCAGTCGATCTCTCCGTCGGCCACCACCTTGTCGCGCTGCTCGAACTGTCGGGCGAGTTTGGGGTGGAGGACGAACCCTTCGGGCACCGAGCGCACCTCGGTGGCCAGGCGGTTGAGCACCGACGAGTCGACCCCGGTCTCCACCGGCGGGATCCACAGGTCGGGGACCACGTATTCGGGCAGCACCGGGGTGACCCCGGCCACCGACTCGGCTTCGGCCCGGGTCTCGTCGAGCGCGGCCTGCAGCCGGGCCGCAAAGTCGTCGAGCGCCTGCTCGGCCTCTTCGAGCGAGAGGTCCCCCCGCCGCACCAGCGTCTCGGTGTAGAGCTTGCGCACCGACCGCTTTGCATCGATCAACGCGTACATGAGCGGCTGGGTGTAGCTGGGATCGTCGCCTTCGTTGTGGCCGTGCCGCCGGTAGCAGACCATGTCGATGACGACGTCCTTGTGGAACGCCTGGCGGAAGCCGAAGGCCAACCGGGCGGCACGGGCGCAGGCCTCCGGATCGTCGCCGTTGACGTGGAAGATGGGGGCCTGGACCATCTTCGCCACGTCGGTCGGGTAGACCGAGGTGCGGGCGGCCTCGGGCGCGGTGGTGAAGCCCAGCTGGTTGTTGATCACGATGTGGATCGTCCCGCCGGTGCGGTAGCCGGCCAGACCCGACAGGTTCAGGGTCTCGGCCACCACCCCCTGCCCGGCGAAGGCCGCATCGCCATGGAGCAGGATCGGCAGGACCGGGAAGGGAACGCCCGACCCTTCCTCGAGGCGGCGGCCGCTCCCCCGCTCGCCGCCGAGGGCATCCTGCTTGGCCCGGGCCATGCCGACCACGACCGGGTCGACGGCTTCGAGGTGGGACGGGTTGGAGGCCAAGGCCAACGGGATCGACCCACCGGTGGTGGCAACGAAGACCCCCTGCGCGCCCTTGTGGTACTTGACGTCACCGGAGCCCTGCACCGAGTCGGGGTCGAGATTGCCCTCGAACTCCTCGAAGATCTCTCCGTAGGACTTGCCCACGATGTTGGCCAGCACATTGAGCCGGCCCCGGTGGGACATGCCCATCACCGCTTCGTGGAGACCCTCGTGGACCGCCTCGTTCAAGATGCCGTCCAGCAGCACGATGACCGATTCGGCCCCTTCGAGGCCGAATCGCTTCTGGCCCACGTACCGCGTGTGCAGGAAGCGCTCGAAGACCTCCGCGGCATTGAGCCTGTCCAGGATGTGGCGCTGCTCGTCCGGCGAGAGCACCGAGGACACGCCCTCGACGTGCAGTTGGATCCAGCGCTTCTGGTCGGGATCCTGTATGTGCATGTACTCGACCCCGAGTGTCCGGCAGTAGGCGTCGCGCAGGATGCCGAGGATCTCGTCGAGCGTGGCCATGTCCTTGCCGGCCAGGCCGTCGGCAACGAAGCTGCGGGGAAGGTCCCAGATGGTCAGTCCGTAGTGGAGTGGATCGAGCTCCGGATGCAGCTGCGGCGGCTCGGCATCCAGCGGGTCGAGGTGGGCGATCAGGTGCCCGCGGACCCGGTACATGTTGATCAGCGTCTGGACGTGGACCTGTTTGATGAGGCGGTGATGGCCACCGTCGCCCTCGTCGACCGGGCCGTTGACGTCCTTCTCCCACCGCACCGGCTCGTAGGGGACCTCGAGGGAACCGAACACGTCGTCGTAGAAACCGTGCCGGCCCATCAGGCACTCGGACACATGGGCCAGGAAGAGCCCTGACTCCGCACCCTGGATGATCCGGTGGTCGTAGGTCGAGGTGAGGGTCACCGTCTTCCCCACGCCCAGGTCGGCCATCATCCGTGGATCGGCCGCCTCGAAACCGGGCGGGAACCCCAGCGCCCCGACCCCCACGATGAGGCCCTGGCCGGGCATCAGCCGCGGCACCGACTGCACCGTTCCCAACGTCCCCGGATTGGTCAGGGTCACGGTGACCCCGGCGAAGTCATCCGGGGCGATCTTTTTGGTGTGGATCTTGCGGACCAACTCCTCGTAGGCGTTGACGAACCCGCGGAAGTCCTTGGCGTCTGCATCGGCGATGCACGGCACCAGCAGCGTACGATTGCCGCCCGACTTTTCGACATCGACTGCCAACCCCAACCCGACGTGGCGGTGACGGACCACCCCGGGGGTCCCCTTGCCGTCGGCATCGGCCACGAACGCGGCGTTCATGGCCGGCACTGCGATCACTCCCTTGACCAGCGCGTAGCCGATCAGATGGGTGAAGCTGACCTTGCCGCCGGTGGTGCGCAACAGCTGGTTGTTGATGATCGTGCGATTGACCTCGAGGAGCTTGGCCGGCACCACCCGGACGCTGGTGGCGGTCGGCACCCCGAGCGAGGCCTCCATGTTGGCGACGATCCGCCCTGCTGCTCCGCGCAGGGGGGAGGCCGGCTCGGAGGTCGGAGCCGGCACCCCCGGTCGAACGGACGGCTCGCTCCTCCCGGTGGCGGCGCCCCCGCTGCCCCCGGTGGCGGGCTGCGCCGGTCCGCCGGAGCCGCCGGGGCCGCCCGGGGCCGCCGATTCCGGAGCGCCGGTGCCCCCCGGGGCCGGGCCGGTGCCGGCCGGCCGGTAGTCGGCGAAGAACTCACGCCACGAGGCCGACACCGACTCCGGGTCGGTGCGGAACCGGTCATACATGTCCTCGACGAGCCACGCATTGGGACCGAACGTCCCGGAACCCGACGCGGCCCGCCGGTCCTCCGATCGTCCTGATTCGTCCCCGGCGTCAGCGGCGTCCATGGCCTCCAGCCTACCGGGGCACCATCGGACGCGGCATTCCGGACCGACACCCGACACGGGTCGGTTAGCGTCCGGACCGTGGCCGCTCCCCAAACCAGCGTGACGTGCACGTTCACCTTCGAGGCCGCCCACCGGCTGGCCTGGCACCCGGGGAAGTGCCGCAACCTGCACGGCCACTCCTACCGCCTCGAGGTGTCCGTCGGCGGACCGTTGGACGCCAACGGGGTGGTCATCGACTTCGACCGACTGTCGGCGATCGTGCAGCGCGAGGTGATCGACCGCTGGGACCACCGCGACCTCAACGAGGTGATCGACAATCCCACCGCCGAGCTGCTGGCCCACGAAGCCTGGCGGCTTCTCACCGACGCCGGGCTGGCCCTGGCCGCCCTGCGCCTGTGGGAGACGGGCGACTCCTCGGTCGAGCTGACGCAGGGAGCCGAGTTCTGACCGTGCCGGGGCACCTGGTGGTCCTTTCCGGCGGGCTCGACTCCACCGTGTGCATGGCCCTGGCCATGGGCGAATCGGACCGGCCCCCGCTCGCCCTCACCTTCGACTACGGCCAACGGCACCGCACCGAGTTGGACCGTGCCGCCGGTGTGGCCGGCCACTACCGCTCGGAGCACCTGGTGGTGGGGCTCGACACCACCGCGTGGGGCGGCTCCGCCCTCACCGACCCCTCCATCGCCGTCCCCCTCGGGGGGACCGAAGGCGGGATTCCCGCCACCTACGTTCCCGCCCGGAACAGCATCTTTCTGGCGGTGGCCCTCGGCGTGGCCGAAGCGCGGGGGCTCGACGCCGTGTGGATCGGGGTCAACGCCATCGACTACTCGGGCTACCCCGACTGCCGGCCCCCGTTCATCGAGGCGTTCCGGGCCGTGGCCGCCACCGGCCAGAAGCGGGGCGTCGAGGGCAACCCCATCGCCATCCGGACCCCACTGATCGAGTGCACGAAATCCGAGATCGTCCGGCTCGGGGTGGACCACGGCGCCCCGCTGCACCTGACCTGGTCCTGCTACCTGGGGGGCGACCGCCCCTGTGGGGCGTGCGACGCCTGCGTGCTGCGGGCCCGCGGATTCGCCGAGGCCGGCGTGGTCGACCCGGCCCTGCCGTGAACCACTCGCCCGCGGCCGAGGACATCCTTGTCACCGAGGTCTTCTCCGCCATCCAGGGAGAAGCGGCGCTGGTCGGGGAGCGACAGGTCTTCGTCCGTCTCACCGGCTGCAACATCCGGTGTGCCTACTGCGACCAGCCCGAGGCCCTCGAGAAGCGCCCGGGGCCGTGCCGAATCGAGGGAACCCCCGGGCGACGGGACTGGGAGCTGCTCGACAGCCCGCTTCCCATCGCCACCGTCGCCGACGCGGTCGACGCCCTGTGGCAGCGCCTCCCCCACCACTCGATCAGCCTCACCGGCGGCGAACCACTGATGCAGTCGGCCCGCGTGGCACGGCTGGCCGAGCTGCTGTCCGCCGGCGGGCGGGCGGTCATGCTCGAGACCAACGGCACCTTGGTGCCCGCGCTGGAGCGGATCGCTCCGTGGCTCGCCTACGTGAGCATGGACCTCAAGCTGGCCAGTGTCGACGGGGCACAGGTGGCACCCGACGTGCAGCAGAGATTCCTCCGCGTCGCCATCGACGCCGGGGTGGCCACCTGGGTGAAGATCGTCATCGGACCGACGACCGACGTCGACGAGCTCGACCGGGCGGTGTCCATGGTGGCGGAGATGGCCGCCGACCGAGGTGGCCCCGGGGGGTCCGATCGATCCGACGGGCCACACCGCGACGGGCCACACCGCTACGGGTCACAACGCGGAGCAGGCGCCGGGCCCGAGCTCTTCCTCCAGCCGGTGACGCCGTTCGGGGCGGTCCACTCCGCTCCGAGCCCGGAGCAGGTCCTCGCCCTCCACGAGCGCGCCCTGCGCATCTACCCCCGGGTCCGGGTGGTGCCCCAGACCCACAAGGCGATCGGACAACTCTGACTCGTTGCCGGACGCCGATCCGACGGGTCGGCCGGGCCCGACGGGCACGCCCGCCCGTCGGACGCGACACTCGGCGCGAGACGGCCGACGGGCGACACCCGCCGAGCCACAGGTGCAGCTGCTCGTCGAGTGACGGCGCGTGCCGACGGTGGGGTCGAGCGGTGGCCCGGGCCGAGCCCGGACCACCGCGGACCGCCGACTACTTGGCCTTGTTCAGCTTCGGAGCCGGGGCCTGGCCGTTGACGACCTTCTTGAACGAAGCGCCTGCCGACACCTTGGGGCTCTTCGACGCCTTGATCTTGATGGTCTCGCCCGTCTGCGGGTTGCGGCCGGAGCGCGCCGCGCGCTGGGCCCGATCAAAGGTCAGGAAGCCGGTGATGACAACTTTCTCGCCTTTGGCCACGTTGGCCACGACCACGTCCTCGATGCCACCCAGGATGGTGGCAACGTCCTTGGCGGTCTCGCCGGTGTGAGCGGCAACGGCTGCGATGAGATCGGTCTTGGTAAGGGGCACTGTGTCTCCTTCGTCATTTGGAAGCCCTAACAATGCACGATCTGGGGGGCCGATGTGTGCATTTCGGAGCTGGGACCCCTGGATTCGGGCGGATTCCGCAGGTGGAGTGCGGAGTTGGCGTACCGGGGGAGGAGGGTGGTCCACCCCCTCGAGGACCCGGAAATGGCACGGGGTGCGGACAACCTGACAGGCTGGCGGCCAGATGTCCCCGGCCCACCAGCTCGCCGTCACCGAGCACTTGCCCTCCGGTTCCGGTGCGGACGAGCCGGTGCTGGTCATGGTCCACGGGTCTCTCGATCGCTCGGCCAGCTTCGCCCGGGTGCTCCGCCGGCTCGACGACCTCCACACCGTCGTCTACGACCGTCGCGGCTACCACCGTTCCCGTGATGCGCTGCCGATCAACACCACCATCGACGGGCACATCGACGACCTGCTGGCGGTCATCGACGACCGGCCGTCGGTGGTCGTCGGGCACAGCTACGGCGGCGACATCGCGCTCGGGGCGGCACTCCGGGACGGAGGATCACCGTCGATACTCTCTCTTGCGGCCTACGAACCTCCTCTCCCCTGGCTGGGCGAATGGTCGAGAAGGCCGGGCTTCGCCGCGACGTCCCGACCGCAGACGTCGACCACCGGTCCCGAGGCCCACGGCGGCGCCGAGGCTGCCGCCGAGCGGTTCTTCCGACGGATGGTCGGGGACGCGGCCTGGGACCGGCTACCCGAGGAGGGCAAGGCGGCGCGGCGGGCCGACGGCCCCGCGCTCGCCGCCGAGCTGGACGCCATTCGAGTGACCGAGGCTCCCTTCGACGTGTCGGCACTTGCCATCCCCGCGGTGTTCGCCTGCGGTGGCATCTCCCTGCCCCACCATCGAAGCGCAGTGGCCTGGCTGGTCGAGCACACACCCGGCGCCGTGCTGGTGGAGATCCCCGGCGCGGGCCACGGCGCACATCTGACCCACCCGGACGCATTCGCCGGTCTGGCTCGGGCGGCGTTGTCGCGGGTCGGGCGACGGGCGGGAACGACGCCGTGAACACGCTGGTCACCGGCTCCTCGGGTCTCATCGGAACGGCACTGCTCGAACGACTGGAGGCGGGTGGGCACCAGGTCACCCGGCTGGTCCGCCGCCCGTCCCCTACCGGCAGCGCCCACCGACCGGGGACGGCGGACGTGTCGTGGGACCCCGACAGCGGCACCCTGGACCGCGCCGCACTCGAACGGGCCGGCCCGTTCGATGCGGTGGTCCATCTGGCCGGTGCCGGCATCGGTGACAAGCGGTGGTCACCTGCACGCAAACAGGTCATCCTGGCCAGCCGGACGACGCCGACCTCCCTGCTGGTCGACGCGCTGGTCGAGCTCGCGCCACCGCCGCCCGTGCTCGTCAGCGCGTCGGCCGTCGGGTACTACGGCGACAGGGGCGACGAGGAGCTCACCGAACGTTCCGCACCGGGGACCGGGTTCCTCGCCGAGGTCTGCTCGGCTTGGGAGGCGGCGGCCGCTCCGGCCGTCGACGGCGGCATCCGCACCGTGCTCCTCCGGACCGGCATCGTCCTCAGCAACGACGGCGGAGCGCTGGGCAGGCAGCTCCTGGTTTTCCGGCTCGGTCTGGGCGGGCGCATCGGCTCGGGAAACCAGTACCGGAGCTGGATCACCCTCGAGGACGAGATCTCGGTCATCCTGCGCTGCATCGAGGACGCCGGACTGTCCGGCCCGGTCAATGCCACGGCCCCCCATCCGGCCACGGATGCCGAACTGGCCAAGGCACTGGGTGCCGCCCTGCACCGGCCGACCGTATTGGCCGTCCCGGGGGCCGCCCTCCGACTGGCACTGGGGTCGGAGATGGCCACCGAACTGGTGCTCGGCGGCCAACGGGTGCTCCCCGATGTGCTGCAGGCACACGGGTTCGTATTCGCCCACACCGAGCTGGACGAAGCCGTGCGGTCAGTGCTCGCTGCCGGCGGCTGAGCCGGCGGCCGGGCCCGGAGCCGCCGGCGACCGGTCCACGCCCTTTGCCTGGCGGACCAGCTTGTCGCCCGTCGAGGACTCGTCCTTGACACCCGCCACCAGGGGTGAGCGTGACAGCAGAATGACCCCGAAGACCACGATGCCGATGGCGAGCAGTTCCACGGGAAGGCGCCACCCGGCGGTGTCGAGGTGGTCATGGAACAGCCAGATGCCGATGACCACGCTCATGAAGGGGTCGACGATGGTCAAGGTGGCCTGCGAGGCGGTGATCGGCCCGGCGTGGAACGAGCTCTGGATGAGGAACAGCCCGATCAGGCCGGTCGCCACCAGCGCGTAGGGATCCCAGTTGGTGAAGACGTGGCCCCAGCCCTCGGTGACCAGCGTGGTGAACTGCTTGGTGAGAGCGGCCGACAGTGCGAACACGATGGCACCCGACGCCCCGAACATGGAGGCCCGGAACCACCGCGGACCAGTGAATCCGAGCGACGCGGCAGCGGCCGCCATGGCACCCACCGCGACGGAGACCACCGTCCAGCTCCGAAGTGTGGGGGTCACGATCCCGCCTCCCGGTGCCGCGACCACCAGGAACGTCGCCAGGCCGCCGGCGGCGGCCGCTGCACCCGTCCACTCCCTCCAGGTCAGGTGGTAGCGAAACCACACCCCCAGGATGAGCACGAGAAAGAGGAGCTCCGTGGTCACGATGGGCTGCACCGAGCTCAGCTGGCCGAACCGGAGGGCCACCGCCTGCAGGAGGAATCCGACCCCGATCAGTGCCAGCCCGGCGAACCAGATGACGTGGCGAACGGCATGGCGGATCAACGCCCAGCTCATCGTGGTGTCGCTGGGCGCGTTCTGCACCCCGATCCGTTGGAAGACCGAGCTCAGGGCGTTGGCGAACGCAGCCAGCGTGGCAAGGGCATAGGCCATGGCCATGGTCTAGTGCAGCGTGCCGGCCGGGACGCGCGTCATGCGCCCACCCCCCCGCCCCGACCTGCACCTCCGGGCTGCCGGCGTGGCGCCGGATCGCCCATCCCGTGGGCCCACGGATACGCTGTCGACGTCCAGGGGCAGCCGGGCATCGACAGCAAAGGGGAACCTCACCATGAGCAATGCCACCGCAGCGAGCGAGGGTCGGGCACCCGCCTCCACGGTCGCCGACGTGCCGACCCCGGAGCAGTTCGAGCCGGAGGCCCGATCCTTCCTCGACGCCCATGCCGCCAAGCGCCCCGAGGAGACGTTCGTGTGGGGCGAGGGCTCTGACAGCGTCAGCCTCTTCCCCGAGCGGACGCCGGAGCAGGACGCCGCCGATCTGGCCGCGGCCCGATCGTGGGCCCGGACCGTGTTCGATGCCGGGTTCGGCTGGATCACCGGCCCGACGGAGTACGGAGGCCGCGGCCTCCCCCGCGAGTACCAGCGCGTCTACAACACGGTGGCCGCCGACTACAGGACGCCGTCGATGTCCGTCTACGGCATCGGGCTGGGCATGGTGGCCCCCACCATCCTCGACCACGGCACCGAGGAAGTGAAGCGGGCCTACCTGCTCCCCATGTACCGCGGGGACATCGTCGGTTGCCAGCTGTTCAGCGAGCCAGAGGCCGGATCGGACCTCGCCTCGCTCCAGACCAGGGCCGTCCGCGACGGCGACGAGTGGGTGCTCAACGGCCAGAAGGTGTGGACCTCGGGAGCCCAGGTCTCCGACATCGGTGAGATCATCTGCCGCACCGACCCCGACCTTCCCAAGCACCGCGGCCTGACCGGGTTCGTGGTGGACATGCACGCACCGGGAGTGGAGGTCCGACCCCTCCGCCAGATGACCGGAGGGGCGTCGTTCAACGAGGTCTTCTTCACCGACGTCCGGGTGCCCGACTCCCACCGGCTCGGCGAGGTGAACGGCGGGTGGACGGTGGCACTCACCACGCTGATGAACGAGCGGGCCGCCATCGGTGGCGGAGGCGGCGGTGTCGGCCTCCCCACCTCCACGCGGCTGGTGGAGGTGGCCCGGGCCCGGGGTCGGAGCCAGGACCCGCTCATCCGCCAGCAGATCGCCGACGTCATCGTCAACGAGCGGGTAGCTCGCTACACCAACCTGCGGGCCATGGCCAAGATCGCCGCCGGCCAGCTCCCCGGGCCGGAGATGGCACTGGCCAAGTTGTCGCTGACCG
>DAIMIK010000036.1:0-22449 GCA_036722795.1 Acidimicrobiales bacterium | reverse complement strand
GCTATCCTTCATTCCCGCGCCGCGCTTGAGCGCCGATTCACACAGATCGCCAAGCTGCCCAGCGACGTTACCCGCCGCCGCCAGCGCTAGCGCCCCGGCCATGGAGGTCTGTGGGATCAGATAGTGCGCATAGATCCCGCCGAACAGCATCGATCAGGCCACCGATCCGGCCGGCCGCCGGGCGGAGGCCAGGACGCCGTCGGCCAACCCGACCATGGCCTCGGCGAGCGGGGAGCCGTCCAGCAGGTGGTCGACCGCCGGTTCGTACTCGAGCACGACGTCATCGAACGGGAGGGAGGTCACCGAGGAGAATGTGAACCCGCCGAGCCTGTCGATGTAGGCCAGCACCCGCTCGACGTCGGTGCCGGACCTCGAGCGGTTGATCGCCAGGTGGAGCGTGTCGATCCCGAGCTCGGCCGCCATGCGTGCCGAGTCCACCCCGACCTGTACGGCATTGAAGGTCGGTTCGACCACCACGATGGTGGTGCCGAAGCCGGGAGCCAGTGCGCGCCCGAAGTGCTCGACGCCGGCATGGGTGTCCATCACCACCACGTCGTCCTCCTGCAGGTGCATCCCGGCCACGGCCGCGGCGATCAGGGCGGTCTCGGGGCACAGGCACCCACCGCCGGCTCGCAGCACACCTCCCATCACCACCAGGCGGACCCCGTCGGGCGCCGCCACGGACAGCCGGTCCACCAGGTCCGAGGTGTCGGGGTTCAGCCGGAGCATCCCGCCCGCCCCCTCGCCCGGCCTGGCCCCGGTCTTCTCCTCGATGTAGTCGGCATCCTCGGCGACGGGAACGATCGAGGCCACCGCCTCGAGGTCCAACCCGAGTGTCGCGGCCAGGTTCTGCTGCTCGTCGGCGTCGACGGCCACGACGCGAAGGCCGCGGCGGCCCATCTGACGGGCCAGCAGGGCGCTCAACGTGGACTTCCCGACTCCGCCCTTGCCGACCACGACGATCCGGATCCCTTCGCCACGGGGCGACCCGGCCCGGCCATGCGCTCCGCAGGTCCCACACACCGCAGTCAGGCCTTCGAGCCGGCGCCCAGCGGCGCTTCGGTCGAGGCGTCGGTCTCATCCGCGCCGACCTCGACGAACGGCAGGCCGAGGCCCTGGCGCTTCGCCTCGATGTGCCGCCGGATCAGGAGGGCGGCCCGGGCCGGGTCCGGCTCGACCGCGAACTTGGCACCGACCACACCGTCGAGGCCGCCGGCCAGCAGCTCCACGACATGGGGGCTACCGAAGACGGGCGGCTGGACCCCGAGCACGGTGGTGACGCCCGAGGCGACCACGTACGCCCCGATGGCCACCGCCTTCTCCGAGTACCACTCGGGGGCGGCCCCGGCCAGGGGGAGCTGGTCGATGTCGACGCCGAGGAAGTCGGCCAGGGCTGCGGCCAGCACCATGATTCGGCTGTTGTCGACGCAGCTGCCCATGTGCAGCACCGGCGGGATGCCGAGCGCCTCGCAGACCGAGCGCAGGCCGGGCCCGGCCATGGCGGCCGACTCGGGGAGCATCTGTCCGGCCTTCCCGTTGGCCACCGCGGCGCACCCGGTGACCAGGACGAGGATGTCGTTCTCGATCAGCCGGCGGGTGAGCTCGATGTGCTCGAGGTCCTGGGGGAGCTTGGGGTTGTTGCAGCCGACGACCGCCACCGCACCCCGGATGGTGCCCGCGGCGATGGCATCGACGAGCGGCTTCGGGGTGCCGCCCAGCGCGCCGAGGATCGCCTCCACCGAGAACCCACCCATCATGCGGACCGGCTTCACCGGGATCCGCACCCGCTCATGGTTCCGGTCGGGGTAGGCCTCGACGGCCATGCGCACGATCTCGCGGGCGATCTCGGCGCCGTGCATCGGGTCGAACGACACGTGGGTCGCCCCGGTGAATTTGGCCTTGTCCGAGGTCGAGATGACCTTGGTGTGGTAGCACTTCGCCACGTCGACCACCGAGGGCATGATGCACTGGTAGTCGACGACCATGGCCTCGAGGGCACCGGTGACCAGCACCAGCTCCTGCATGAGGTGGTTGCCGGCCATCGGCACGCCCCGGCGCATGAGCAACTCGTTCCCCGTGCAGCACAGGCCCACGATGTTGATGCCGGTCGCGCCGACGGACCGGGCCAGCTCCACCAGTTCGGGATCCTGTGCGGCGGCGACCACCACGTCGGAGAGCATCGGGTTGTGCCCGTGCATGGCGATGTTGACCTGGTCCGTCCGGAGGACGCCCAGGTTGATCTCGGACATGATCGGGGTGGGGGTCCCGAACATCACGTCGGACAGCTCGGTGGCGATCATCGATCCCCCCCAGCCGTCGGAGAGCGCGGTGCGCAATCCGTGCAACAGGGTGTTGACGTAGTCGTTGTCGACCCCCATGTGGGTGCGGTGGAGCATCTCGACGTTCTCACGGTCCACTCCCCTCGGGGTGATACCCAAGGTGTCCCACTTGGCCCGCCGGACCTCGGGGACCCGTGCGACGAAGGACAACGAACCCCGCCGGGTGCCGTAGTCGTCGAGCAGCACGTCGGCCAGGTCCACCGCCACCTCCTCGGTGGTGCGGCCCTCGGTTGCCACGCCCACCTCCTCCGCCAGGCGCTTCATCTTGTCCACGTCGGCGATCCGGTAGCCGGTTGTCCCACCATTGGCCAGGGCGCGGAACGTCTCGAGGATGTCCCGACCGTGGTCCGAGTGCGAAGAGGAGCCCGCGGCAATGGTCCGGCCCAGGTTGCGGGCCACGATCACGTCGGCCCCGGCCCCGCACACACCCTTCTGGGGCCCCTCGCCGAAGGGGTCGATGCGGCAGGGCCCCATCGCGCAGTTCCGGCAGCTCAGTCCGAGGGCGCAGTACCCGCACTGCGGCTCCTGGGCGGCGAGCCGATCCCACACCGTCTCGATGCCCTCCGCCCGGGCCACGTCGATCATCGCCTGGGCATCCTCGTTTACGGTGAGCCGCCGTGCATGGCCGTTGCCACTGATTGCACTCATCGTGGGCCTCCTTCGCTGTCGTCTCCGGCCGCGGACGTACCCCTGGCATGCCCGTTGTGTCGTGCCGTTCCGAACCCCTCGTACCGGCGCGCCGCATCCGCCGCTGCCGCGGTGGCCTCGCCCCATGCATGCCAACCGGCGAGGGGGTCCCCGCCCGGCGGCGCCGTCGGGGTGGCACCGGCGGCGGCCAGGATCGCACCGGTCTCGCGGAGCCGGCCCGCGGCCATCAGCTCGTTCAGGTCGCCGAAGACAAGGGCATCGACCTTGCAGACCTCAGCGCAGGCCGGGGTCTCTCCCCGGCGCAGGCGCTCGATGCAGCCGTCGCACTTGACCGCCACGGCCACCTCGGGGCCGGGCCCGTCGGCCACCGGGTGGAACGTGAGCACGTCGAAGGGGCAGACCACGGCGCACATGGCACATCCGATGCAACGCCTCGGCTCGACCAGCACCAGTGCGTGCTCGTCGTCGCGGATGATGGCGCCGGTCGGGCAGACCTGCAGGCACGGTGCCGGGTCGCAGTGCCGGCAACGGTTGGGAAAGGCGAATGTGGCCACCGGCCCGGCCCCCACGTGCACGCGCTTGCGCGGCACCGGGACCTCGAGGAAGGCGACCGCCTCGTTGTGGCTGGCCGAGTGCTCCACGGCACAGGCCAACTCGCACTGGAGGCATCCGATGCACCGCTCGGGATTGACGAACACTGTCCTCACGACCTGCCTCCTTTCACCACACCGGGCGACAAACCGCCATGCCGGCGTTTCTATTGTCCGGGGGGAGGCCCCTGGTCGCTAGGGCCGAAGGTCACCACGGTCGCGTCGCGCGCCGGTCGACCACCACCGGCGTCCGGTGCGGCCCCGGCACTCGATGTGCGCCCATCAGCGGGCGTCGCCGATCAGCTCCGCTACCTGTCGGGTGGCGTGGGCCACCGACCGGGCCACGGCCGGGCTCAGCCCGGTGCCCTGGCCGAAGTCGCTCCCCTCGATGCCGACCACCACCACCCGCCCCGGGGCAGCCCCGACCGCCTGCGCCAGCCGGAACACGTCGGTCAGGCCCATGGCGTGGGTGCTCGTCGTCCGTGAGGTGTCCCCGACGGGCCCCGTTCCTGCGGCGGTGTCCAGTTCGACCAGCCGTACGGTGCCTGGCTCCGCGCCCGAGCGCACGGCGTCGACCACCACGGCCAGATCTGCGCCGTCCCAGAGACCGAGCAGGTCGAGGGGGTCGGCGATCGCCCCGAGATCGGTCACCCCGCCCACGAGGTCGGCCACCTGCGCGGCGACGGCCGGGCCTGCGCCGTCGTCCCGTCGGTACTCGCTTCCGATGCCCGCGACGACGATCCGCAGCCCGGTGGCCGGATCCTCGTGCCCCTTCACCGCCGGATGACCGTCACGTCGAGGAAGTGCGCGGCGCACGAGATGCACGGGTCGTGGTTCCGCACCGCCTGTTCGCAGCGCCAGGTGAGCTCGTCGTCGGGCAGCGCCAGGCCATCCTGTGCGACCCTGCGGAGATCGGACTCGATGGTGATGAGGTTCTGCGAGGTCGGGGGCACGATGCGGGCGGACACGATGACGCCGTCCTGGTCGAGCTCGTAGCGGTGGAAGAGCAGGCCGCGTGGCGCTTCGGTGGCGCCGGTCCCGACTGCCGCCCGCGGGGGCACGGCGACGGCAGAGGGCACGGGTGGCTCGTAGCCCTCGACCAGCCTCAGCGCCTCGTGGCAGGCGAAGACCAGCTCCACGGCCCGCACGATGATGCTCTGGAAGGGATTGACGCAGACGGCGCCGAGCCCGGCCCGAGTTGCCGCGTGCCGGGCGATGTCGGGGAGCTCGGAGGCGTTGAGCGCATACCGGGCCAGGGGCCCGGTCAGGTAGTCGAGACGGCCCTCGATCCGGGCGTGCAGGGCGGTGGACCGGGCGACGTGCTCTTCGATCACCAGATCGGCGAACTCGGCGGGGGAGACGTCGAGGCCGTCGGACGACGCGATCCGACCGGACTCGATCGGGTAGCGGCCGGGGCTCCGCAGGGCGACGAAGCGATAGTCGCCCTCGACCTCGGGGAAGTCGAACCCCGACACCCACTCGACGGTGGCCAGGGCGGCATCGAGGGCCAGGTGCAGGGGCTCGGCCAGGGCAGCGACCCGGTCCCGGGCGGGGGCGCGGTAGAAGCCGCCCACCTTGACATTGACGGGATGGATGGCCCGACCGCCGATCGTCTCCATGAGCAGGTTGCCGGTCTGCTTCAGCGTCAGCCCGCGCTCGACAGCGGCCCGGTCCCGTGCCGCCAGTTCGACGGCGTCGGCGCACCCGAGGAAGTCCGGCGCGTGCAGCAGGTAGATGTGGAGTGCGTGGCTCTGGATCCACTCGCCACAGTAGAGGAGCCGGCGCAGGGCGCTGATCGGTTCCCCGACCGTGGTGCCGCATGCGTCCTCCACGGTTGCGCAGGCACTCATCTGGTAGGCGACGGGGCAGATCCCGCAGATCCGGGCGGTGATGTCCGGCGCCTCGGTGCTCCGCCTCCCTCGGAGGAGCGCCTCGAAGAACCGCGGGGGCTCGAAGATGGTGAGCGCGACGTCGTCCACCACGCCGTCCCTCACGTCGACACGGAGCGAGCCTTCTCCTTCGACCCGGGAGATGCCCTCCACGGCGATCGTGCGATGCCCGCCCGAGTCCTCGGTCATGTCGGATCCTCCTGTTCGGCCACGTCCGCCCGACCCTCCGACCGGGACAGGGCGATGGCCCGGTCGCCGAAGGTCGGGTTGCCCGCATAGAAGGTGGCGAACAGCCGGGAAGCGTCGACCGGCGCCATGCCGTCGTCGAGGAGGCGCTCGGCCAGAGGTCCGGTGGCGGCCCCCTCCGACGGGCCGAAGCACCCGAAGCACCCCCGTCCGGTGGAAGGGCAGAGCGCGCCACAGCCGGCCCGGGTGACCGGTCCGAGGCACGGGGTGCCCTCGGCGACCAGGAGGCACACGGTGCCGCGGCCCTTGCACTGCTGGCAGACGGTGTGCACGGGGAGGACCGGTCGGCGTCCGGTGATCTCGGCCGCGATCACCTCGAGGAGCTGGCCGCGGTCGATCGGACAGCCCTGGAGCTCGAGGTCGACCGGCACGTGCGCGGAGATCGGCGTGGACGACCGGAGTGTCGACACGTACTCGGGGTGGGCGTACACGGCGCCGAGGTACTCCCCTTCGGCGGCGAAGTTGCGAAGAGCCTGGATGCCGCCGGCAGTGGCGCAGGCGCCGATGGTGATCAGCCGGCGCGAGGTTCGACGTACCTCGCGGATTCGCTCTGCGTCCGCCGCGGTGGTGATGGATCCCTCGACCAGCGAGATGTCGTAGGGACCGTCGGCCTTGGCCCGGGACATTTCGTTGAAGTGGACGATCCTGACCGCGTCGGCCACGGCCAACAGCTCGTCCTCGCAGTCGAGGAGGCTCAGCTGGCATCCGTCACAGGACGCGAACTTCCAGACGGCCAGTGTCGGCCGGCTCCCCGCCGTCACCGCTGGTGCTCCATGAACAGCCGCTCGGCGATCCCCCCGTAGGGGACGACCGGCCCGTCGCGGCAGAGGAGCAGGGGACCGAGCTGGCAGTGGCCGCACAGTCCCACACCGCACTGCATGTTCCGTTCCAGGGAGACCCGTATCCGCCGGGGGTCGACTCCCCGGTCGACGAGGGCGCGGGCGGCGAAACGCATCATGATCTCGGGGCCGCAGGCGAGGGCTGCACAGCGCGTCGAGTCGAACGGCGTGTCGGGCAGCTGGGTGGTGACCACGCCGACCGGTCCGTGCCACCCCGGAGCCCCCACGTCCACGGTGACCGTCACATAGGCCCCGGACCTGCGCCATTCCTCGAGGTCCTCGGCGAAGAGGATCTGGTCGGGCGAGCGCATGCCGGCCAGCACGAACAGCCGGCCACCGCCCGCTCTGCGGCGGTCCACCAGGTCGCGTATCGCCCCGCGGAGCGGGGCGAGGCCGATGCCCCCCGCCACCACCACGACATCGGCTCCCTCCTCGATGCCGTCGACGTCCCAGTGGGTCCCGAACGGGCCCCGGACGCCGACGGTCGCCCCGATGGGGGTCCGGCACAGGGCATGGGTCACCGCGCCGACATCGCGCACCGAGTGCTCGATCGGCCCCGGCGCTCCGGGGGCGCTGGAGATGGAGATGGCAACCTCGCCGACCCCGAAGGCGGTGAGCATGTTGAACTGGCCGTGGGCGAAGGCGGGTGGCCGCCCGTGGTGCGGCTCGAGGGCGAGGGTGACCACGTCGGCGCCCTCGATCCGGCGACCCGTCACGCGGTAGGGCTCGGGCGAGAGCGTGCCGCGTTGCGGGGCCGGCCGGCCGGTGTGCTCAGCGGTCGCTGTCATTGCCGTAGAGGTCGAGGAGACGGACACGTGCCGCCTGCAGCCGTCCGATCAGGACCGACACCAGCCGTTCGAGCAGGGCGTAGCCGACGGCGGGGTTCTTGCCGAGCCGGGCCCGGAGGCACTCGCTGTCGACGGCCACGGCCGCCACCGGTTCGAGGGCACGAGCATCGAATTGACAGCGGAACGGGGGTGCGGCCCACGACAGTCCGACCGTGTGACCCGGTCCCACGGTGTCGATGATGTGCCGGCAGTGGCCAGGTCCGTGGATCTCGATGGACACTCGGCCTCGGTGGATCAGGTGGAGGGTGTCGGCCACGTCACCCTCACGCAGCAGCAGTCTGCCGGCTTCGAAGGTCTCCGGCGGGGCACAGGCGGCGGCCAACTCGATGGTGCCCTCGGGGAGCACTGCGAGGAAACGGTGGGCAGACAGAATCTCGTGGATCGTCTCGGTCATGATACCCGGCGCTTCCCGCTGCCGACTGCGCCGTCGGCTGCCCGGATGGCCGCCGCCTCTTCGGTGAGGTCGATGCCGACCGGGCACCAGGTGATGCAGCGCCCGCAGCCCACACAGCCCGACTCGTCGAACTGGTCCCACCAGGTCGAGAGCTTGTGGGTGAGCCACTGGCGGTACCGCGACGCCGTGGTGGGCCGTACCGGACCCCCATT
Source organism: Acidimicrobiales bacterium (assembly GCA_036722795.1). GTDB lineage: Bacteria > Actinomycetota > Acidimicrobiia > Acidimicrobiales > RAAP-2 > Bog-756. The sequence continues at coordinate 14,444 of DAIMIK010000036.1, read as the reverse complement.
CATGTAGGAGTGGTCCAGGTCGAAGCAGGAGGCCCAGCGACGCTGCCGCTCGACCGTGCCGGTGACGTCGGTGACGTCGGTGACGTCGGTGACGTCGGTTACGTCGCTGCAGAAGCAGGTCGGGCACACCAGGGTGCAGTTGCCGCAGGACAGGCACCGCTCGGCGACCTCCTCCCACCGGGGGTGCTCGAGGTTGCGGGCGAGGAGCCCGGGGAGGTCCCCGGTGTCGAGCGAGCGGCCCATCCGGGCCTCGGCGCCCGACAGGACCTCCTGACGCGCCGATCGATCGCTCTCCTCGGTGGCGCGGTGGGGGACCTGGGCCAGGACGGCGGCCCCTGCCGCCGACCCGACCTGTACGTGGAACCGGTGCCCGTCGTCGATCAGCTCGGTGAGCGCCAGGTCGAAGGCGGCACGGGCCGAGGGGCCGGTTCCCATAGACGGGCAGAAGCAGGTGCTCGCAGGTGCTCCGCACTCGACGGCTACCACGAAGGCGCCGTCGCGACGCGCCGAGTAGCGGTCGTCGGGATGGGCACCTTCGGCCAGGACCCGGTCGAGCACCGCCAGCGCGGACACCTCGCAGGGGCGGGCCCCGATGATGGCAACCGGGCCGGTGGTGTCGTCCGGCTCGGACAAGGTCACCTGCTCACCGGTGATCGATGCCCGCCACACCGTCTCCTCGGGAGTGAAGAACTCCGACTTCCACGAGGCGGGGCCGACGGCCCAGCCGAACAGCTCGGGGCCCTCCCCCTGTTCCATCCGGTAGCGGCCGGGCTCCTGGTGGTCGTGCCAGCCCACCGGCAGGTCCTCGGCCCCGGACACCTCGCCGTGCACGATCGCCCCGTCACGCACGACCGGCCCGATGGTCCGGTAGCCCATCGACCGGAGGGTGCCGATGAGCAGCTCCAGGCCTTCGCGCTCGAACACCGCGACGTCGCCGACTTCCATCATCCCAGGGTACGGACACATCGGCATCCGGAGAAGAGTCCAATGGCCCCTTTGGCTGAACCCTGTGCGCCGAAGCCAGCGGTGCCACCGTCGGCCTGGCCCGGTCCGGCTGCCGTCTCCACGGCCGCCCCGGTGGTCAGCACCTGGGTGCCGCCTCCGTGTCGGCCCCCACGATGGTCCCGGAGGTCCCCTCGAGCAGGCTGGCGACCTCGGCCAGACGGCCGATCATCGCCGGCTTCCCCGTCGCCTCCACAAAACGGCAGGCAGCTTCGACCTTGGGGCCCATCGACCCGGCAGGGAACGGTTCGGCTCGCAGCGCCGAGGGGGTCGTGTGGCCGATCGGGTGTGCTGCGTCCGTGCCGAAGCCGACCTCGACATTGGCGACGTCGGTGAGGATCAACAGGGCATCGGCCTCGAGGTCCCGTGCCATCAGTGCGGCGCCGAGGTCCTTGTCGATGACCGCCTCGGCCCCGCGGAGCCGACCGTCGTCGTCCCGGAACACCGGAATGCCACCACCCCCGGCACAGATGACGATGGCACCGTCACTCACCAGCAAGCGGATGGTCGGGAGCTCGACCATTGCCAGGGGCTCGGGGGAGGGCACCACTCGCCGCCACGACGGGCCGTCCGGTCGGATCTGCCAACCGTGCAGCGCCGCCAGCCTGCGGCCCTCGGCCTCGGAGAAGACCGGGCCGACGAACTTGGTGGGATGCTCGAAGGCCGGGTCGTCGGCCGCCACCTCGGTCTGGCAGACCAGGCTGACCACCTCCCGTCCGGGCAGGGCGTTCTCGAACGCCTGCAGGAGGAAGTAGCCGATCATGCCCTGGGTCTGGGCGCCGAGCACATCGAGCGGGTAGGGAGAGGGCAGATCGGGATCGAGCGCGCTCTCGTTGGCCAACAGGCCCACCTGTGGCCCGTTCCCGTGGGTGATCACCAGGTCGTGGTCTCGGGCCAGCGGGGCCAGGGCGTCGACCGCCACGCCGACGTGCTCTTCCTGGATCTCGGCGAGCGGCACCTCCCCGCGTTCGAGCAGGGCGTTGCCACCCACGGCCACGACCAGGCGCATCTCAGTCGCCGATGGTGGCGACCATTGTCGCCTTGATGGTGTGGAGGCGGTTCTCCGCCTGGTCGAAGACGATCGACGCCGGTGACTCGAAGACCTCGTCGGTGACCTCAAGGGCGGCGACGCCCCACTTGTCGAAGATCTGGCGCCCCACCTCGGTCTCCGTGTCGTGCAGCGCGGGGAGGCAGTGCATGAACTTCACGTCGGGGTTGCCCGTCGCCTCGATGAGCGTGTTGTTGATCTGATAGGGCAGCAGCTCCTCGATCCGCGCGTCCCATTCGGAGAGCGGTTCGCCCATCGACACCCAGACGTCGGTGTACAGGAAGTCGACCCCCTCCACCGTGGAAGTGAGCTCCTCGCCCACGCGGACACGGGCGCCCGAGCGCCGGCTCAGCTCGTCGGCGATGGTCCGGACCTCATCGGAGGGAAGAAGGGAGTCGGGGGCGGCGATCCGGATGTCGAGTCCGAGCAGCGCCCCGGTCACCAGCAGGGAGTTCGCCGTGTTGTTGCGGGCGTCCCCCAAGTAGCAGAGGGTCACTTCCTCGAGCGGCTTGTCCGAGTGGTCGCGCATGGTGAGCACGTCAGCCAGCATCTGGGTCGGATGCCACTGGTCGGTCAGCCCGTTCCACACCGGCACTCCGGCGTATTTCCCGAGGGTCTCCACGATGTCCTGGGCGAACCCGCGGTACTCGATTCCGTCGAACATGCGGCCGAGCACCCTGGCGGTGTCCTTGGGCGACTCCTTGTGGCCGAGCTGTGACTCCTCCGGCCCGAGGTAGGTGACGTGGGCTCCCTGGTCGTGGGCTGCCACCTCGAAGGCCGACCGGGTGCGAGTGGAGGCCTTCTCGAAGATGAGGGCGATGTTGCGCCCGACCAACCGTTGCCTCTCGTTGCCGGTTCGCTTCTGGTGCCGCAGCTCGTCAGCGAGATCGACGAGGTAGAGGAAGTCCTCCTTGGTGAAGTCGACCTCCTTCAACAGGCTTCTTCCGTGCAGATGCATGGCCGTCGTCCCTTCTGGAGCTGAGCCGGTTAGGCCGGGTCGCGCTGGATCGGGCAGGTCATGCACCGCGGCCCACCGCGGCCCCGGCCGAGTTCGCTGCCTGCGATGCCGACCACTTCGATCCCCTTCTTGCGCAGCATGGTGTTGGTGGCGACGTTGCGCTCGTAGCCCATGACCACCCCCGGGGCGACGGCCAGAAAGTTGGTGCCGTCGTCCCACTGCTCGCGCTCGGCGGCCCGGATGTCCTCGTTGGTGGTGAGCACGGTGATCTCGGGGACTCCCAGGATCTCGGCGATGGTGTCCCACAGGCTGTGGTTGCGGGAGATGGCGAGCTGGTCCGGCTGCTCGCCATTGGTGATGGTCCAGCTGCGCAGGTGGCGGTCGAAGTAGGGATAGAGCACGAACGTGCCCGTGTCGACCATGGACATCACCGTGTCGAGGTGCATGAAGGCGTGGCTGTGGGGGAGCTCGATGGCCACCACCGAGGTGGCCTGGCGGGCGTCGAACAGGGCGTGGGCGACCGTCTCGACGGCCATGGGGGTGGACCGTTCGCCCATCCCGATCAGCACCGCCCCGTGGCCGATGACGTGGACGTCGCCCCCCTCCAGCGTGGCCGGCTGATAGGTGCGGTCCTCGCCGCCGTAGTACGTCACGAAGTCGGCGCCGGCGAACAGGGGATGGAAACGGTAGATGGCACGGGTGTGGAGGGTCTCGCGCTGTCGGGCCGGCTTGGCCATCGGATTCACCGTCACCCCGCCGTAGATCCAGCACGAGTTGTCGCGTTGGAACAGATGGTTGGGGAGCGGGGTGAGGACGAAGTCGTCCCTCTTCAGCATGTCCCATTTGAGGCTGTGGGCCCGCAACGGATGCAGGTCGGCCTTCAGCACACCCCCCACCAGGAACTGGGACAGCTCCACGCCGTCGAGATCCTCGAAGAGGTGGCGGACCGGTCCGACCAGGGAGGGGCCGAGGATCTCCGGCGTGCACAACCGGTCGAGGACGAAGGCCCGGCCCTCGGGCAACTCGAGTGTCTCGGCCAGCAACTGGCCGTAGTAGTTCACGAGCACACCTTTCTCCCGCAGGGCCTCGGCGAAGGCGTCGTGCTCCTCCTTGGCCTTGGAGGCCCACATCACGTCGTCGAAGAGCAGCTCCCCGACGTTCTCGGGGGTGAGGCGGGACAACTCGAGACCCGGCCGGTGCACGATGGCCTGGCGGAGCCGGCCGATCTCCGAGTCGACGCGAAACGTCATACTGGTTCCTCCTGCTGGGTCTCTGGCGTTGTTCATTGCCTGGCGGCTCAGACCGACGTGGACAGCTCGACTGCCGGCCCCTCCGGCGGGAGGTCCACCGGCTCGCTCGTCTCACCGAGACGCTGCCGGCGGGCGTTCAAGAACGCATACAGGACGAGCCCCGCGAGGATCACGACCAGGGCCTGGTAGACGACCTGGTACCCCGACGCGAACGTCACCCACATCGAGAACAGGACGCTCGCCCCGGCGACCGAGAGGTCTCGAGCCAGCTGCCAGCCCTGCACGCGCCGACGCCGTGAGACGAGGTACGTGAGCTGGGCGATGGCCGACATGAAGTAGGGGATGGCCACGGTGACCACGGTGAGGTCGACCAGGTAGGTGAACACCGTCAGCCCCGAGCTGGTGGTGTAGCGCCACAGCATGAGCAGCGACGGCAGAGCGGTCCCGACCACGATGCCGAACCAGGCCGTGTCCTTGCGGTCGGCCCAGGCGAAGGGCCGGGGGAAGAGGTCGTCGTTGGCGATTGCCCGCGACGTCTCGGTGACGATCAGGGTCCAGCCGTTCAGGGCCCCGATGCCCGAGATGACGGCCAGGGCGGCGATGAACTTCCCGGCCCAGGCGCTATGGGGGAAGATGCCCTCGAAGGCATTGACGAACGGCGATCCGGTGTTCACGAGCGTGTTGTGGGACACCAGCCCCATCACTGCTGCCGTCACCAGCACGTACAGGATGGCGCTGGCGGCGGTGCCGAGGATCGAGGCACGACCGACGTTCCTGCGGGGGTCCTTCACCCGCTTGGCCGTGACCGCTGCTGCCTCGACGCCGATGAAGGAGAAGAGTGCCACCCCGGCGGCGATCCCGATGCCGCTGTACAGACTCCCTCCCGAGGCGTTGAAGGCCCCGAAGTGGGCCTTTTGGACGAAGAACCATCCGACGACGCCGACGAACAGCAGCGGGAGGAACTTGAGGACGACGGTGATGTTCTGGAACCATGCCATCTGGCGGATCCCGACCAGGTTCACGATCGCAGGCACCCACAATCCCACCAGGGCGATGCCCCAATTCTCCATGCCGGCCGGATGGTCGATGCCGAAGAGGGCGTCGACGTAGAACACCCAGGACGAGACGATGGCCGCGTTGCCGGCCCAGGACTGGATCCAGTAGCACCAGCCGACGAGATAGCCGGCGAAGTCGCCGAACTCGTGCCGTGAGTACGCGTAGAGCCCGCCGTCGCTATTGGGCACCCGCTTCGTGAGCTGGCCGAACAGCACGGCCAGGAGCATCGCACCCCCGGCGATGACGCCCAGGACGATCAGCCCCATGGTGCCGGCACCGGCCAACACGGCCGGCATCGTGAACACGCCGGTGCCGACGATGCTGCCGATGACCAGCCCGGTCGCCGAGGTCAGCCCCAGGGCACGGGCCTTGTCCTCGTTCCGCGACGACAGTGGTCGGTCGGCCCCCCCCGGTGGCCCTGGCGGCCGAGCAGTGGAGAGCGGCATCGAGTCTCCCTGCTGGGAAGTACCGCGGACGGCGGGAATCGCCCCGACCACGCCTTGATCTGTCGTCGGTTCGGTCATGGTGCCTCTGCTCTCCGTGCATCCGAATCGGCATCAGCCGACTGCTCGTCCGTCATGCCGGCGCCGGATCCGCTCCGCGTCTCGCATCTCGCATCTCGCATCTCGTCTCAGGGTAGGCATCGACTGCCGGACCCAGTAGAGGCGGAGGTCCCATGGCACGTGTCCTGTAGGTGAAACCCGCGTGACATCGGCGTGTCGACCGGAGGCGTCCGACTACCGGTCGATGGGCACCTGCCACGTGAGCACCGTTCCGCCGCCCGCCGGGGACTCGACGGTGAAGCGGCCGTGGAGCTTCTCCGCCCGGCTCCGGAGGTTGACCAGCCCGAGCCCACCTTCGCTGCTCGGGTTGTCCCCGATTCCTCGTCCGTTGTCGACGACCTCGAGGCTGCAGGTGCCGTCCTCCACGGTGAGGGCCAGGCGGACCTCGGTGGCGTCTGCATGGCGGCCGACGTTGGTCAACGCCTCGCGGACGGTGGCCAACAGGTGCTCGGCGACCCGGTCCGGAATGACCGAGTCGACCGGTCCGTTGAACGACACCTCGATCTCGGAGCCGACCACGGGGGTGACCTCGCGGACCAGGGAGAGCACGGTGGCCCGGATCCCTCTGCCGATGCCGGCCGACCCGAGGCCGAAGATGGTCGTGCGGACCTGTCGGATGGTGTCGTCGATGTCCCTGATGGCCGCGTCGAGGCGATCCACGATCCCTTCTGCCGAAGGAGTGGAGGCCATGCTCTGGAGGGAGAGCCCGACCGCGAAGAGGCGTTGGATGACCGTGTCGTGCAGGTCCCGGGCCAGACGGTCGCGCTCCTCGTAGACGGCCACCTCCTGTGCCCGTTGGTGGAGGCGGGCGTTCTCGATGGCGAAGCCGGCAGCGATGGCGAGCGCCGCCACGAGGGTCTGGTCGTCTCGGGTGAACTCTGACCAGCCGATCTTCTCGGTCAGGTAGAGGTTGCCGTAAGACCGGTCGCGCACCCTGATCGGCACCCCCAGGAACGACTCCATCCTGGGATGGTTGGCCGGGAAGCCGTAGCTCTCGGGATGAGAGGAGAGATTGGCCAGGCGAATGGGCTTGGGATCGACGATGAGCAGCCCGAGGACGCCCTGTCCGGTCGGTGGGGCCCCGATCCGCTCCACCTCGTCGATGGACAGCCCCACAGTGATGAACTCGGCGAGGGCGGTCCCTTCGTCGTCCAGGACACCCAACGCGCCGTAACGGGCGTTGGTCATGGATCGGGCCTCTTCGACGATGTGGTGCAGCAGCGTCGGGAGGTCGAGGTTCGCCTCGAGGAGCATCGTCGCCTCGATCACCCGCCGTAGCTTGGAGGGATCCTCGATGGACCGGTGGGGCGCTTGGTCCTTGCTCGACCGGTCCGACATCACGGCCAAGGGTACCGATATCGTCGGGAACCGTCCACAAGAGCACCGGGGGTGCGTGGACGTGATGGAATGGGGACCTATGGGAATGCGGTCGTGGGCCGGTGGCCAGTGCCGGAGGTGTGGCCGCCGAGAGGTGGCCGGTGCTGAATTGTCCCGGCCCCAGCCAGTTGGGAGGATGGGTCGGTGAGTGTCCGCGTATTCCTCCTCGACGATCACGAGATCGTGCGCACCGGCCTGCGGTCGCTGCTCGAGGCCACGGACGACCTGGTCGTGGTGGGGGAGGCGGCCACGGTTGCCGAGGCATTGGTCCGGATTCCCGCCGCCCGCCCTGACGTGGCCGTTCTCGACGTGCGCCTTCCGGACGGCAGCGGGGTCGATGTGTGCCGCGAGGTCCGTTCGCAGTCGCCCGAGATCGCGTGCGTGATGCTCACCTCGTATGCCGACGACGAGGCGCTCTTCGCCGCCATCATGGCCGGGGCCTCGGGATATGTGCTGAAACAGGTCGGGGGGACCAGCCTGGTAGACGATGTCCGGCGGGTGGCCGCCGGCGAGTCCCTGCTCGACCCCGCCCTGACCAAGCGCGTGCTCGAGCGGCTCCGGGAGGGTCCCGAGGAGGACCCGTTGTTGGGCACGCTCACCCCCCAGGAGCGAAGGATCCTCGATCTCATCGCCGAGGGGCAGACCAACCGCCAGATCGCCGACACGATGTACCTGGCCGAGAAGACGGTGAAGAACTACGTCTCCAATCTCCTGACCAAGCTCGGCATGGAACGGAGAACCCAGGCCGCCACCTATGCGGCCCGGCTCTCCGAACGCTCGGCGCAGACGCACCGCACCGACTCCACGGGAACGTGACGGATACTCCTCATGGCTGAGGTCAGCCGGAGGAGCGCCCCTCGGACCTGTCCAGTTGGATCCCTCGGCTCTTGAGGTCATGCTCCAGCCGCAATCGTTCCTGCTCGGGCCGGTCGAAGCCCTTCACACTGCAGTCGACTCCGGCGCTCCGTGCCATCCGGATGAGGGCGATGTCGTAGGCCAACTGATCGGCCACCGCCTGGAGGGCCCAGTCCGGGCCCGTGCGGGCAGCGTCCTCCGCCAGATGCCGGCGGTAGCGGAGCAGCTCGTCGAGCGAGCCGCGCACATCTGGCCCGCCGTCGGGCCGGTCGGTCTCACCCAGGGCCGCATCGAGGAGCTCGGAGTACATGGATCGAGCGTGCACAGGGTTCACCTCCCCCAGACATCGTCATCGGCCCCTCGCACGTGGGCACCGCGATCGTCGTTTCGGGAAGCCGCTGGCGAGATGCCCTACTCGTCCGGCCGACTGCGCCGCACGACGGCCTCTGCAGCTTCATAGGCCTGCCGGAGGTCGGCGAGCAGCTTCTCCAGCCCTTTAACCAGAGTGCCGACGTTCGCTCCGACGTCGCTGGGCAAGTCCGAGAGCCGCTTCTTGGCGGCCAGGTAGGCGTTCTGAGTGACGTCGGCGCGCTTGCGGAGCTCGTCGCGGACATCGAGGTCCGCCAGGTCGACCCGCACCATCAACTCGTCGATGCGCCCGCGCCAGTCGTCCAGCGTCCGACGCAGCCGCTCCAATGTGGCACGCTCCGCCTCGTCCCCTTTCCCGGGCTGATCCGCAGATGTCGATTCGGATGTCGTCTCCGGCATGGTCTCCCCTTTCTCCGGATTCCTTACGCCAAGGATGTACGCGTGCGGCCGGTGGTGGTAGGGCCGAACGTCCCGATGGTGAGCGCCGTGCCGGCCTCGATCTTCGTCTTGTCCGAGAGCGTCACCGCCTCCCCGCGGCCACGCCCGGCGCAGGGGGGTCAAAGGGACCTTCGGCTCTATGACGGAAGCTCCGATGGTCGGATCATGAACCAAGAGGAGCACGACCCTCGGGCGAGAGGAGAAGGCGATGGCCCTGATCCAGTGGGACAGGGGTGGCGTCCAGGCTCCGGCCGGCTTCCCGGTGGTGGCGTCGTGAGGACCGCTCCGGTGTACCGCGAGCACAGCCCTGTCGTCCTGTTCCCCTCGCAGACCGGATGGCAGGGGGACGTGGCCCTCGAGTTGTGGGTCGACGTGGGGCGGCGGCCGGTGGGCGTGCGGCTGGCCGGCACCCTCGACGGGTCGACGGCGGTGAACCTGTTGGCGGTGGTCGAGGAGCTGATCGCAGAAGGGGTACGCGAGTTCGACCTGCGCACCGCAGCGCTTCGTGTTGCCGGTCCCGACGGAGCCGATGCGCTCCGGGAGCTCGAGCAGCTGGTGCAACGGTCGGGCGGTCGGCTCACGAGGGACGGTGCCGCCATCGGCCATACCGTGGCGGGCCCGGTCGGGTCGGGCGAATCCTGCGCGGCGGGCCTCTGAGACCTCCGGGGGAGTGCTGCCGGGGGGGTGCTGCCGGGAGAGTGCTGCCGGGGGAGTGACCTTCGGCCCTACCCCCGTGGCGACCGGGCGTCTGTAATTGTCAGGGACGACACCTGTCGTCGAGGAGAGAGGAAGATGCCATGGGTCATCCCAGTAATGCCCGAGCGGGGGGCCAGCACCGTTCGACCAGTTCGGCTCTCAGCCCCTACCTCATCGAGGAGATCGCACTGACGCCATCGGACCTTCGGAGGTCGCAGGTCAAAGACGTGGTGTTCGTCGTGTCCCACTAGAGCCGGCCTCGCCGGTCCGGGCAGGGGGTGGCATGGAGGTCGAGCAACGGATCGCCCGGGGCACGGTGGTCGGCGCCACCGGCGGGGTCCGGTCGATCGAGGTCGGCATCGACGGAACGCCGGCCTCGGAGAAGGTGCTGCACTGGGCGCCCGATGAACCCGCACAGAGTGCGCACACGAAGGGCATGGTCCGAGGAGGACCCGTGGCATTCTGGTGCGATGAGCCCCACTGAGCAGCCCGAAGCCGTCCCGGCGATCCCCGGCTATCCGGCAGATCTGGCGCATGACGAGCACACGATGGGCGGGGCCGAGGTGCGTCTGCGCCCCATCCGTCCCGACGATGCCGCCGGGCTCGTCGAGTTCCACAAGGGCCTCTCGACCCGCTCGGTGTATCGGCGATTCTTCTTCGTGCACCCGCGCCTGGCGCCGTCCGAGGTCGAACGATTCACCAGCGTCGACTACGTCGACCGACTGGCCATCGTGGCCGAGGACGGCTCCCGGCTGGTTGCCGTCGGCCGGTACGAGCGGAAACCGGAGACGACCGAGGCAGAGGTGGCCTTCGTGGTTGCCGACGAGTACCAGCACCACGGCATCGGCACGTTGCTCCTCGAGCACCTGGCCGAGGCCGCGTGGAGGAACGGCATCACCACGTTCGCGGCGGAGACCCTGGCCGAAAACCGCGACATGCTCGGTGTCTTCTTCGACTCCGGCTTCCCGGTCACGTCGAGCTCCGATGCCGGCACCATCAGCGTGCGCCTCTCCATCGAGCCGACCGCGGCATACGAGGAGGCCCGCGCCTCCCGCCACGCCCACGCCCGGCGGGGCGCAGAGAGCCTCGACAGCCCGGGCTGACCGGGCGCAGGCGTTCCCCTGGGCCTCGACGCACGCCACGCCGATCGCTGCCGGCAACCCGTCGGATGGACCTCGACGGGCTGCCGGTACTCCACGGCGAGATGCCCGACCGGTTCGTGGCAGCCGAACCCTTCACCTACTTGGGATCAGGAGACCGAACGGGTTGTCAGGTCCCCACCGCGCCTGCCGGCCCCGTGGTGGCGTCCGGGACCCGGGGTCCGCTGTCCCCTTCCGGAGCCGGGCCCTCGTCGCCGGTCCTCGGAGCGGAGAGCCGGGCGCGGAAGACGTGGTAGGACCATCCCTGGTACACGAGCACCACCGGGAAGAAGATCACGGCCACCACGGTCATCACCTTGAGGGTGTAGGAGGGACTGGCCGTGTTGCCCACCGTGAGGTTGTAGGCGGCGTTTGTGGTGGAAACCATCACCCGCGGGTAGAGCTCGGCCAACAGCGAGCCGACCACACCGACCACGCCGACCGCGGCACTGGCGAACGCCCAACCGTCCGACTTGACGCTGGCCAGCCATGCCGCAGCGATGACGGCGAGGACGGCGACGACCTCCAGTGGGTTCGGGATGAATCCCGTGCCCAGGCCCAGGTGGGTCCACGTCACGAATCCCCATACCACCACGACGGCCACCCATCCGATGCCCGCTGCCAGGCGGAGCATCCGGTCGCGGAACTCACCGGTGGTCTTGAGGGCGAGGTAGGTGGCGCCCATCAGGAGGCACATCACCAGCATGGTCACCCCGGTCCACAGCCCGTACGGCGTGAGCAGGCCGAAGAAGTTGCCGGTGTAGTTGTGGGCCTTGTCGATGGGAAGGCCGTGCAGCATGTCACCGAAGGCCACGCCGACCAGCAGGGGGATCAACGCGCTCCCGATGGTCAGCGACCACTTGAATGCCGATCGCCACCGTGGGTCGTCCACCTTGCGCTGGTACTCGAAGGCGACGCCGCGGACCAGCAAGGCCACCAGCACCACCACGAGCGCCAGATAGAACGTGGAGAACATGGTGGCGTACCACGAGGGGAACGCCGCAAAGATCACGGCACCGGCCACGATCAGCCACACCTCGTTCCCGTCCCAGAGCGGGCCGATCGAGTTGATGGCGATCCTGCGCTCGGTCTCGTCCTTGGCCACGAACGAGTGCAGCATGCCCACGCCGAAGTCGAACCCTTCCAGGATGAAGAAGCCGATCCAGAAGATGCCGTCGATCAGGAACCACAGGGTACTCAGGTGCATCATGACCTCCTAGTAGATGAGCGCGGGCACGCGCTTTGACTGGTCGGACTCCGAATCGTGGGTGTCGGCCGAGCCGTCGCCCGGAGGCCCTGCCGTGCCACCGCCCGCATCGCTGTCCTCGGAACCCTCGCCGAGCTGCTTTCGCCCGTAGTGGATCATCAGGAAGGCGTCAGCGGCACCGAGGGCCGCATAGATGAGGACGAAGACCACCAGGGAGATCCAGATCTCGGCGGAGGTCACAGTGGGCGACACGCCGTCGACGGTCTTCATGAGGCCTTGGACGATCCAGGGCTGGCGGCCGTTCTCGGTCAGCATCCATCCGGCCGTGTTCATGAGGAACGGTGCCGCCACGGCCCAGGGGGCGATCCGGAGGAACCACTTCGCGTCCGCCAGCCGGTGGCTGCGGAGCAGCCACGCCCCCCACAGGGCGAAGAGGAGCATCAACCCGGCCAGGTAGGCCATGATCCGCATCGACCAGTACTGGATGAACACGTTGGGCACGTAGTTACCGGGGCCGTACTCCTTGACGTACTGCGCCTGGAGTTGGTTGATCCCCTGCACCGTGCCGTCCAGGTGGTTGGTGGCCAGCAGTGAGAGGAGGCTGGGGAGATGGATGATCTGGGTCGGGGTCTGGTCGTTGGTGCCCCCACCGATCTGGATGAGGGAGAACGGGCAGTGCGAGTCACAGGTGTTCCAGAGGGCCTCGGCGGCGGCGATCTTCATTGGCTGGTAGGTGTTTTCGACGACGCCGAGCTCACTGCCCACGAAGAGGGCCAGGATGAGCGCAGGGATGAGGACGACCATCGAGACCGTCGCCGTCCGGCGGAACGCGTCGACGTCGCGCTTGCGGCGGATCTGCCAGGCCGACACCGCCAGCATGACCAGCGACCCGGTGACCAGCGATGCCAGCAGGACGTGGACGTAGCTCCACAGGAACACCGGGCTGGTGAAGAGGGCCAGGATGTTGTTCAGCTGTGGCTGGTGCTGTGCGTTCAGCACGTAACCGACCGGGTGCTGCATCCACGAGTTGGCGGCCATGATGAACGCTGCCGAGATCGTGGTAGCGAAGGCGACCAGCCAGATGCAGGTCAGGTGCGCCTTCTTGGACAGGCGGTCCCACCCGAAGATCCACAGTCCGAGGAAGGTGGACTCGAGGAAGAAGGCCAACAGCCCCTCCATGGCCAACGGGCCGCCGAAGATGTTGCCGACCTCCCGGGAGTACGAGGACCAGTTCATGCCGAACTCGAACTCCTGCACCAGTCCGGTGACCACGCCGATGGCCACGTTGATCAGGAGGAGGGTCCCGAAGAACTTGGTGAGGCGCTTGTAGGTGGGGTTGTCGTTCCGGTACCAGGTGGTCTGGAGGAGGGCCACCAGAAATGACAGGCCGATCGTCACCGGCACGAACAGGAAGTGGTAGATGGACGTGGTGGCGAACTGCCACCGGGCCAGGTCGGTGCTCATTGTGCGACGCTCCTCTCGTTGACGTGGTCACCGGAGCGCGCTCCCGGAGATCCCGCTCTCGGTGATTCATCGGTCAATCGCCTGTTCGACAACTCCCTCGCTCCTCGTTCGGCGTTTGCCTCGTTCCACCACAGCGCTGCGTAGTTCGCACCGCACTCGAGCAACTCGGCGTGGCTGCCCCGCTCGACCACACGGCCCCCGCTGACGAGCAGGATCTCGTCGACCGCCTGGAGCCCGGTCAACCGGTGGGTGATCATGACGGTGGACCGCCCCTCCGTCACGGCGAGCAGGTCGGCGGTCAACGCGTCGGCCGCGTCCAGGTCGAGGTGCTCGGCGGGCTCGTCCAGTACGAGGACGGGGAAGTCGGCCAGCAGCGCACGGGCGACGGCCAATCGTTGGCCCTGGCCGCCGGAGACCCGCGCGCCGAACCTTCCGACTTCGGTGTCCAGGCCGGCCGGCAGGCTCTCCAGCCACGGTCCGAGCCCCACCCGCCCGATGACCTCTCTGAGGTCGGCATCGGAGGCGGAACGGCGGCCGATGCGCAGGTTCTCGGCCACCGATGTGTCGAAGAGATGGGCGTCCTGCCCGACGAGCCCGACGAGCCCGCGCAGGTCGTCCCCGGACAGCTGGGCGGTCGAGGTCCCGTTCAGCCGGACGCTCCCGGCCTCGATGGGGAGGAACCCGAGCAGCACCGACGCCAGTGTCGACTTGCCGGCTCCGCTCGGCCCGACGATGGCGATCCGTTTGCCCGGTGGCAGGCTCAGGTCGATGCCGCGCAGCACCGGGTGCGGTGCGTCCGGGTATCCGGCCCACAGGGCGCGGACCTCGAGGTCGACGGGCGGGGTGGGACGCTCCACGGTGACGCTGGCCACCGGCACGGGATCCGGCGCGTCGATGATGGCAAAGAGCCGGGCGGCGGTCCGGCGGGCCCGCTGGAGGGTCTGGGTGGCGACCGGCAGCCCCGACACCAGCTCGAAGGCGGCGAGGGGGATGAGGGCGACCACGGCCAGCCACACCCCGCC
>DAIMIK010000035.1:0-23573 GCA_036722795.1 Acidimicrobiales bacterium | reverse complement strand
AGGTGAAGGTCACCGACTTCGGCATCGCCCGGGCCATCAACACCGAGGAGAGCCTTACCCAGACCGGAGCGGTCATGGGCACCGCCACCTACTTCTCGCCGGAGCAGGCCGAGGGCATCGGCGTCGATGCCCGAACCGACATCTACTCGCTCGGCGTGGTCCTCTTCGAGATGGTCACCGGCCGGCCCCCCTTCTTGGGCGACACACCGGTGGCGGTGGCGTCCAAGCACGTGCGCGACCACCCGCCGGCGCCGCGCGAGCTCAACCCGTCCATCCCGCCGACCTTCGAGGCGATCATCCTCAAGTCGATGGCCAAGGACCCGGCCCACCGGTACCCGACGGCGGAGGACCTGCGGGCCGACCTGCTCCGGTTCAACGAGGGCCGCTCGGTGCTGGCCATGAACGACACGACCGCCCTGTTGGCGGCCGCCGGCGTGACCCAGACCGTCGGTGCGGTCGGCGGCATGGACGCCACCCAGGCGGTGGCGTCCATCGACGAAGCCGAAAATGGCGAGGATGCGGAGGAGGCCGGATCCAACCGGACCCGGACCTACGCCATCATCCTCGTCGTGCTGCTGGCCCTGCTGGCCCTGGCCGGCTTTCTGTTGGCCCGCAACCTGGGCTATCTCGGGGGCAGCCCCTCGTTCAACATGCCATCGGTCAACGGGCAGCCGGTGGACCAGGCCACGGCGACCCTGAAGGGCGACGGACTGGTGGTCAAGACCTCGAACCAGGTGTCGAGCCAGACACCGGGCCTGGTCCTCTCCACCGACCCCACGGGCAACTCCCTGGTCAAGAAGGGCGACACGGTGACCTTGAAGGTGGCGGTCCCCGCTCCGATCCAGCAGATACCGGTTCCCAGCGGGATCACCAACACCTCGCTGGGCAACGCCGAGTCGATCCTGCAGGGGGCCGGCCTGCAGTACACCGTCGTCAACAAGACGAGCACCGTCCCGAAGGGCACCGTGCTCAGCGCCAACCCGGCCTCGGGTGCCACTGTCGCCCAGGGCAGCTCGGTGACCCTGACCGTTTCGTCGGGCCCTGCCAACGTCACCGTGCCCTCCCTGGCCGGCCTGAGCCAGCCCCAGGCCGGCGTTCTCCTCGGGCAGGCCGGTCTCAATGTGGGCAATGTGACGTCGCAGGCATCGAACCAGTACTCCGCCGGCCTGATCATCGCGTCGAGTCCGGGCACCGGGGCGTCGGTGACGCCGGGCAGCTCGGTTGACATCGTGGTGTCGTCCGGCCCGCCTCCGACCACCACTACGACGTCCACCACCACCACCACCACCACGACGACGTCACCGAGCTCCTCCTCGACGATTGCACCGAGCCCCGCGACGCCCCACTGATAGCCGGTAACGGTCTCCGCGGGGGTTGGCTCAGCGGGCGACGGAGGCGAGGAAGTTCGACAGCAGGGTCGGCCCGTTCGGCGTGAGGAGCGACTCGGGGTGGAACTGGACACCCTCCACCCGGAGGGTGCGATGGCGAAGGCCCATGATCACCCCGTCCGCCGTGGTGGCGGTGACCTCCAGCACGTCGGGCACCGAGGTCGGCTCCACCACCAGGGAGTGGTAGCGGGTGGCGGTGAACGGGTCGGGAAGCCCGGCGAAGACCCCCTCGCCGGTGTGGTGGATGGCCGAGGTCTTGCCGTGCATGAGGGTGGGGGCGGCCACCACGTCCCCGCCGTAGGCCTGTCCGATGGCCTGGTGGCCGAGGCATACCCCGAGGATGGGGTACTCGCCGGCCAGCTCGGTGATCACCGTCATGGTGATGCCGGCCTGCTCGGGGCGGCCGGGCCCGGGTGAGATGAGGATGGCGTCGGGCGAGGCGGCACGGATGGAACCGATGTCTATGGCATCGTTGCGGTGGACGACCGGTTCCGCCCCGAGCTCGCCCAGCTCCTGGACGAGGTTGTAGACGAACGAGTCGTAGTTGTCGATGACCAGCACCCGCGTCGCCATGGTGCATCGATGGTACCGGCCGAGCCGGCGGGCACCGACCCCGGTACGGGCGGGCGGTGGCGACTGGCTATCCTTCGGCCATGGCAACCAAGGCCAACGCCGGTCCGGGCAAGGCGCAGAAGAAGGGTCGTTCCGCGGGTGGGCGCACCACCCCGGCAGGCAAGTCGCAGGGCCAGTCGGTCCAGAGCAACAGGTACACGCCCCCCATCCCGAAGAATGCCAAGACCAGCCCGAGGTGGATGGGGATCCTCATCATCGCCCTGTTCCTGCTCGGCGTGGTGGTAGTCATCCTCAACTACGCCGGGGTGCTCCCCGGAGGGGTGAACAACCTCTGGCTGATCGCCGCCATCGGGTCGATCTTCGTGGGCCTCCTGCTGGCCACCCGATACCACTGACCCCGACCCGACCCCCGGGGACGTCCCCTGGACCCGTTGCCACAGGACGAGAAGAGCCGACCCTTGCGGGCCGGCTCTCCGTCATCTGCTCTCCGACACTGTCGGCTGACCTCCCAGCCCCGCGTCCGGCGAGGGGCCGGATGGGGCGTCGGGTGGCCGTCGATGTCAGCCCAGACGCTCGATGATGGTGGCGTTGGCCATGCCGCCGCCCTCGCACATGGTGAGGAGCCCGTAGCGGCCGTTGGTGCGCTCCAACTCGTTGAGCAGGGTGGACATCAGCTTGGCGCCGGAAGCTCCGAGCGGGTGGCCGAGGGCGATGGCACCACCGTTGACGTTGACCTTGTCGAGGTCGACACCGAGCTCCTTGGCCCAGGCCAGCACCACCGAGGCAAAGGCCTCGTTGATCTCGATGACGTCGATGTCGTCGAGGGTCAGCTTGCCCTTCTCGAGAACCGACCGGGTGGCCGGGATCGGCCCGGTGAGCATGGTGATCGGATCGCTTCCCGCCACCGCGAAGCTGTGGAACCGGGCCCGGGGGGTGAGGCCGAGGGCCGAGGCCTTCTCCTCGCTCATGATGAGCACGCCGGAGGCGCCGTCGGTGATCTGCGACGAGTTGCCTGCGGTGACCTTGCCGTTCTCCGTGCGGAATGCCGGCTTCAGCTTGGCCAGGACCTCGACCGAGGAGTCGGGGCGGATGCCCTCGTCGGTGGTCACCATCTCGTCGGTGTCGGCACCGTCGTCACCCTTGACGGCCACCGGGATGAGCTCGCGCTCGAACCGGCCCTCGGCCGTGGCCCGGGCGGCCCGCTGGTGGGATCGGACCGAGAACTCGTCGAGGTCCTCGCGGGTGATGCCCCACTGGTCGGAGATCAGCTCGGCGCCCTCGCCCTGGCTGACCAGGCCGCCCCGCTCGGCGTAGCGGTTCATCATCCGGGGACCGAAGGGGAACCCGAGGTCGCGGACGACCGACGCGCCCATGGGGGTGCGGGTCATGACCTCGACGCCGCCGGCGATGACGACGTCGTAGGCACCGGCGATCACGCCCTGGGCACCGAAGTGGCAGGCCTGCTGCGACGAGCCGCACTGGCGGTCGATGGTGGTGGCGGGCACCGACTCGGGGAACCCGGCGGCCAGGACGGCATTGCGGCCGACGTTGAGCGACTGCTCGCCGACCTGCATGACACAGCCCATGATCACGTCGTCGACCAGGGCCGGGTCGAGATCGTTGCGCGCGACGAGCGCCTTCAGAGGCTCGGAGCCCAGGTCGGCAGAGTGCCAGTTGCGAAGCTTCCCGTTGCGCTTGCCCCCTGCAGTGCGGACTGCATCGACAATGACGGCGTTGGTCATGGTGGATCTCCTTCCGAGGTCCGGCGGAGCGGGTGCCTGCCGGCCGTGTTCGGTTTGGCGTGGAACTGCTGACGGTGATGCAACGATGCGGCCCGGGGAAACTTGACCGCCCGGTCAAGAAGACTAGTCGCCCGTCCCGCGCCTCGGCCAGCATGCCGCCGACCATCGCGTGAAGTCCCTGGTCGGCCGGGGTGACGAGCCAGCCCCCACCGTTCCGCGGCCCGCCCGGCTTCGACGCTGTCCCATCCCGGCACTACGGTCGGGAAGGTGACAGGCCGCGCCAAGGACATGGACCGCTGGTTGGGGAACGGGGGCATGGAGCTCATCGCAACGGTGGGCGCCTCGTTCGACGACTACGGCGTGGACGGCGAGGACCTCGGCTGGGTGGCCGGCTCGTTCGTGCCCACCCGGCCGGCCTGCAATCCCCACGGTGTCGTGCAGGCCGGCGTGCACGGGCTCCTGCTCGACGCGGCCATGAACTTCGCCATCAACGCGGCCCTGCCCGGGCGCGACCGCACCCGGGCGACACTCGAGATGAAGGTGGAGACCATGCGACCCGCCCTGGTCGGCGAGCCCTACGCCCTACGCGGCGAGGTGGTCCGGATGGCCCGGCAGGTCGCCTACGCAGAGGCGTCGGTGAGCGACGGCCAGGGACGAATGCTGAGTCGGTCCACCGGAACCTTCCTCCTCCACCGCCACTCGGAGGATGCACGGCCGGTGGACACGTCGCTGCCGGACGACGCGGCAGGGGCCTGAGGCCCGGCCGGGCCGGCTGACCACCGCCCCTCCGTCGCGACGCCTCCCGCCCGGACGCATCGCCAGAGTCCGAGGCCGACCGGCAGGCCGGCCCCTAAGGGAACCCAGGAGCACTCGTGGCCCGTGCCGGGTTCGACCCAGCTGACTGCCGGGTGTGCGGAGGCCGGTGCCCTCCACGCTTCGCCCTCTGCTTCTGCTGCCGGGCCACGGTCCGCCAGTTGCAGCTGCCGCTCGCCCCGGTGGTGGCGATCACCGCCTACCGCGTGGGCGACAGGACCCACCGGCTGCTCCGCGGCTACAAGGACGCTCCCGTGGACGAGGTCCGCCGTCAGTGCGTCGGGGCGCTCTCCGCCCTGGTCGAGCGGTGGATGGCCGACAACGCCGGGCGGCTGCGCGAACGGTTCGGGGGCGCGTGGAGCGTGGTGGCAACCGTCCCGTCCTCGTGTCGGCCGACGGGCTCGCCGGCGGACGCCGTGGCCACCCGTGTCCCCGACCTGGCCCGGCTGCACCGTGCGCTGCTGGTGCGTGGTCCCGGGGTGGTCGACCATCTGGTCGCCTCGCGCCACGGATTCGAGATTGCGCCCGGCATCGACCCGGGGTGGCTCCGCACCCAGAGGATCCTGGTCTTCGACGACAGCGTCACCACCGGGTCCCGAGCCCAGAGCGCGGTGGCGGCGCTGCGAGGGGAGGGCGCCCGTGTCGCCGGGGTGCTGGTGGTGGGGCGGGCCACCGCCGCGCACCGCCCGCCCGTTCCCCTGGTGCCGGGAAGCGCCCGGCGAGAGGCAGAACCGACCTGAGCTGCCCGAACGGGATCGTCGGACCGGTTGATATAGTTGCTTGTTACAAGCACGTAGAGGCCGATCGGCAGTCCGCTCGGGCGGACGTGAGCTGCGGCCCTCCCGGATCTACATGGCGTCGGCTCCCCGTCGCCGCGGTGTGAGAGGACGACTCCATGACGGCGACATTGACCAAGGTGACCGCCCCATCGTCCGCCGGGCCGCCATCGGGGGGTGCGGCCCTGCCGGCGCGGCGGGTGTCGGCGGACCTGGAGCGGTCGCTGACCGAAGCGGCCCGGGCCATGCTGCGCCTCGGGGTGCCCCAGAGCGCCCTGCCCGAAGGGGTCTCCATCGACCGTGCGGGCTACTGGCTCCTGGTGCGTGCCTCGGAGCGGGCGCCGGTCCGCCTGTCGGATCTGGCGGAGTGCGTCGAGCTCGATCTGTCGACCGTCAGCCGCCAGATGCGCGACCTGGTGGCCTCGGGGCTGATGGTCAAGGTCCCCGATCCCCGTGATGGCCGGGCCTCGCTGCTCAGCCTCTCCGATCGCGGCCGGGCCGTGCTCGAGGCGGTGTCCGAGGCCCGGCGCGAGGTGTTGGCCGAGGCCATCGACGACTGGACGGACGAGGAACGGGGGGCGCTGGCCGGCGGGCTCGCCCGGCTGAGTGCCGGTCTCCAGCACACCAGGGACGCAAGGGAAGAAGCGAGATGAGCATCGACACACCAGCACGGGGGAACGATCTCGCACCCGGGACGGAGGTGGCAGCGGTTCCCGCGCCGGACGGGCCGCCGGCCGGAGGTGGACCCGTGGTGGCGCTGACCCACCGGCAGATCCTGATGGTGTTCAGCGGGCTGATGCTCGGCATGTTCCTCGCCGCCCTCGACCAGACCATCGTGGGGACCGCCCTGCCCACGATCGTCAACAGCCTGCACGGGCTCAACCACATCAGCTGGGTGGTCACCGCCTACCTGTTGACCTCGACCATCTCGACACCGCTCTACGGAAAGCTGTCCGACCAGTTCGGTCGGAAGGGCATCTTCCAATTCGCCATCGTCGTCTTCCTGATCGGGTCGGCACTGTCCGGCCTCAGTCAGAACATGGGTCAGCTGATCGCCTTCCGCGGCATCCAGGGACTGGGTGCCGGCGGTCTGATGGCCATGGCCATGACCATCATCGCCGACGTGGTCTCGCCGCGGGACCGAGGTCGCTACATGGGCTACTTCGGGGCCACCTTCGCACTGTCCTCGGTGGCCGGCCCGCTGCTCGGGGGGGTGTTCACCGACGACCTGAGTTGGCGGTGGATCTTCTACATCAACATTCCCATCGGCATCGTGGCCCTCATCGTCACCTCGGCGGTCCTGAAGCTTCCCTTCCGCCGCCAATCCCACCAGATCGACTTCCTCGGCGCCGGGCTGATGATGCTGGGTGTGACCTCGGCACTGCTGGTGACGGTGTGGGGCGGCACCCAGTACGCATGGAGCTCACCGATCATCGTGTCACTGTCGATCGCCGCCGTGGCCTTCATCGGGGTGTTCGTGCTCTGGGAGCGGAAGGCACCCGAGCCGATCCTGCCCCCCAGCCTCTTCCACATCGGGATCTTCCGGGTGGCCTCGTGCGTCACCTTCTTGCTGGCCATGGTCATGTTCGGCGCCATCATCTACCTTCCGCTCTACCTCCAACTGGTCGACGGGGTCTCGGCAATGGTGTCGGGCCTGCTCATGATCCCCTTGATGCTGGGGTTTCTGGTCACCTCGATCGCGTCGGGCCAGATCGTCAGCCGCACCGGTCGCTACAAGCTGTTTCCGGTCATCGGTTCCTTGTTGGCCGTCCTCGGGATGCTTCTGCTCACCCATCTGGGGCTGCACACCTCCCACCTGACCATGAGCCTGTATGTGGTCGTGCTCGGGGCCGGCATGGGCATGACCATGAATTTCATGGTGCTGGCCACCCAGAACGCGGTGCCGCCCACCCAGATCGGAACGGCGACGGCAGGGGTGACCTTCTTCCGCTCTCTGGGCGGAGCGTTCGGGACCTCGCTGTTCGGGGCGGTGTTCATCGCCGGGCTGAGCCATTGGATTCCGGTGCTGGTGCCAGGTGCAGCGGGCAAGTCCATCCATGTGAACGGCAGCTTCTCGATGAGCCCCGCAGAGCTCCATGCCTTTCCCACACCGGTGCAGCACGGGATTCTGGAGTCGTTCGTCCGGTCGCTCCACTCGGTCTTCCTGCTGGGTGTCCCCATCGCCTTGGTGATGTTCGGGCTCACCCTGCTGTTGAAGCAGGTGAAGCTGCGTACTTCCTCCGGGCTGGAGCGCCCGAGCGAGGACCTGGCCATGTCCGACGCGGCGGCGGGAGCCGGCGATGCCGAGTTCGACGAAGGTGTGGTCGGTCCCGGCATGCTCGCCGGCTAGCTCGGAGGTCTGGCGGCGTCGGGGTCCACATCTCGACCACGCCGCCCGCCCCGCTCGGCTAGACCGGGGAGATGCTCCTCCGCATCTTCACCGAGCCGCAGCAGGGTGCCACCTACGACGCCCTGGTGGTGGTGGCGAAGGCCACCGAGGACCTCGGGTTCGACGCCTTCTTCCGCAGCGACCACTACTTGAGGATCGGCGACGGCGACGGGCTGCCGGGGCCCACCGACGCCTGGGTCACCCTGGCCGGCATCGCCCGGGAGACCAGCCGCATCCGACTGGGCACCCTGGTCACCTCGGCCACCTTCCGGCTTCCCGGGCCGCTGGCCATCTCGGTGGCGGAGGTGGACGCCATGAGCGGCGGCCGGGTCGAGCTCGGGCTGGGTGCCGGGTGGTACGAAGCCGAGCACGCCGCCTACGGGATCCCTTTCCCGCCGCTGGGAGAGCGGTTCGAACGCCTGGAGGAGCAGCTGGCCATCGTCACCGGGCTGTGGTCGACCCCGGTCGGCGAACGGTTCGGCTTCGCCGGCCGGCACTACCAGGTGAGCGACAGCCCGGCTCTGCCCAAACCGGTCCAGAGGCCGGGGCCGCCGATCATCATCGGCGGAGGTGGACCGAAGTACACGCCTCGGCTGGCCGCCACGTTCGGCTCCGAGTTCAACCTGGCGTTCCGCCCGCTGGAGGACACCGGTGACCAGTTCGCACGGGTGCGTGCCGCTTGTGAGGCCGCCGGGCGTGGCCCGGGCTCGCTCGTCCTCTCCGCGGCCCAGGTCGTGTGCTGCGGGCGGGACGAGGTCGAAATCGCCAGGCGGGCCGGGGCCATCGGGCGCGAGGTGGCCGAGCTGCGCGAGCACGGCCTGTGCGGCACCCCCGACCAAGTGCTCTCCAAGCTGGCGGCCTACGCAGCGCAAGGAGCGGAGCGCATCTACCTGCAGATCCTCGATCTCTCCGACCTGGAGCACCTGGCGCTGATCGGCGAGGCGGTGCTGCCCCCCTGCGCCGCGCTCTGACCCCTGCGCCGCGCTCTGACCCGGGTAGGACCCCTGGCCACCGTTCAGCCCGGTGACGTCCGGGCGGCCGAAGGAGCAGCCGGCGACGGAGCAGCCGGCGACGGAGCAGCCACGTCCTCCATCGGCCACCGCTCGGCGACCAGGGACAGCGACTGCGCCCGGGCCTCGAAGGAGTGGGCCCGGGTGGACAGCATCAGCTCGTCGGCGCCGGTGCGGCGCTGCAGGTCGGCCAGGCCCTGTAGTACCGAGTCGGGATCGCCGATCAGATGGGTGGCGGTGGCCGACTCGACCACCGAGCGCTCGTCCGGCGTGTACCGATAGGCGTCTGCCTCCTCGGGGCTGGCGATCGGGCCCAGCCTCCCGGTCCGGAGCTGGAGGACGGCCAGCGCCGAGGGACCGGCCAGCCACTCGGCCTCTGCCTGGCTGGGGGCGCACAGCACGGAGACGGCGACCATGGCGTACGGCCGCCCGAGCGCCGTGGACGGCCGGAACACCGAGCGGTACCGCTCGAGTGCCAGGTCCACCTGATCGGGGCTGAAGTGGTAGGCAAACGAGAAGGGGAGACCCAGCAGGCCGGCAAGTTGTGCGCTGAAGGTGGACGATCCCAACAGCCATATCTCGGGGAGGTACCCCCGGCCGGGCACCGGTGCCGGATGGGTCGGCGGGCCGTCGGACGGGGCCAGGTAGTTGATCAGCTCGACCACGTCGTGGGGGAAGTTGGCGGGCCCGAGGCCGCCGGCGCGCCGGAGGGCGCTGGCCGTGTCCGGATCGGTGCCAGGGGCACGGCCCAGTCCGAGATCGATCCTTCCCGGATGGAGGGCCTCCAGCGTGGCGAACTGCTCGGCGATCACCAGCGGGGCGTGGTTGGGGAGCATCACCCCGCCGGCACCCACCCGGAGGGTGGTCGTGGCGTCGGCCAGATGGCCGATAAGCACCGCCGGCGCCGAGCTGGCGACCGCCGGCATCCCGTGGTGCTCCGCCACCCACATGCGGTGGAAGCCCAGCGTCTCGACCAGCCCGGCCAGACGGGTGGTCTCGGCCAGGGCGTCGGCCGGGGTGGACCGGCGCGCCACGGTGGCGAGGTCGAGGACGGAGAGGGGGACCACGACCGGTACAACACCGCCGCAGGGGGCACGCTTCCCCGGAAGGGCCCGCCAGGGTCAGGCGGGCTGTGCCGTCAGCTCCTCGATGCGGGCCAGTGTCTTGTCCATGTTGGCCCGGGTCTTCTCGGGGAGCCCGCCCAGCTTGAGGAGCGACCGCTGATGGTCTTCGGAGATGTCCCAGCTCTCGGTGACCTTGGTGCCACCCTCGACCGGCTCGAGCTCGTAGCGCCAGATCCGCCCGGCCAGGACCTTGCCCAGGAACCCGCCGGGTCGCGCCTGCCAGGCGATCCGCCGGTTCTCCTCGAACTCGATGACGGTGTTGACCATCGAGTAGCTGATCCCCATGTGCATCGACATGCCGAACGTGGCGCCCTTGGACAGGTGCTGGGGGGACCCCTCCTTGACCTGTTTCACGGTGCCCGAGCCGTCGATGTCGGGGTGCCGGGCAGCGTCGGCGATCAGATCGAAGATTGCCTCCGGTGGCGCCGGGATCACCCGCTCCACTGAGACGATGTTGCCTTCCATGCCGTCCTCCGCTCTCGATGGGCACTGGTGCGCCGCCAGCCTACCGGTGGGGCGGCCCGTCGGGCGTGCCCGGCCCGTCGGACGGCCCGGCCGATCGTGGCGTGAACGGGCGGGCGGAACGGGGCGCAACGATGCGAAGCGAGCTGGCATCATCAGTTCCGTGACCGGAGGACCGCTGATCGAGGCCGTGGCATCGCTCGGGGAGCGGGACCCGGTGCTGGCCACGCTGATCGACCGGCACGGCATGCCGCCCCCGCGGCGGCGAGCCCCCTCAGCCGAACGGTTCGCGGCCATCGCCCGGACCATCGTCTACCAACAGCTGGCGGGCAGGGCTGCGGCCTCCATCCACGGCCGCCTCACCGCGGCGCTCGGAGGGTCGGTCACCGCCGAAGGCGTACTGGATGCTCCGCCCGCCCTGCTGGCGTCGAGCGGACTCAGCGCGTCGAAGGCCGCGTCGATCCGGGATCTGGCCGACAAGGTGGTCTCCGGCGAGATCGTGCTGGAGCGGATCGGCCGGCTGTCCGACGGCGCGGTGGTGGAGCACCTGACCCAGGTGAGGGGCATCGGGCCGTGGACGGCGCAGATGTTCCTCTTGGGCACGTTGAGCCGGCTCGACGTGTGGCCGACCGGCGACTACGGGGTCCGGGCCGGGTTCGCCAGGGCGTGGGCCCTGCCCGGCATTCCTTCGCCCGGCCAGCTGGACGCACTGGGCGAGCCGTTCCGTCCCTACCGGAGCCTGGTGGCCTGGTACTGCTGGCGGGCCGCTGACGATCGGCCCGGGGGAACCTGAAGGTTCCCGCTGGGCCGCACCCCGATCGACCGGTGCCGGTGCCGGTGCCCGAAGTCGGCGGGGGTCTCAGGCGATCGGCAGGCTGTCGGCCAGGAGCCGCGAGACCTCTTCGACGGTCCGGGAGTCCATCACCTCCGGTGCCTTCGCCCGGCGGGCAATCAGCCGGGGCCAGCCGACCCACACGTCACCGACCTCGATGGCCGAGGCGAATCCCCACTCGGCTTTGGTGAGGCAGAGCATGGCGTGCACCGGGACCTCCGATCCCCAGGGAGCGGTCCGGAGGATCGCCCGCACAGCGTCCACCTGTCGGCAGACGTTCGTCACCGTGTCGGTGCAGTTCCGCCGCCCGACGTGGAGTTCGTCGGGGCCGAGGTCCGATATCGGGCCCGGGCGCCTGATGTGGGCCAGTCCCTTGTAGGTCCTGGTGTCGACGACGAAGACGCCGGCGGGGGAGACGGCGATCAACTGGATTGTGGTCTTAGAGGCCGGCATCCGTCGGTCGCACAGGACCACGACCCCATCGCTCTCGATCTCCAGGCCGGTGGCCGCCCGACGGTCACGACCGGACCGCTGCACCCACCACGGGTACGACCACCGCACCGTACCGGCATGCACCGTCGACCGGAATGCCGGATCCGCCGCTTCGTTCGATCCCGGTGCGTCCGCCATCCGCAACATGGTACGGGGAGCCGTCCATCGCGGTCGGGACGGTGGATCGGTGACGGCAACCTAGGGTTGGGTGGGCATGGACGACACACCGGGGCAAGACGGGGCGGACGCAGTGCCCTTCGCTCCGGGGTTGTTGGGCGTGGTGATCGTCGACCACGGGTCGCGGAGGCAGGATGCCAACCGGCGCCACGAGGACTTCGTGCGTGCATGGGCCGCACGCAGTACCCGCCCCGTCGTGGAGCCTGCTCACATGGAACTGGCCGAACCTTCCATCGGCACCGCCTTCGACGCGTGCGTGGCAGCCGGCGCCACCACCGTGGTGATCGCCCCGTACTTCCTGTGGCCGGGGAATCACTGGGATCGTGACATCCCGGCACTGGCGGCCCGGTCGGCCGCACGCCATCCCGGTGTCCACTACCTGGTGTCGGCTCCGCTCGGGCCCCACCCCCTGCTCATGGACATCGTCGAGCAGCGCATCACGTACTGCCTCGCCCATGTTGCCGGTGAGGTTCCCGAGTGCGATGTCTGCGCCGGAACCGGCCGGTGCCGTCTGCTCTGACCGGGGCGCAGGCCAGGCGGGTGCGGCGGCCGATCAGGCGCAGCGGTCTCCCAACCAAGGCTGCTGGCCGTCGAGGGCGTAGAGGGCGACGGCCACCGTGTCCTGATCGGACTTGGACGCGGTGTTCGGCGGCACACCGATCAGGCCGGGAAGACCGGCGGCCTGTGTCGCCAGGTTCCACGTCGACTGGCTGAACTGGAACGCACCCATATAGGTACCGCCCGGCGAGACCGCCGCGTAGTTGCCACCCGACTCGGCCTGCACGACGCACTGGAGGAACGAGTTGAGTGAGGGGTCGGCAGTGGCGCCGCCCGAGCTGCCGCCGGCCGACGGTGCCGGTGCCGGTGCCGGTGCCGGTGCGGTGGACGCGGTCGAGCCCTGGGCCGGGGAGGCTGACGGGGAGGTCGACGTCGCAGCTGACGGAGCCCGTGTCGTCGGAGCTGACGGAGCCCGTGTCGTCGACGACTTGGTTGCCGCGCGCTGTGCAGCCGCAACTGCCGCGGCGGCTGCCGCGCTCTGCGCGGCCGCCTGCTGGGCTACCGCTGTGGCCAGCTGCCCGGTGACCTGTGCCTGGACGGAATGCAGCTGCTGTTCGCTGCCGGTGGCATTCCCGAGGTAGGCAGCCTGTTGAGTCTGGTCCGTCTGGTCCTGGGCCTGCTGGTGTTGGAGCGTTGCCTGGTGCACCTGGAGGGTGCGTTGTGCGGTGTGCAGCTGGTCCATCGCGGTGGTGATGTTGCCTACCGCGATGGTGGTGTACTCACTGGCCGCCTGGGCAGCGTCGCCGCTCCCGGAGAACAACGCGGCATCCGAGCTGGAGGCCTGGGTGCCGGAGTCCATGTAGGAATTGATCGCCTGGTGCCGTACGGCGGTGGTCTTTGCTGAGATCTGCTGCTGGTCCTGGCTGATCTGCTGGCCGATCTGGGCGACGGCCTGTGCATCGGAGGCCACCTTCCCCGATGCCACCGAGTACTGCTGTTGATAGGCGTCGATCTGCAACTGCTCCTCGACCAACTTCTGTGAGATGGCTGTCGCCTGCGCCTTCAGGTCCGCGATCTGGTCGGCCCCGGCGGGTCGGGGAAGGAGGACCACCGTCAAGGAGGTCAGAGCGACGAGAGTCGAGAGAAGCACCGCCGGGATGATCCGTCGACGGTGCGCTCCTGCGTTTAACTCCGCCATCGGTGCATACCGGGCGTGAAACACAATGGGATGCCAATCTAGTTGCCGACCAGTGCGGAAACAAGCCACCCGTGGTCCCGAACGGGGCGAAATCGGCGATTCCGTACACCAAAAGGCCTGGTGGAAGGGGGTGCGGGGTCGCTACCAGGAGCAGGCGCCCGGGCACGACGACGCGGTCGCTCGCCTGTTCGATGCGCTCGACGAGACGCCACAGTCTGGCAGTGCGGGGGAGGGTCTGGCCGTCGGCTCCGGTGTCGACCACCCACCACGTGCCACGCAGGTCGGGTGCCCCTTCGACGGGGGGTGCGGTGCATCCGTCCAGAACGGGCGCCGGCATCTCGGCGCCAGCCGATCGTGCGGGCGCTGTCGGGATCGCCGGCCAAGGTGAGGAACGCCTGGCGCGACGGGTGCCTCATGACGGAGACGAACGGCAAGCCCTCGCCGCCGTCGCGACTCATATGTCACAGGCTCTGCCATGATGTTCGGCGGGGCAAGCGAACAGGGGTGTGCGATGCAGGTGATCATCCTCGGCAGCGGGAGCCCGCTGCCCCACCCGGACCGGGCCGGTCCGTCGACGCTGGTGCGCACATCGGCGGGGGACCTGCTGTTCGATTGCGGGCGGGGGGTCCTGATGCGTGCCTCCGCGGCCGGCTCAGGGGCGGGGGCAATCCGTTCCCTCTTCCTGACCCACCTCCACAGCGACCACATCACCGACCTCAACGACATCTTCACCATGCGGTGGGCTCTGTCGTTCGAGCCGAACCCGTTGCCCGTCGTGGGCCCGCTCGGCACGGACGCCCTGCTGCGTGCCACCGAGGCGATGCTCGAGCCGGACATCGGCTATCGACTCGCCCATCACGCCGACCTGCAGTGGAGACCCTCCTCGACGGTGACCGAGGCCGAGCGGGGGGTGGTCTTCGACGAGGGCGGGGTGCGGGTCATGGCGGCTCCGACCGATCATTCGCCGGTCCGGCCGACATTGGGCTTCCGCATCGATGACGGGGGGCAGTCGGTGGTCATCGCCGGCGACACGGTGCCCTGCCCGGGCCTCGACGAGCTGTGCGGCGGGGCCGACGTGTTGGTGCACACCGTGGTGCGGCGCGATCTCCTCGAGCAGATCGGCCTGCCGCGGCTCACCGACGTGCTCGACTACCACTCGTCCGTGCCGGACGCGGCCCGGACGGCGGCACGTGGCGGTGTCCGGACTCTGGTGCTTACCCATCTCGTTCCGGCACCGGCCCCGGGCACCGAGCAGGAGTGGCTCGACCAGGCCGCGGCCGAGTTCGACGGCGAGGTGGTGTTGGCCACCGACCTGGCGATCATCGACATGGCCCGCTGACCGACTGGCGTCGATCGGCCCGGCGGTGACGGGAGATCGGTCGACCGCCGGCATCGACCGCCGGCATCGACCGCCGGCGCGGCCTCCGGATCGCCCGGCCCGCGGGCCTGCTCAGCCGCCGGGCGTGTCGCCGATGAGGGGACGGACCCGATCGATGAACGGAAGGGAGCGGACGACCAAGGCGCCTTCGGGTAGGTCGTCCTCGCGGTCCGACCATGAGATCTCCAGTCGGCCCCACCGGCGGTCGTCGCCGACGACGGTGCCTTCGACCTCGAACGCCGCCCCTTCGGCCACTGGGCCCGAAGGGGACGACTTCGCGGGGAATGCGGTGAATCGCACGATCCCCGACCCGTCGGGCTCTCCCTGCACGGGACCGGTCGGCAGTGAGCACATGATGATGGTGAAGTCCATCCCGGCGTCCTTGTGGACCCGCTTCTCCTGGAAGTCTTCGCGGGACTGCATGTCGATGAAGGATCGACGTGTGGGGTAGCGAACGATCGCCATCCGGTGCCACTCGGGGTCGGGGCTGTCGTCGGCCCCGACGGTGTCACCGAAGTAGGCGATGTCGGCCCCGATGTCCGCCAGGACCTCGGTCGGGGCATAGCGGTCGTCGGCCTCACGGCCGGAGATGCCACCGTCCTCGCCCTCGCCCTCGCCGTAGTCGGCCCGCTCCTTGTACCGCATGAAGTTGACCATCCAGATCGGCCCGTCCTCCTCGGGGGGCCGTGTCGCCAGGTGCTCGGCGTACGCGAAGTCGATGGTTCCGAAGTCCATGGCTGCAACGTAACAGTTGACAGTATGAATGCCAATAGATAGCTTCGGCCGCGAAGGACCGTTCGAACGCCATGGGATCCGTATAGTCGGATCCCATGGTCCGCATGCCCGCCGGCCCCGAGGGCATCATGCCTGATGCGCGGAGTGCCGGGACGAGAGGGCCCGCCTCCAAGGCGGGCAGGACCTGGGGGTCGACATGAGCGCGGAAGGGGATCCGGATGCGATGACCGGACGTGACCGGCCCTGGTTCGCGCACCTGTGGGACCGGAAGCTCCACCGCTATCCGGACCCGAGGGCCCGCTACGGCTACCTGGCCGTCGTGGTGCTGACCACGATCGTCCTCTACTACCAGCAGTACGTGGGCGGAGCGGTGGCCCCCTCCGTCCTCGCCCACTTCGACATGTCGTTCCGCTTCTACCTGACGGTGATCGTGGTGTCGAGCGTGACCGGGGCAGTGGCATCACTGCTGGCCGGTCTGGCCGACCGGTGGGGACGGGCCAACATGGTCGTCTGGGGGCTGCTCGTGGCCAGCACGATCACCGCCTTCGGGCTCCCCAACGCCACTTCCTCCATGGCTTACGGCGCGCTGGTGGCGTGCGTCGGTTTCATCGAGGGCATGGTCCTCGTGGCCACGCCCGCCCTGGTCCGGGACTTCTCACCGCAGACCAAGCGGGGCGCGGCGATGGGGTTCTGGGTCCTCGGCCCGGTGGTGGGGAGTCTGGTCGTCTCCGAGGTCGCCTCCAACACGCTCGCCCACCTGCATCCGTGGCAGGACCAGTTCCATATCGCGGGGATCACCGGGTACGCGATGTTCGTCGTCGCCTTCTGGACCCTGCGGGAGCTCTCACCGCCTCTGCGCGACCAGATCATGGTGTCGATGCGGGAGCGGGTTCTGGTCGAGGCCAGGGCCCGGGGGTTCGACCCGATCGCCGCGGTCCGCAATCCGTGGCGCCAGATGGCCACGGTGCGCGTCGTGGTGCCGGCACTGGGTCTGAGCGTCTTCCTCCTCATCTACTACGCCGCCGTCGGGTTCTTCGTCATCTACTTCAGCTCGGTCTTCGGGTTCTCGGAGGCCCAGGCCAACGGCTTGGGCAACTGGTTCTGGGCGGCGAACGCGGTCGCCGTGGTGGCGGTCGGCATCGTGTCGGACCGGGTGCGGGTGCGGAAGCCCTTCATGGTCGTCGGTGGCGCGGGCGCCGTGGTGATGGCCGCCATCTTCGCCAGCCGGGCGACCCACCCGGCCACGGCGTACTCGTCGTTCATCGTCATCATCTCGATGCTGTCGGTCAGCCGCGGGATCGCCTACGCGCCGTGGATGGCGGCCTTCACCGAGACGGTCGAGGAGCGCAACCCGGCGCTGGTTGCCACCGGGCTCGCGGTGTGGGGTTGGATCCTCCGTGTCGTCGCGGCCGTCTCCTTCCTGGTACTGCCCTTCGTGGTCACGTCGGTCTCGCCGGTCGTCGACTACGGGACGCAGGTCAAGGCCATCCTCGTGCGGTACGCACCCGAGGTCACCACCCTGGCCGCGCTCGACCCCGCCACCCTGGCCGCGCTCCAGAGGAACATCGGTGACCGGGCGGCGATCGCGGCGGCTTCGTCGCAGATCGTGGCGCGGCTGCACACCACTCCGCTGGGGGCCCTCCAGCGCCTGCTGGCGCTCCGCTCCATGCCCCCATCGGACCGGGCGTACCTGGCCGCCCACGGGCCCCAGGTGCGGGCCGCGCAACAGGAGGCCCCGGCGCAGTGGGAGCGCTGGTGGTGGGTGTGCGTCGCCGGCGAAGTGCTGTTCCTCCCGACGATCTTCCTCCTGGTCGGACGGTGGCTCCCCGCCACGGCCCGCCGTGACGCAGAAGCGCATCGGAAGCTGATCGATGCGGAGGAGGCCCGGCTGTCGGACCGACCAACCGGCGTCCCGGCGCCGACGCCGGCGGCGTGACGCCCGCCGCAGGTTCCCCGAGGGGACCGGACAGCACCGGTTCGTTGCCGGCGACACATCTTGACGACGGCGTCGTCGGAGTGGTCAGGGCGGATCGGGGCAGACCGCGACACCGCGGGTGAACCAACTCCAGGGCTTCGGGCCGGCCCCGTACTGCTGCGAGACGTCGTCGAGCACGAAGCCCGCTCCCCGGACCAAAGAGACGGGGTCACGGGTGAGATGGCAGCCGTCGGCCAGCCGGCGCTGGAAGGGCTCGATCCGGCGCTGCCACGCCGCCACGCCCGGATCGGGGGCGAGGCCGTGCTCGAGGAAGTGGAACCGGCCTCCGGGACGGAGCACCCGTCGGACCTCCGCCAGGGCGACCTCGACGTCGGGAATCGTGCACAGGGCAAAGGTGCACAGGGCGTCGTCGCAGGAGTCGTCGGGCAGCGGGATGGACTGGCCGTCGAGCCCCACGAGCTCGACGGCCACCGGTGACGGCCTGATTCGCTTCTGTGCGATCCGGAAGGCCGTGGCGGACGGTTCGACGGCGAAGACCTTCTCCACGGCCGATGGGTAGTAGTCGACGTTGAGGCCCGAACCGAATCCGATCTCGAGGACCCGTCCCGACAGTCCGCTCGACAGTTCGGCGCGCCAGCGCCGCAGTCCGGCGGTCCCGCACGCCCGGTCCACCAGCACCGGGAGGATCCGCTCACGGTAGAGGCCCATGCAGCCAGGTTACCGAGCGGGCGTTGCGGGGGAGGTCCCGGAGCGCTACGTGAAGATGATCTCCCCACCGGCAGCCATCTCGTAGAACTCACCGACGGTGATGATCCCCATGACCTGCTCGATCAGGTCGTCCGCGGTGAGCTCGAACAGGTCCACCGAGGCCTTGCACGCGTAGATCCCCGCACCGGTGTCCGCGATCATCTCGACGAACTCGGGAATGGGAGGGATGTCGAGCTTATCCATCTTCCTCTCGAGGTAGTGGGTCATCACCGAGGACACCCCCGGCAGGCCACCGGCCATCGTGGCCAGGTGCAGCCCGGGGTTGCCGACGGTGGCCACCTTGATGTGGTCGATCCTGGACCGATGCACGACATCGAGGCCGAAGAACGTGAAGAAGAGATTGGCGTCGATCCCCTCGGCACGGGCACCGTTCGCCATGATCAGCGCCGGGTACACGCCTTCCAGCGATCCTTTCGAGACGATGATCGATACCTTTTCGATGGTGTCGCTCATGACCCACCTTCCTTTCGTGGTCGGAGACCGGACGAGCGGCTAGATGCAGCCGCGGGGCTTGGGGATGCCGGCGACCTTGGCGGCGACCTTGGCCGGGCCCTTGGGGAACAGCTGGTAGAGCTCCTTGATCGAGACGCCCGAGGTCTTGCCGAGGACGCGGACGGTAGGCCCCGTCCCCTTTTCGGCGTACTCGGCCCGCATGAACTTGATGACCTGCCAGTGCGGCTCGGTGAGTTCGTCGATGCCCTCGGCCCGGGCGATCTCGGGGGCCATGGCTTCGGTCCACTGGCCAGGGTCCTCGAAGAACCCTTCGTCATTCAGCGTCACTGCCGTTCCGGCGTAGGTGACAACGGGCATGGTCGGCTCCTTTCAGACGGTCCGATGGGTGGCACGGGCTGTCACGAGACGCCCTCGTGGTCCTTGCCCCGGGTGGGCATCGCCGAGCCGACACCGGGAAGGTCGCGACCCGGCAGCAGGCTGTGCCAGTAGAGCGGCTGGAACATCAGCTTGCCCAGGTGGTTGAGCCGTGACTCCTTCAGCAGCGGGAGGCCCACGGCGGCGGGGAAGTGCCCCGGGAGGGGTTCGACGTCGTAGTTGAAGTCGATCAGCAACGCCTTGCCGAACCCGGTCTCGATGAAACAGTTGGCGTGCCCGTCGTAACTGCCGTCGAGCGGCTCATCGGCCAGGAAGCGACGGATGTTCTCGACGAGCACCTCGCCTTCGAAGTGGGTGACCGACCCCGCCTTGGACGTGGGCACGCCGGCGGCGTCGCCGATGGCGAAGACGTTGGGTTTGGTGGTGGACTGCAGCGTGTGCACGTCGACCGGCACGAAGCCCAGGTCGTCCCCGAGGCCCGGAGATCGCGACACGCAGGCCGCTCCGCCATGGAGCGGCACGACCACGGCAAGGTCGAAGCCGACCTCGCGCCCGTCGTAGGACACCAGCCGCCCGCCGGACCCGTCGACCTCTCCGGTGTTGAACTCGGTCACGAGTGCGACTCCCTTCTCCTCGAGCAGGCCGGCCAGCTTCGCGGCCGCCACCGGCTTGGTGAAGGCCCCGTCCAGCGGGGTCACGTACGTCAGTTCGACGCGCTCGCGAACTCCCTGCTGTCGGAAGAACCAGTCCGCCAGGAAGCAGAACTCGAGTGGGGCGACAGGGCACTTGATGGGCATGTCGACCACGTTGACCACCACTCGCCCACCCTCGAAGTACTCGAGTGCGTCATGGAGGGCGACCGCTCCCACCCGGTCGTAGAAGGTGAAGACCTTCTCCCTCCACCCCGGCCCGGTGAGCCCATCCGTCTCCTCCTCGACCAGGACGCTCCCGGTGGCGACGACCAGTACGTCGTACTCGAGCACCGTGCCGTCTTGGAGATGCACGCTGTCCGATCCCGTGTCCACGTGGTCGATCGGGACCTGCCGGAACTCGATTCCCTTGTGCAGCTGGTGCGCCCGCGAGCGGACGATCTCGTCGGCGTGGGCCAGGCCGAAGGGGACGAACAGCAGCCCCGGCTGGTAGACGTGGGCGTCGTCCTGGTCGACCACGACGATCTCGAGATCCTCCGCGGGGTAGAGGCGCCGCAACCGGTTGGCACCCAGGGTGCCCCCGGTTCCGCCGCCGAGGATCACGACTCGCTTGGACATCCTTCCATCGTGACGTGCCGCCACGCCGGGGGGTAGGGCACTTCGTCCCTTCTTCGGCGTCGCCGGAGAGAGCATTCTCCCAGGTGAGAGCCTCACTTGTGTGCACGAGGCCCTGCGGGCCGCCCCCGGCCGGCCGGGAGCGGGCACCCCGGCAGCTGCCGACGGAGTGATACCCTATGGGGTATGTGCAGAAGAGTAACATGTCGGAAGTGCGGTCGTCCATCGTGGAAGGGCTGCGGTGCCCACGTGGAGCAGGTGCTCGGCAAGGTGCCTCCCGCTGAACGGTGCCAGTGCCGGTCCGAGGAGCCTCCCGCCAAGCGACGCTTCTGGGCGTCCCGCCAGCCGATGGCACGAGGGAGGCAGGAGTGAGTGCAACTACCGGGGAGTTGGATCGGATGAGGCGTGTGGTGATCATCGGGGGCGTTGCCGGGGGAATGTCGACGGCGGCCCGTCTCCGTCGACTCGACGCGCGGGTCGGCATCACCGTTCTCGAGCGATCCGGCCACGTGTCGTTCGCCAACTGCGGCCTCCCCTACTTCGTCGGTGGCCTGATCGAGGAAGAGGAGGACCTCACGCTCCAGACGCCGGAGCAACTGTTCGACCGCTTCAGGCTGGACGTCAGGGTCAACAGCGAGGTCATCGTCATCGACCGGGTCCACCATGCGGTCACCACGCGCTCGACGGTCACCGGAGCCGAGGAGATCGTGGCCTACGACCAGCTGGTGCTGAGCATGGGCGCAGCCCCCGTGCGTCCCCCGATCCCCGGGTACGAACGGGTCCGGACCCTGCGGACGGTCGAGGACGCAGCCCGACTGGCTGTAGACGTCGACATCGCCCCGACCACCGCGGTCGTCATCGGAGCGGGGTTCATCGGCCTCGAGATGGCCGAGAACCTCGTCGGACTGGGCATCGACGTGACCCTCGTCGAAGCGGCCCCCCAGGTCCTGCCGCCCCTCGACCCCGAGCTCGCGGTGCTCGTCGCCGACGAGCTCGGCGCCCACGGCGTCCACCTCGATGTCGGGGCCACGGTGGCGTCGGTCGGAGAGCGCACGGTCACCCTGG
This sequence comes from Acidimicrobiales bacterium, assembly GCA_036722795.1. Taxonomy (GTDB): domain Bacteria; phylum Actinomycetota; class Acidimicrobiia; order Acidimicrobiales; family RAAP-2; genus Bog-756. The sequence continues at coordinate 2,124 of DAIMIK010000035.1, read as the reverse complement.
CCGACGGTCGGGTGCTCGCCGCCGATCTCGTCGTCGGGGCGATCGGGGTTCGCCCCGACGTCCGCCTGGCCGAACTCGCCGGGCTCGAGCTCGGCCAGCACGGTGGGATCGCGGTCAACGAGGAAAACCGGACGAGCGACCCGGACGTCTACGCCGTCGGGGACGCCGTGGAGAAGGACGACGCCGTCTCCGGCACGCATTCGCTCATCGCCCTGGCCAACGTGGCCAACCGCCAGGGCCGGCGAGTGGCCGACCATCTCGCCGGCCGCCCCTCGCACGCGGCTCCCTCGCTGGGCACGGCGATCGTCAAGGTGTTCGACCTGGTGGTGGCCACCACCGGGTGGAGCGAGCGGAGGCTCCGCACCGCCGGCCGACGCTTCCGGGCGATCCACTCCCACCCGTTCGACCACGCCACCTACTACCCCGGAGCGACCCGCATGTCGATGAAGCTCCTGTTCGATCCCGATGACGGGACGATCCTCGGTGCGCAGGCGGTCGGCCGCAACGGGGTCGACAAGCGCATCGACGTCCTCGCCACGGCGATGACCGGCGGGATCACCGCCGATCGGCTCGCCGATCTCGAGCTGGCCTACGCCCCTCCGTTCTCCTCCGCCAAGGACCCGGTCAACCTGCTCGGCTACATGGCGGAGAACGTGCTCAGTGGCGACTGCGACGTCGTGGACCCCGCCGAGCTCGACGAGCTGGTCGCCGGCGGTTGGACGCTCCTCGACGTGCGTGGGGCGGACGAGCATGCCCGGGGCGCCATCGCCGGATCGATCAACGTGCCGCTCGATGAACTGCGTGACAGGCTCGACTCGTTCGGCACGGGGCCCGTCGTCGTCTACTGCGAGGTGGGTCAGCGTGGGCACACGGCGACCGCGCTGCTGCGCGAGCTCGGGATCCAGGCCCGCAATCTCGACGGCGGCTACCGGACCTGGTCCGCGGCGATGCGCGCCCGATCGCCGGTCGGGGAGATCGTCCCTAAGCCAGCCTCGTGAAGAGCCGCTGGACCTCGTCGATCGGGTAGCCGGCGGCGTCGGCGTCGTCGGGGTGCTCGATGCAGTACACGAGGCCACTGGCGATGAGCCGGAACCCGACCTGGTCGAGCGCCTTGGTGGCGGCGCTCAGCTGGGTGACCACGTCGCGGCACTCGCGGCCGTCGGCCAGCATCGCCTCCAACCCCCGGACCTGGCCCTCGATACGCCGCAGCCTGCGGCGGAGGTCCTCTACGACTTCAGCGGGCAGTTGCACGGGGCGCCTCCTTGTTCTGCATACCCCATAGGGTACTGGCCGCCGTCGTGGGAAGGGTGGCAGATCTGCCCGACGGAGCCTCGTGGACCGACCGTCCCGACCGTCGACGGGCCTGGAGGGAGGGGACCGTACGCCGTCCGGCGGGTTCTGGCGGAGCAGGAATCCGGGAGGAACTACCTGGTCAAGCCCGAGAGTTTGCATGTCGTTCACCTTCCGGTAACGCTTCAACACGGGGAACGTCCGGTGCGTTGTTCCGGACGGCAAAGGGGGACCAGTGAGACCAGGGATGCAAGGCGGTACGGCGAGGGGAACCGGCCCGGTGTTCGATCGGCGGATCTTCCTGGGAGGGGCGTTGGCTGCGGGCGCCGGTGCCCTGTTGTCGGCATGCGGATCGCCCTCCACGGTGGCCAAGGCTTCGTCGACCGCTCCGGCCGGATCGGATCTGGGAGCCATCGAGCACGTGGTGTTCCTGATGCAGGAGAACCGGTCGTTCGACCACTACTTCGGGTGCTATCCGGGCGTTCGGGGGTTCGACGACCATCCTGCGGGCAGCCTCGGCGCGTTCTCCCAGCCCTATGCCGCCAACGCCACCCGGTCGCCGGTCGGTCGCCAACTGCCGTTCCGCCTCGACGTGGCCTCCGGCCAGGGTGAGTGCACCCATGACCTGAGCCACAATTGGCTGCCCCAGCACCTCTGCCGCGGGGGCGGCTCCATGGACGCGTTCGTGAACACCCACACCTCATCCCAGTTCGAGGGCCCGGCCAACGGTCTTCTCACCATGGGCTACCACACCCGTTCCGATCTCCCCTATCACTACGCGCTGGCCGATGCCTTCACCATCTGTGACGGCTACCACTGTTCGATCATGGGACC